>CAZQJH010000091.1:0-6386 GCA_964593515.1 uncultured Erysipelotrichaceae bacterium
CGAATGTAGTACCGACTAGCATTGATAAACATAATACTAATGCTAATGCACTAGAAATCAATGCTTTTTTAGTTGAGTTTTTGTTTGTCATATCGTTTTCTCCCTTCTATCAAATTCATGACATTTCTATATAAAACATATTTCTATGTCTTATCCCTGATTAGATGATGCTTGTTTTTCTTCCATTTCTTTTTTCATAGCTAATAATTCTTGCATCATTCTTTGGTTTTCAGCTCTTTCTTCTTCGATCTTATCACGTTGAGCTTGTAATTCAGCTTGTTGTTCAGCCTTATATTGTTTGAATAAGTTAATACAACGAACACCTTCAATAACAATTAAAACAAGAAATGGGATTAAAATACATACAATGTATCCCGGTGTTGTTTTTAAGAATTGGAAGAACTTACCAATTCCTGGAAGGTTATTTTGATATTCTCCAATAACATATTCTGAAGTAACTAATGTTTCATCGTTGGTATCAGTTGATATACCATAGGTAATAAATCCTAAGTTACCTTGATCATCAGTTTTAACTTCTCTAATCTTATGGGTAATTGTTTCCCCAAAGCTTTCTGTATTTTGTGATGTATAAGCAATGATATCACCAGCTTGTAAAGTAGTTGGATCAACCTCTTTTACTAAAACTAAATCACCTGCATCAAATTCACCTTTCATTGAATCCGATAAAACAATAAATGCTTTGTATCCAAAAATATCTCGATCAACACGATCAAATGTTGATACTGATACAATGGTAAATATCATCATTGATACTGCTAATACTACAAATACTAGCGTAATTGCTTTTTTTATAATCTCGATTACTTTCATCAAACTCCCCCTTCTTTTTATATATCCCTAATCAAATAAACGATTTGGATTATTTTTGGTTTGTGTTGCATCTACACCAATAGTAAATGATAAATCTAATCCTTGACCATCATTACCTTTTTCCTTTGGATAATAGAAGGTAATCTTTAAATTACGTTTTTCTTTAATTTGTAACATATCATCAGCAGCTACTACTTCATCTTTAGTTAAATCTTTAGCTACTCCTTGATATAATATTTTATCCCCGTCTAAAATCTTAATTACTAATACATCAGCTAAACCACCCCTTACATCATCAAGATATAATTTGTAGTAAACTGAACATGTACTATCATTTTTAATGAAAAATTCTTTTTCAACTAACATTCCTGGTTCAAACAAGAATTCATTTTCATGAATAACCGCTTCCCCATCATTTAAGTTTATTTCAACACTTCCTGTATGGAATAAACTATTTTCTACGGTTAAGTTGGCCCATACTAAAGCAAAAGTAGTAACACATAAGCAACATGCTAAGATAACAATTACCATAATGCTTCCTGTTAGTTTCTTTTCGATATTTAACTTAGCCATGATATGCATCCTCCTCTTTTTTATTCTTAATTAATAAAATAAGACAAAGGATTCCTGATATAGCGGCAATAGCAACCCATGCTTGTATATTCGAACTATCTCCTGTTTTAATATTTTCGTCCAAGTTTTCTTTACCTTCAATCCACCATTTAAAATCAGCTATTAAATCAAGATTTTGATATTCATTACCAACTGAAGTATCTAAATAAGCACTTAATTCATAATATAATTCTTCATTCGTACTTTCTTTAGAACTCAATTTATGAACTACACTTTCATCCATATCCTTCATGAGTCCATCATATAGAACTTCATTATTGGTTAATAAAGTAACTTTAAATTTTAAAACTTCAGCTAGTTTTTCATATCCATCACGAACATCAGCTTTAAAATGAACTTCAACTTCATCATGATAAGTAACATTTATTCCATAATATTTAGTTTCAATATCACCAGGGAACATATTAGTTACTTTAAATGGTTCATTATCGTCATCATTATGACGATAAAAATTCATCAAAATAGCTTTTTTGGTATTTGTATTACTTACAGTTTGTCCTTCATTACTTGTATTAGTAGAAGTATTAACCTTACTTTCTTCATCGTTATTACTAGTTTGATTTGAGGTATCAATTACTTCCTCTTGATCATCTTCTTTATCAGGAGTAATTAAATTATCATCAATTTCAACCGTAACTTTTTCATTTAACTTTATTTGGTTATATATGTAAGTTGTTGCTAAACCAGCTAAACTTAATCCTAGAAGGACTGCTAATACGATAATGATTATTTTATTTTGCTTTTTATTCATTATCGATACCTCCTTTAATTCTTATTCTATTTTTAAATGTTTTTTTAATAAATCAAATTGGGGAATAATATAATCCGCATCGCCAAAAATCATATAATTTGTTGCAGCTGTAATTCCCATATAAATATATGGAGCTACATAATCAAAATCTTTATTAAACCGTTTAGCAAACTCCTTAGCATATTCACGATAATTAATTGTCATCTGATCTAAAACTGGTTTTAAACGCAAACGGTATTTTTCAATCGTGAATGTTTGACCTAAGAATTTCATTTTTGGTGCCATGAAATCACATTTTACGCGTAAGCGTTTAGTTACCTTGTCTAAATCATGTAAATCTTCATGTAAAGGAATTAATTCGGCTTCCAATTGTTTTGCAGCTTCACCAGCACAAGCAACTACTAAATCATCTTTAGTTTTGAAATAATAATAAATCCCAGCATTTTGTAAATTTAATGCTGAACTTAAATCTCGTGAAGTAGTATTTACTAATCCTTTTTTGGTAAAAACATCTAAACAAGTTAATACAACTTGCCTTCTTCTATCTTCAGTATTATTGATTGGTTCCATAATGTCATCCCCATTCTTATCTTTACTTCTTAAAATCAAGCGCTTGCTTGATTTTAAGATAAATTTTTTTAAGCATCTTTTTAACCCATATATAGATTTCAATGCTTAAACGTCTGTAAATAATCTGAAATACTGTTTAAATAAGAATCGATAACTATCTTATTTGATTCGCAGAGTTCTGTACTCCACGAATTTATTTATATCTTAGTTATAATCCTTTTTTAATTAAAATACAAGACTTTTTTGTAACTTTTTTAACAATAAATTGTTACATTTTTCAAAAAACCCAATGTTAACGTTTTAATTTTTGTAATATTTGTTACAATTTAGCCTTTTAACCGTCAAAAAAGCCGTCTAACTTTGCTTGTATTTTTATTTAAAATATATTTACACCTAAAAAGGAGGAGTATCATGAGTAAAAAAGGTGAAAACATTTATAAACGAAAAGATGGTCGATGGGAAGCTAGGTATATTAAAGATCGTGATTTAAATGGTAAAGCAAAATATGGTTATTGTTACGCTAAAACATATCATGAAGTAAAAGAAAAAGTAAACCATATCAAAGTTAATTTAATTAAAGACGGAGTTTATGAATCCAAGAAACAAAATAAACTATTATCTCATTATTGTGATCAATGGTTGTTATTAAAACGAAGTACCATTAAACAATCTACTTATGTAAAATACGCTTTAGTTATCGAAAAATGGATTAAACCATCTTTAGGCAACATAGTTATTAGTAAGATTAATTCTATTGTGATTGAACAGTTTTCTTATGATTTAATCCATAAATATAATCTATCTATAAAAACCGTAAAAGATATTTTATCCCTTTTACATTCCATCATTAAATATTGCACTAAATTTGTTCCTAAATTAAAACAAATTGATATTATTTATCCTAAAGCTGAATATAAAGTGATGCGTGTTTTAACTAGAAGTGAACAAAAAATCTTAATTGATTATTTGTTAACGGATTTGAATCCTTGTAAATTTGGTGTCCTATTCACTTTATATACCGGTTTAAGAATAGGTGAAATATGTGCTTTACAATGGAAAAATATCAATCTTGATGATGGTTTAGTTTTTATTAATGCAACTATGTTACGTATTCAGGATTTTGAATCTAATTCCCATACTAAAACAAAAATAATTATTACTGATCCTAAGTCATTTTCATCATCTAGAGTTATTCCTTTATCTGATTATATATTAAACTTATGTAATCAATTTAAGGCGGATAATGAAGCATATGTATTAACTGGAACAAATAAATATTTAGAACCGCGAACCTTACAAAATAAATTTTCGAAGTATTGTAAAGAATGTAACCTAGAAGGAGTTCACTTCCATACCTTACGTCATACATTTGCTACACGATGTATTGAAGTTGATTTTGAAATTAAATCCTTATCAGAGATATTAGGTCATGCCAATACCCAAATAACTTTACAACGTTATGTACATTCATCTTTAGATTTAAAAAGGGATAATATCAGAAAACTTAATAAGCTAGATTCACAATTATAAGCCGTCAATATAAACCGTCATATAACGATAATATATACTTAAATTCCCGCATTAACATCCAAAAAACACAGAGTACAGAACTCTATGAAAGAACATCATAAACAAAACGCTTGTAATATTTAAATAAATAGTATATAACTATATTATAAAAAAAACACAGAGTACAGAACTCTGTGAAAAGCCAGGTTTTACCTGGTTTTTATTTTATATCCTAATATAATCACTAACTATATTCAAACACCCTTTATAATTCAATTATATAACTAAATCAATCATTTTATAATTGTATTTTTTTGTTATAATACTTGTAGGAGGTTTTTTATGCATTATAAATATTGTCCTGAATGTGGTAGTAAATTAATTGATAAAGAAGCTGGAGACAATGGTAATATACCATATTGTCCTAACTGTAATAATTTTTATTTTGATACTTTTGGTTGTTGTTCAATTGTTATGATTGTTAATGAATATAATGAAATTGCTTTATTAAAGCAAAAGCATTTATCTAATAATCATTTAACTTTCGTTTCTGGTTATATTGAATTAGGTGAAAATGCTGAAACTTGTGCTATTCGTGAAGTTAGTGAAGAATTAGGTCTTACAATTAATTCACTTGAAGCTTGTGGTACTTATTGGTATCCTAAAAAAGAATTATTAATGCATGGTTTTATCGCTTATACCAACAAAACATCTTTTAATTTATCTAAAGAAATTGATGTTGCATATTGGATTCACATTGATGAAGCCAAAGCTAAAATGGTCGAAGATAAGCCTGGTAATGTTATGCATCAACTTTATCGTTATTATCAAAGTAAACATCAAAAAGTGGAGTGAATGATCACTCCACTTTCTACTTATTAATTTGAATCTTTCTAATGATTTTAGTCTTAAGTTCATCGAATCTATTTTGTTGTTCTGAAAGATCAATTCTTAAATGAATAATCATAAACACTTCTAGAACTAAAAATACCACTACTTTACTAATCGATAATGTTTTTTGTAGGAATAAGTTACCCATAATCATATCAAAAACCGATACATAAATAGCAAACTCAAAACCACTAAAATATAAGAACATTGGGAAGAAGATAGCCATTAAGGTTACAATAACTGCTATAATATTATTCTTTAATATTCGTGATAAATAAACCGATAAGGTCATCACAAATATAATCCCAAATAATCTAATAACCATTAATAAAATTCCATAACTCAAAGTTGACATATCAATAGCTATTCCAGTAGTTATATTCGTATAAGAACTAAAGAAACCTGAAATAGGTAAATCCCATTGATGTAGCGGATATAATAATGAAAAATGCAAATATTCTTGCATATTTAAAACGAAAAATACCAACAAAGTAATAAGAATTGCTAATGACCATTTACAAGTACGACGTTTTTTTCTTCCATTTTCCATTGTAAGATATAAACAATCTTCTTCTTTACTTTCTCCATATATATTACATAATAAGAAAGCAACAGCAACAATCATTATAATTGCCATTTTCGAATCTTTTTCACTATTATTAAAACCATATAATGCTTGATATCCCTTAGGATATGTAACTACTTCCGGATGAAGACTATACTCATCATATAAATCTAAAAACATATTTCGATGTAATTGATCTTTTTGATATTCGCTTCTTAAGATTTGATAATTAATTTCTTCCATTTCATTAGCACTATACTTTAAGGTAGCTTCATCCATCGCTGTTTCTATTTCTTGAATCTTTTCATATTCTTCAAGTAAAGCTTGGTTTTTTTGTTCATCTACTAAACCAATATATGGCTTATATGCTTCATATATTTGAGCCTCATTTGCTCGTAATCCTTCTGTATTACTATAACTTTCATAAAAGCTAAAACCACAATAAGTACATAATACAACAATAATAATTATTGCTTTTTGTTGAATAAATAAACGATATCCTTCTCTCACCCATAAGTGTGATGACATTTTCTTATTTGATTTACGTTGTGGTAATACAAATATTTTTTTATGCATATTACCATAGTATTTCATATATATAAATATACTTAATAAACATATTATTATACATAAAAT
>CAZQJH010000092.1:0-6283 GCA_964593515.1 uncultured Erysipelotrichaceae bacterium
GTTCAACAACAATTGATTTTAAGACACACTCCCTATTTTCATAATCATTATATTCACGATTATCATCTAACTTACGAAAGAATAAATATCCACTAATTACAAAGAATAAAGGCACCGCTATTCGACATACCACTTGAACAAAGTATAAATTAACTAGTGGTTTACTATCTAAAAATGGTTGTGTATGAATAGCAATAACTAAAAAAGCACTAATAAATTTAGCTATATCTAAATTTGGAATTTGTCTTTGATACATTTTTTTACCTCCCCTATAAAGATTAAAATAGCCATGTTACTGGCTATTTATATAATCTAGGAACTCTAGCACTAAAATTAGTAAATGTTTCATTATTGATGGTATTAGCTAAACGTGAAATCTCATCAACGTAAATAACTTTATCTCCATCTTCACCAATTAAAGTAACAATATCTCCTTCTTCAACATCTTTAATATTAGTAACATCAATCATTAATTGATCCATACATATATTTCCTACAATATTTGCATATTGTCCATGGATTAATACTCTTGCTCCTTTATTAGATAAGATACGTGGATATCCATCCGCATATCCAATTGATACCGTCGCAATTACTTTTTCTTGATCAGCTAAATAGTGTCTTCCATAACTAACACTAACTCCTTCTTGAATCTTTTTAACTAAAGAAACTCTAGCTTTTAAAGCTAAAATTGGTTTGAAATCAGGATTAGTTTTAATAGCTACTTCATTATCACTAGTAACTCCCATATATAATAATCCTGGTCTTACATAGTCATAATCTAAATCAGGATAGTTTAAAACCCCATAACTATTTTGAATATGACGCGTACCAACGTTAATTCCTTGCTCATTTAATTGTTTGATAGTATTATCAAATAATACTTGTTGTTTATTAGTAAATTCAATAGCTTCTTGCGCTAAAGAATCACTTACAGCAAAATGAGAAAAGATTCCACAAACATCTAAATTAGACATTTCATATATTGCTTTTATCTCTTGTAGATGATTTTCATGATTTTGCATAATAATACCAATACGTGACATTCCTGTATCAACTTTCACATGCCCTTTAATCATAGCATTATGTTCTTGCGCAAATTCATTTAATTTACTAGCATATTCATAACTAAAGATAGCTTGAATTAAGTCATATTCTAATAAGTATGAAAAACATTGTGGTGAAGTATAACCTAAAATTAAAATCTTTCCTTTAATTCCATTTTCACGTAAATGAATTCCTTCATCAACACTACTCACCCCAAAGAAATCAACTCCAAGTTTTTCTAATTCTTGTGAAACAACGACATCCCCATGACCATAAGCATTAGCTTTCACAATTGCCATAATTTTATTTGTTGAAGGAATTAGTTTTCTAATTTCTTCAACATTATGAGCCATTTTAGTTAAATCAACTTCAATCCATGCTCTTGTTTTATTCATCAGCATGTCTAAAACCTTCTTTCTTATCTTTCCATTGCGTATTTAATTAAACGATCTAATAAATCACTAAATGAAATTCCTACTTCTTTCATCATACTTGGATATCTTGAAGTAGCAGTAAATCCTGGTAAGGTATTTACTTCGTTAATAACAATTTTATCCCCACTAACAAACATATCAACACGGGCTAAACCTTTACAGTTTAAAGCTTTATAAGCACGTAATGCTAAAGCTCTAGCTTCATTAAATTGTGCTTCACTAATACGAGCAGGACAGTGAATAGTACTATCAACCATATCATATTTACCTTCGAAATCAAAGAAAGGTAAACTAGTTTCAATTTCATCAACACTACCAGCAAATAATTCATCATTACCCATTACCGCACAACCAATTTCAAATCCATCAATAGTTGTTTCTAAAATAACTTTCCCACGTCCATCGTGATAGAAAGCATCTTTCATTGCTGCTTCAAATTCATCAAAAGCTTCAACTTTATGAATTCCATAACTACTACCAGCATTAGCCGGTTTCACAAAAATAGGTAAACCTAACTTAGCACTAGCCTTATCAAAAATAGCTTGATAATCTAAGTCTTTAGCTTCATAAATACACATATATGGCGCACAAGGAATATTAGCATTATCTAAAACGATATGCGCCATTTCTTTATCCATACAAATAGCACTACTTAAAACATCACAACCAACATAAGGAATATGAGCTAATTCAAATAATCCTTGAATAGTTCCATCTTCACCATTTTTCCCATGTAATACAGGGAAAATACAATCAACATGTTTAGTTTCATAACTACCATCACTATTTAATAATAAGAATCCTTTATTTAAAGTTGAAGGTGATAATACACAAGGTGTACAGTATTCTTCTTTACACCATTCATCATGTTCAATATGTTCTACATCTCCATTATATGCATACCATTTACCATCTTCACTAATCCCAATAAATAATAATTCATATTTATCTTGATCTAAGTTTTTAATTAAACTTCCAGCTGAATGTAGTGATACACTATATTCACTAGATTGACCACCAAAAATAACTGCTAATACTTGTTTCATATTAATTTATCCTTTCATTAAATCATTTAAGATTGTTTCTAATTTCATTCCTCTTGAACCTTTTAATAATAACATACATTTTTTATGATTAATATCTTGAAGATGTTCAACAATCATTTCTTTTGTTTCAAAATGTCTAACTAAGATATTTTCATCTAAGTATGTTAAAGCACCTTGGGCAATAAAACGTCCCATTTCACCATAAGTTAAAACTTCATTAACATGGTAATTACTTAAATCTTTTCCTAATTCAAAGTGAATCTTATCACTTTCATCACCTAAATCTAACATATCCGCTAAAACAACAATTTTATAATCATAGTCAAATGTTTCTAAAGTATCAAGAGCTGCTCTAGCACTTTCTGGATTAGACTTATAAGCATCATTTAAGATTAAACAATCCCCAAATTTAACTAATTCATTACGCATTCCCGTCTTAGAAATATGTTTAAAACCAGCTCTAATTTGTTCATCATCTAAATATAAAGCTTTCGCAACTCCATAAGCCATACAAGCATTAGCTCCTTGTACAACTCCAACCATATCAACATCAAAACATTGATCATTAATCACAACTTCAATTCCCATTTCACTTGTCTTAACATCATGATAGTAATAACGATCTTGTTGGTTTGAACCATATGTATAAATTCTAATCATTCCATTTACTTGTTTATCAACAATTACTTTTTTAAGTAACTCATCACCACTTGGAACAATTAAAATACCTTCATTCATTCCATCCACAATTTCCATTTTAGCTTTCGCAATATTTTCACGACTACCTAAATTTTCTAAATGAGCAATTCCTACATTAGTAATAATACTAACATCTGGTCTTACCATTTTTGATAACATCGAAATTTCACCAGGATGTTCCATTCCCATTTCCACAACCCCAACTTCAAGATCACGATCAAAACTTAATAAAGTTAAAGGAACACCAATATCACTATTTAAATTACCTTGCGTCTTTTGGGTTTTATATTTAGTTTTCATTAACGAAGCAACAATATCTTTAGTACTTGTTTTCCCATTACTTCCAGTAATTGCAATAAATTTAGCACTCATTTGATCACGATAAGCTTTAGCTAGTTTTTGTAAAGCTTTTAAAGTATCATCAACTAATAAAACATTCACATCACTTGGAATATCCATTACTTGATCTTTTTGCCACATAATACAGCTAGCCCCTTTTTCAATAGCTTGCTTAGCATAATCATGACCATTAGCTCTTTCCCCAATAATTGGGATATATAAATTATTAGGTTCTACTTGACGTGAGTCAATACAAACCCCACAAACTAAAGTATCTAAACTTTGATTTTCAATATATTCACATTCCAACATGGAAATGATACTCTCTACACTTGTCTTAATCATAAAAGACCTCCAACATTTATATTCACTTTATTATAGCATATTATTATCTAATATTTTAATCTTTTTTGACTTTATATCACAATTTACCTCCAATTAAATAAAAAAAGCAATTATTGCTTTTATGCAAATAATTGCTTTTATTTATTTAATTATTATTAACCAAGTGCTGCAACTAAATCAGCAACGCTAACTGTTCTAGCAGCTCCTAATTGGTAGTTTTCAGCTTTATCTTCTACTCCATGAGGTAACCAATATGCTTGCACGGTAATTGATGCTCCTTCAATAGCAGTAGGAATATCCGTAATTGCTAAAGCAAAGAAGTAATTAGCAGCACAACTATTGTAAGTCCATTGAGGATTATTGAAGTAAGTTTTATCACCAACTTTAGAACCAATTGTGTTATAAACAGTTGTAGTAACACGATCAATTGTTTGAGTAGTTTCACCATTGTTTAAAGTTACTAAGAAACCAGCTTTATCAGGGTTTAATGATGGTACAGTTGCAACAAAACGTACATCTAATGCATCATCTCCGTTAGCTTGTACTTGATATTTAACTTCTAATCCACTAGCATCAAATGTTTTAACTACTGTAGCATTTTCTTTACTTACTAATTGACCATTTGCATCATAGTATCCTTCAACTAACATACCTGCAGGTGCATTATCAACTGTAGTTTCAACACTACCTAAAGTATCACTAGTTTTACCAAATACACTAAATTCAACAATATGTACTGAACTATTATTGCTATTACCTTTAGTATATACACGTAAGTATCTAGCACTTGCACTAGTTTCAATATCAATACCTTCTTTAGTTGCTACTACTGATTCAGCACTACCTTCACCAAAACCAAAGAAATTTTCTTTATCAGCATTATATAAAACATATGGGTCAGCAAAATCAGCTGTATTACTTCCAACAATTACAACATTATTGTAGATTCGATTAACAGCACTGTAGTAGAATACTAAGTTCATAGAATCAATATAACAAGTTTTACCTAAGTCAACTTGAATATAGTTAGTTTCTTTAGAATATTGGTTTTCTTGTTCAAAACCACGGTATGCAGAATAATCATCTAATTTACCATCGTTAATAGCATTTAAGTTATCTCTTTCTAAATAACCAGCACAAGAGATACTTACTCCTTCAGCCATCATTAAGTTATTAGCTACATTTCCACCACGATTATACATCATTAATTCACAACAAGAACCATGAACTCCATTATTTCCAGAACCATAAACTCTAATTTTAACATGTGTTGCTTCTACTGTAGCAAAATTAGCCACAAAGTTACTTGAACCATCTAAATTATTATTTACATAAACTGGATTTCCCCAAACATCAGATTTTAATTCATCTTCAGTTGCATCTAAATCATTTAATGTATAAATAGCGACTTTTGTAGCAGCACCATTAGCATTAGCTCCACGTCCACGCCAGTAAATTTCATTTAATGATTCAACTTTATTTAAATCAACAATAATTGAGAAATCACCATAGTTACCAGATTCATCACCATAGTTAGAGTGCCAGTATGTATTGTTGTTTCCATCAATCATATTTGTAACACGTCCATCTTCATAACCTGGGTAGTAATATGCAGATTCACGCCAATCACCTGTTACATAAGCTTTAATTTCCCAATTAGAACGATCTAATGAATCAGCATTAATTGAAATTAAGCGGAAATCAGCACAAGTTACTTGATATTTAGTATCATCACCACTTCCATTTGTTCTACCATAATTACTAGTTGCAACTAATAATACTTCATCAGTAGTATAAGCTTTATCTAAATTTACAATAGTTTGACCATTTTGAGCTAAAGGTGAATTTTCATCATTAGATGCCACCTTAGTCCATCCTTCAGTAGAATTATTAGGTAAATCACCATCTGTTTCATTTACATATAATTCATAAGTTTTGATTTCATCATTACGCACAGTAGCATCATTTGTAATTGCGAAAGATTCAAATGTAGTTTCTTTACCTAAATCAATTTTGAAATAAATTGGTAATTTAGCATATCCATAATTTGGTTTATTAGTATCATCATAACCATTACCAGTATGGAATTTAGTTCCATCACTATCATCAAACATTAAGTTAGTTCCACCATCACCATATAAAGATCCTTTGTATTCAACATCATCACCATTAGCATCAATTGCCGTAGCACTCCATCCACTACGATCAATAGTACCAAAAACATTAGCAGCTTCAATTGTTTTTGGAGCAAGTGTTAAACAACCAGCAGAGATTGTTAAAGCTAAAACCAGTTTCAATAATTTTTTCATATTTTCCTCCTTAAATATTCTCTCATATCGCTATGAAACCGCATTCTTAGCGATTTATTAAGGA
>CAZQJH010000093.1:0-6004 GCA_964593515.1 uncultured Erysipelotrichaceae bacterium
GTATTCATAGAGGGTTATATTATGTGTTATAGTTGGATATATTTAAATACAATGTTACAGGTGTAACTTTGCCATTAATGTCTTATGGGGGAAGTTCATTGATGGTTATGATGTCATGTTTAGGATTATTGGTTAGTATTGATAAAGAAAAAAAAGAAATAATGTAATAAAAAAGTGGTAACTCGTGCTATAATAAAAGTGATATATTAAAGGTGGTTATAAAATGAGATTATTAATTACGACCGGTGGTACCGGAGGACATATATATCCAGCGATTGCATTAGCTGATGCAGCTAAACGACGCTATCCAGATATTGAAATTTTATTTGTGGGGAATGATGATCGTATGGAAACTACGGTTGTTCCTCAACATGGTTATAGATTAGAAACATTACATGCTTGTGGTTTTACGGGTGGAATTGTTAATAAAGCTAAAGCAGTAATGTTGATGCTTAAAGCACAAATGAAAGCTAGAAAGATTATTGATGAGTTTAAGCCTGATTTAGCAATTGGTTTTGGGGGTTATGTTAGTGCTCCAGTTATGTTAGCAGCTCATGCTAAAGGGGTTAAAACAATGATTCATGAGCAAAATTCGGTAGTTGGAATGTCTAATAAAATCTTAAAAGATAAGATGGATGCTATTGTTACTTGTT
Source organism: uncultured Erysipelotrichaceae bacterium (assembly GCA_964593515.1). Classification (GTDB taxonomy): domain Bacteria; phylum Bacillota_I; class Bacilli_A; order Erysipelotrichales; family Erysipelotrichaceae; genus JAXJYR01. The sequence goes on from CAZQJH010000093.1 coordinate 654, forward strand.
ATGATAAATGTTTTGAAACATTTGATCGTAGTAAGACACGTTTATTAGGTAATCCTCGTGCTAGTGAAGCCGTGAATATTCCTTTTGATCAAACTTATTATGATAGTTTGGGTTTAAATAAAAATAAACCATTAATTATGATTGTGATGGGTTCTTTAGGTTCTAGTACAATTAATGAAATGATGGTTAGTTTATTACCAAAGATGGATAAGAATTATCAATTCTTATTAGTAAGTGGTAAAAATGGTTATGAAAGTTTAAAAGATGCATTTAATCAAGATAATATTAAAGTAGTTGAAACAGTTAAACAAATTGAAATTATTGATAAAGTTGATTTATTAATTTGTCGAGCAGGGGCTACTACCGCTGCTGAAATTACTGCTAAGGGAAGCGTTAGTATTTTAATTCCTTCTCCTTATGTTGCACATAATCATCAACTTTATAATGCTCAAGTATTAGTTGATCAAAAAGCAGCTTTAATGATTGAAGAAAAAGATTTAAGTGAAGCTACTCTTAAAGCTAATATTGAAAAGATTATGACTAATGTAGCTTTACAAGAAGAATTATCTAAGAATGCTAAAGCATTAGGTAAACCTAATGCATGTAGTGATATTTTAGATTGGTGTGATGAATTAGTGAAAGGTGACAAGAAATGAGTATCTTAAAGCGTTTAATGGCTTATGGTGATGTTGAAGAAAATGTAAGCTTACAAACGAAAACGACTTTTAGAATTGGGGGTCAATGTGCTTACTATGTATATCCTAAAAGTGTTTTTGGTTTAGTAGAGATTATTAAAATATGTAAAGAAGTTAATTTACCATATAAAGTATTTGGTAAGGGAAGTAACTTATTATGTAGTGATGATTTTTATGATGGTATTATTATTGGTTTAGACAAATATCTTAATAATTTTTATTTTGAAAATGATAAAGTATTAGTTGAAGCTGGTTGTAGTATTATTTTATTAGCTTTAGAAGCAGCTAATCATTCGTTAAGTGGATTGGAGTTTGCTAGTGGAATTCCAGCTACGATTGGTGGTTGTTTATTTATGAATGCTGGTGCTTATAAAAGTAGTATGGCTGATATTGTTGAATGTGTTTATGTATATCGTGATGGAAAAATTGAATGTTTAGCGAAAGATGAATTAGATTATGCTTATCGTCATTCTGTTTTCCAAGAACATAGCGATTGGGTGATTTTAGGAGCTGTTCTACAATTACATGAAGGTGAACAAGAGGCAATTCGTTCGTTGATGGATTCACGTAAAAAACGTCGTTTAGAAAGTCAACCATTAGATAAACCTAGTGCAGGTAGTGTCTTTAGAAATCCTGATAATCTTCAAGCTTGGAAATTGATTGAAGATGCTGGTTTACGTGGTATGCAAATTGGTGGTGCGCAAGTATCCTTAAAACATGCGAATTTTATTGTGAATGTTGATCAAGCTAAGGCTAATGATGTTGTAACTTTAATTAATGAAATTCAAAAAGAAGTTAAAGATAAATTTGGTGTCGAATTGCATGCAGAAGTGGAGCGATTTAATTGGAAGAAATAAGTAAGATTATTTATGATGATGAAGAAGCTAAATTATTAGCTTTAGAAAATAAAAAGAAAAATCGAAAAAAAAGGAATCTAGTAATTAAAATTGTTTCTTTTATATGTATTATTTGTTGGATTGCTGCTTATTTTGGTAGTGATTTATCAAAAGTAAAATCAGTTCAAGTTGTGGGTAATAATTATTACTTTGATAAAGATGTTATGGACTTGGCGGGAATTGATTATGATACTCCATATATCTTAACAGGAATTCCATTCTTGTATGAAAAAAAGCTAAGTGAGAATCAAATGATTGAAGATTGTGATATTAGTTTTGGTCTTGATGGAATTGTGAAAATCGAAGTTAAAGAAAAACGTGTTATTGGTTATTACCTAAATGAAAAGAAAGCTGACTTATACTTGCTATTAAGTGATGGTAGTAGTTTAAAAGTGGAAGAAGAACATGAGAAATCAATTGTGAAATATCCTTTGTTGAGTGGTTTTAATGATAAACAACTTAAAGATATCGCTAAAGCTTTTATTAATAAAAAAGATGCTGTTAGAGAAGATATTATAGATTTGATTTCGGAAATTGCTCCCCATCAAGAAAGTTATGATAAAGATATGCTTAAGATTGTAATGATTGATGGTAATACTTTTTATACTTCTTATCAAACCGTTCCGCAAATAAATGCTTATAAAGGGATATTAAAAGAATTAAAAAAAGAAAATGTTTGTTTTGTAATGATACCAAATACTGATACAATTCAAACGGAAGATTGTAGTGCTTTTGAGTGATTTTAAGAAAAATTTGCATTTTAGTTGAAATTTGATATAATGTTATGGCTATAGGAGGTATTTTTATGACAATATCAAGAAATACGCAATTTGGAAGTGTTAATATTACGATTGATGCAATTGCTTCATTAGCTGGTGGAGTTGTAAGCGAATGTTATGGTGTAGTAGGAATGGCTTCACAAAAGTTAGTAAAAGATGGAATTGCTGAATTATTGAAAAAAGAAAACTATGCAAAAGGTGTTGTAGTTCGTCAAAAAGATGATGAGTTACAATTAGACTTATATATTATCGTTTCATATGGAGTTAAGATTTCTGAAGTAGTAAAAGAAGTACAATCACGTGTGAAATATAGCTTAGAAAAAACATTAGAATTAGAATTTACAAAAGTAAATGTTTATGTTCAAGATGTTAAAGCGATGAAGTAGGTATTGATTATGGAAATGATTAATGGAAAGTTATTGAAAGATATGCTTTTAAGTGGAGCAAATAATCTTTCAAACAATTATACTAGAATTGATGCATTAAATGTATTCCCAGTACCTGATGGAGATACTGGAACTAATATGTCATTATCTTTTCAAGCAGGGGTTAAAGATGCTTTAGCTTGTGAAAGTGATGATGTATGTGATATCTTAAAAGTTTTATCTAAAGGTTTATTAATGGGAGCTCGTGGTAATTCAGGAGTTATTACATCACAAATTTTTAGAGGAGTAGCTAATGGGGTTGTTGGAATGAAAGAAATCAACGGATTCCAATTAGCACATGCTTTTGTTAGTGGATATCAAGCAGCTTATAAAGCGGTTATGAAACCAGTTGAAGGTACTATTTTAACTGTAGCTAGAGAAAGTGCTGATTATACTTATTTATATGCTAGTAGCATTGATGAAATTTCACCATTAGCTGTAATGGAAAAATTAGTTGATGAAGCTAAACAAGCATTAGATCGTACACCTGATTTATTACCAGTATTAAAAGAAGTTGGGGTAGTAGATAGTGGTGGAGCTGGATACTTAAGTATTTTAGAAGGTTTCTTAAGTGCTTTAAAAGGTGAAGTTATTGCACGTGATGAACAAAGTTCATCTAGTGATAGTGCAGCTACTAACTTAGAAAGTGAAGAATTTGGTTACTGTACTGAATTTATTATCCGTTTAAGTAAAACTGGAATGGATAATTTTAAAGTTGATAGCTTACGTGATTCATTAGCTACAATTGGTAATTCAATTGTTTGTGTACAAGATGAAGAAATCGTTAAAGTGCATGTTCATACTTTAACGCCAGGTGATGCTTTAACAATGGCTCAACGTCATGGTGAATTCGTTAAGATTAAAGTTGAAAATATGCAAGAACAACACAATAACTTAGTGGAAGATGCACAAGTTGAAAAAGTAGAGGAAGAAGTTAAACCACGTAGTAAATATGCAATTATTGCAGTTGCTGCTGGGGATGGATTAAAAGAAATGTTTGAAGAATTACGTGTTGATTATGTAATTAGTGGTGGTCAAACTATGAATCCATCAACTGAAGATTTTGTGGATGCAATTAATAAAGTTAATGCTGAACATATCTTCTTATTACCAAACAACTCTAATATCGTATTAGCAGCTCAACAAGCTGCAACAGTATGCGAGGATTTAGATATTGCCGTTATTCCAACTAAGACAATTCCACAAGGTTTAAGTGCATGTATTATGTTTAATCCTGATGTTGACTTTGATAGTAATGTAGCGGAAATGAATGATGCTATTTCAATGGTTAAAACAGGACAAGTAACTTATGCAATTAAAGATACTACTTATGAAGGATTAGAAATTAAAGCTGGAGACTTCATGGGTATTGCGGAAAAAGAAATTGTGGTAGCTAAAGAAGATGAAATGGAAGTTACACGTTACTTACTTGATCAATTAATTGATGAAGATAGTGAAATTGTAACATTAGTATATGGGGAAGACATGAGTGAAGAAAAAGCCAACGAAATTTGTGCTTATTTAGAAGATAAATATGACTTAGAAGTTGAAGTTCACAATGGAGGTCAACCAGTATACTCATTCATTATTGGAGTAGAATAAAAGGACTTAACAGTCCTTTTTTTAAAAGAAGGAATTTATTATATGGAAACAAAATTATTAAATAGTGAAAATATTGATGTTATATATCATGATTTTATTCAGTTAAGAACGATTACCCCTAATACTAAACAACGTATTTTAGATGAAATTACTTTAGGTTATGAAAGTATTAATGCATCAACATATATTAAAATTATGTATATGTTTGGTATTTATTTTGAAGAAAGTGATAATCGTAATGCAGCTCGTTATTGTGCTTTGCGAATGATGCAAGTAATTGAACCTAAATATCGTAAAAAGAAAAGTAACTATCTGGTATATGATGATGTTACGATTGATGATGATATCGAAGCTTTTATGTATCGTTATAATGAGTTTTTAGATGAAGTTAATCGTAAGATTAAAAGTAGACTAACAACGATTATGTTAATTGTATTTGCTATCTTTTTTATCTTATTAGCCGTTATTTTTGATTTAGGTGTTTTATTCTCAATTATTAATAGTGCTTTAATTACGATGGCTAATTATATTTATCAAAAACAACGTATGCCACATGTATTTCTAAAAAAACAATTAGCAGCGATTGAAAAGTATGTTGATGAAGAATTATTAGAATTTGATCGTTATGTACGTTTTATGTAGGTAATTAAGCTAACTTGTGTTATAATTTACTTGGTGATAGTGTATGCAACAAAAAAGATGTCCAAATTGTGAAAAGATTGGTAAACTTACATATTGTACAGTATGTGGTTGTGAATTAGAAATTGTGGAAATTGAAGATGAAGTGATGGAAACAATTAGTCCTAAAAATATGATTAAAGGAATTGTGATGGGAATGGGTTTTGTTGTGGCATTACATCTAATAATTGCTTTATTAATAAATATATTAGTTATTTAGAAAGGAAAATCGGATATGGAAAAAACGATTAGATTAAATGAAGAAATTTCAAAAGG
>CAZQJH010000094.1:0-5998 GCA_964593515.1 uncultured Erysipelotrichaceae bacterium
GATCAATATCTAGCATATATTGAAACAATGGAACAATTACATTTAGAGGTAGCTAGTGAATATTTAAGTGAATTAGCTTCTTTAATTGAATATAAGTCTAAAAAATTATTACCAAGAGAAAAAGTAGTAGTTGAAGAAGAATATGAAGAAGATAAACGGGAAAAACTAGTACAACGTTTAATTGAATATCAACGTTATAAAGAAGTAAGTAATAATTTAAAAGAAAATTATGAAGAACGTAGTTTATCTTATGATAAACCAATTAGTGAAGAAGTTTCTAAACTATCTCAACCAATTGTGAATGAAGAAATTAATGGAAGTCCTTATGATTTAGTTAAAGCAATGCAGAAAGTATTACGACGGATGGCTTTAAATCATCCTTATGAAACAAAGATGAAGATTAAAGAATTATCGTTAGATGAACGTGTGGTTCAAGTTAAAGAACGCATTAGAAATCTTCAAGATAAGATGAGTTTTGAGGTTTTATGTGATGATTGTGATTCAAAACATATGGTAATTGTAACTTTCTTATCAATTCTTGACTTAATTAAACTTAAATTTATTGTTTATACCATTGATGAAGATGAAATGATTTGGATAAGTAAAGGAGAAGGTGCATGGAACAATTAGTATGTGTTTTATCAGGCTTGATTTTTTTAAGTGGTGATGAAGGTTTAGATTTAACTCAAATTCAATCTACCATGCCTGAATTTAGTAAACAAGAAATCGAAACAGGATTAAAAGCAATTATGGATGAATATGCCAAAGATATTCATGGTTTTGAATTAGTTAATTATGGTGGTATTTATAAATTTATTTCGAAAGCACACATTCATCCATATGCCCAAAATTTATTTGCTAGTGTTAAGACGAATAGTTTATCAAATGCTGCTTTAGAAACATTAGCTATTATTGCTTATAAACAACCGATAACTAGAGTTGAAATTGAAGAGATTCGTGGAGTTGGTTGTGATATGATGATTCGTAAATTATTAGCACGTGGGTTAATTCAAGAATGTGGTCGAAGTGATGCGATTGGTCGACCTATCTTATATGAAGTAACAACGTTATTTATGGATGAATTTAAATTAACTTCACTTAATGAATTACCAGAATTACCACAATTTGATTTAGAAAATAAAGAAGAATTATTTGATCAATAAGATGATAGATATTATTGTTGTTAGTGATACGCATGGTAATAATGATATCTTAAAGCAAATACCTTTAAGATATCCACAAGCCTTTGCTTATTTACATTGTGGTGATTTAGAAGGAAATGAAAAAGCATATCCAAAGTTTCAAATCGTTAGAGGAAATAATGATTACTTTTGTGATTTAAAACAAGCATTAATTGTTAGGGCGGCTAATCATAATATTCTAGTTTTACATTCTGAAGGATATTATTATAATCGTGAACAAGCTTTAGTTGAATTAGCTAAAACTTATGATTGTGATATTGTTTGTTATGGACATACTCATCGTAAGGATTTTAAATGTATAGATGGTATTTATTTATTAAATCCAGGTTCAACTATTTATCCACGAGGGGGAAATAATCCTACTTATGCGATATTACATTTAAGTGATAAAGTTGAAGTAGAATTTGTGGAAGTCTAACATGTTTAGACAAATTTTAACTAAAATTAAATTAAAATAAAGATGGTGATATATGGAAGCTTATATTGAAGTTGCTTTAATTCATCATCTTTTTTTATTATCTTTAATCTTTAAAATAGTTAGAATAATGATGCTTAAAAGAATAAAGCAACAAGCTATTATCACTTATCTAAGCTTAAGTATGTTAGTAGCTTGTTGCTTTAGTAAAGATGCCTTAATGATTTGGTTAGTTTTTGAAATTAGTGCATGTTTACGATTATTTAAAGATTGTTTTAAAGGTTATTTTTTAATGTGGGGGATTAGAATAAGTGTTTATTTAATTATTTATTTAGTTAGTGATGTTAGTTTTCATCAAGGGATAATATTTTTTAGTCTTGATTATAAAATTGGATGCTTATTACTTATAGAAATTATTTTGTATTTTTATCTAAAAACAAATCAGGGTTATCAATTAGTTTTAAAACAATTTGTTTATCCAATAACTTTTCATCTAAGTAAACCTTTAACTTTAAATGCTTATTTGGATAGTGGTAATTTTGCTTCTTTACAGCAAATACCAATTGTAATTGTTGATGAAAAGTATCAAGTAAAATTTAAAGAGCTTAAAAAGTGTCCATATTATTACAAAAGTATTGATCATCAAGCTTTAATTGATTTGTCTTTATGTAAGATAAGTTTTAATGATGAAATAAGTAATGTTTATGTTTGTTTTAAAGCTTTACATTTGAAACATAATTGTGAAGTATTATTGAATATTAAAATGATTGGAAGGAGTTAAAATGAATAGACTACTTAAATTATTAAAAGCTATATTAATGATTGAAGATGATTATGAAATATATTATATTCAAGGTCATGATATTTTAGCGCAACCATTAAGTAAAGAGGAAGAATTAGCATTATTATTAGAGTTTGAAAAAGGTAATCAAGAAGCACGAAATAAACTTATTGAACATAACTTACGTTTAGTGGTTTTTATTGCGAAACGTTATGATAATAATCCTAATACAATGGAAGATTTAATTAGTATTGGAACAATTGGTTTAGTTAAAGCTGTTAATACTTTTAAACGTGATAAGAATATTAAATTAGTTACGTATGCATCACGTTGTATTGAAAATGAAATTTTAATGTTTTATCGTAAAGTTAGTAAACGTAAAAAAGAAATATCTTTTGATGAACCTTTAAATATTGATAGTGATGGTAATGAGTTACTTTTAAGTGATATATTGGGGACTGATAGTGATATTGTAGTTAAAGAAGTTGAAAAGAATGAAGATAAAAGACAATTATTAAAAGCAATTAATAGTTTAAAAGAACAAGAACAAATGATATTAAGAATGCGTTATGGATTACAACAGGAAGAATATACCCAAAAAGAAATAGCTCATAAATTAGGTATATCACAATCATATATTTCTCGTTTAGAAAAAAGAATTATTGATAAATTAAAACAAGAATTTGATAAGTCTTATTTAAGATAATGGTAATTATTGGTTTTTAATTTATGTTTATGAATCAATATTAGGTCAACACTTCTTAGCGTAAGGAGTGAATTATGGCCAAATATAAGGTTCAAATTAATGGGATTAAAACAAATGATTTAATGGTATTAAGCAGTAGAGAAATGAATGATTTATTCATACTTTATCAAAGTGGTGATTTAAAAGCTAAAGATAAGCTAGTAGAAGGCAATTTAAAGCTTGTTTTAGCTTTAGTACAGCGTTTTGCTCATCGTTGTGATAATATGGATGATTTATTTCAAGTGGGCTGTATTGGCTTATTAAAAGCGATTGATAATTTTGATTTAAAACATGAAGTACGTTTTTCAACTTATGCAGTACCAATGATTGTGGGTGAGATGAAACGTTATTTACGCGATAATCAAATGCTTAAAGTATCACGTTCACTTAAAGACTTAGGTTATAAATTATTTTTCTTAAAAGAAACATATATGCAAAAATATCAAAAAGAAGCAGATATCACTTATTTAGCTAATGAATTAAAGGTAAAAGAAAAAGATGTTATTGATGCTTTAGATGCATCACAAAGTGTAATGAGTATGTTTGAAATTATGTATCAAAGTGATGGTGATGAATTATATTTAATTGATCAAATAAAAGATGAAAAGGAAGAAAGTAAACATCTTGCTGATTATATTAGTTTAAAGGAAAGTTTAAAAACATTACCTTTAAAAGAACAAAGTATTATTTATAAACGTTATTATCAAGATATGACACAAAGTGAAATTGCTGCCGAATTAGATATTTCTCAAGCTCAAGTTTCACGTTTAGAAAAAAGTGCTTTAGCTAGTTTACGTAAAAAAATCGAAACAAAATAAATTTTGTTGCATATCTTATAGTAGGTGGTATGATGAAATTTTCAATCTTAAAACAAAAACAAGTAGTTTTACTTAAAAATGGGGAAGTAATTGGTTATATCGTTGATTGTATTATTGATCCTTGTAATCATACAATTAAAGCTTATCTAGTGAAAGGTAAAATGCCTTGTTATAAAAGATTTTGTTCTTTTTTATTTCCAGCTAAAGTTTATGAAGTGAGTGTTGAAGAAATTAAACAAATAGGAACTGATTTAGTATTTGTTGTGGATTTTTAAAAGGGAAGTAATAATAAAACCAAGTTGAATAGCTCAACTTGGTTTTATTTAAATTGATTGTAGATATGTTAATACATCAAGAGCATTACTTGTGGTATTAGCTTTAGGATATGTTTTGATAATAATACCTTCTTCATCAATAATGTAAGTACTACGGACAATTCCCATATAAGTTTTACCACACATTTTCTTTTCTTTCCATACATCATATAATTCACATACTTGATGATCTTCATCACATAATAAATAGAAAGGTAAATCATATTTGTTCTTGAAATTTTGATGTGATTTCATTGAATCTTTACTGATACCGATAACGACGGCATTTCTTGCGATAATTTCATAATAATGTTCTTTAAAACCACATGCTTGTTTACTACATCCAGCGGTATTATCTTTTGGATAGAAATATAAAACAACTTTTTTACCTTTAAATTGTGATAGGGAAATATTTTCACCTAATTCATTTACTAAAGTGAAATCTTTAGCAACACTTCCAACTTCTAACATTTTTATCACCTCACTTACATTCTAACTAAAATACTTTAATTGTCAATTAATGTGCATCTGTGATAAAATAAAAAAGGTGATTAAAAGTGGTAAGATTATATATTTGTAGTGAAGAAATGGGATTGATTTTACAATTAGTTGAAGAAGTTAATAAATATTCAAATATTGAAATTGCAGGTATTTCGACCATGATTCTTCATGATAGTAGTGAAGTTATGCGTAAACGAAGTGATGTTTTAATATTGCATTATGATTTAGATTATCAAAAAAGCTTAGCTTTACTTGAAGAATTAAGTATTAAAGGTGAATTACAATCTTTAAGAATTATTATGTTATATGATGAAATGAATTCTAAAGTATTTGAATTAATGGATACTTATCATTTTGAATATTTTTTAGTTAAACCTTACCAAGCTAGTCAAATTATTGAAATGATTGAAAGAATGCCACTTTCTTATGATAATAATTTAGATAAAGAAAGTCATATTATATATGAGATATTACATAAATTAGCTATTCCTTCGCATTTTAAAGGATATCAATATTTAAAAACAGGAATAGCTCTTTATACGAAAGAAAATAAAGCGATGCATGTATTATATGATGAAATAGCTAAAACGCATAATACAACAGCTATTAGAGTAGAACGGTGTATGCGTTCAGCTATTCAATCAGCTTATATCCATAATCCACAAGCAATTTGTATTTATCAACGTAAACCATGTGTTTCCCATATTATTAAATATGCTAGTGAACAATTACATCTAGCCTTAGGTGATTATTATGAGTAAAGCTTTATATGTCCATGTTCCTTTTTGTGAACAAATTTGTGCTTATTGTGATTTTTTTAGGGGAGTTTATCGGGAAAATTTAGCTAATGATTGGCTTAAACAAATCTTAAAAGATTTATCACGCTTAAATGAAAAATATGCAACAATTTATTTAGGTGGAGGAACCCCATCATGTTTATCTCTTGAACAATTATCGACTTTATTACAAGCAATAAGTCCTCTTAAAGACGATAATGCGGAATTTAGTATGGAAGTTAATGTTGAATCATTAAATGAAGCTAAATTAGCTTTAATGGTTAAATATGGTATTAATCGTATTTCAATGGGTGTTCAATCTTTTGATGATAATTTATTAGCGATGATGCATCGAAAACATCGTTATCAAGATATTATTAATGCAATTGATTTAATTCATACATATGGTATTCATAATATTTCTTTAGATTTAATGTATGCTTTAC
>CAZQJH010000095.1:0-5762 GCA_964593515.1 uncultured Erysipelotrichaceae bacterium
TAGTTCTTTTTTTGAATTAAAGTAGTATTTATTAAAAATTATGTTATAATGATAAATAATAGAAGTTTAGGAGGAATTTAAAATGAAAAAACTAATAAAATGTTTTTTAGCCATGGTTTTAGCTAGTGGATGTTTAACATTAATTCCAGTTGATAATGTTAATGCTGATACTAAAATTAATGGTGTTTTACTAGACCGTAGTAATTGGAGTGGAACTGCTTACGATGCTAGTGGTAATCTTCGTGAATCAGAAGGTAAAATCAATGTAACTGGTAATGTGAATGACTTTGATATGGAACAAGGTATGTTTGATGGATCATTCACTACACTTTACCACAGTGGGGTTAATAATGATTGGAAAAAAGCTGAATTACCATTATATATGATTATTGATTTAAATGCTGTAGAATCATTTGATGGATTTAGCTTATATAATCGTGAAGCTAATGCTATTACTAAATATGATTTATATTACAATGCTAATAGTGATACTAAATTAGTCTTAAATAGTGAAGCAATTGGAAGTGATAAAGGAGCTACATGGGTTAATGATAACTGGACTAAGATTACTAGTTCGGATGAAAAAGGTGATTTACAAGAAGGTTGTGTAAATAATGTTACTTTCAATACTATTACAACTAACCAAGTATTATTAGTAGTAAAAGGTACTAACTCAGTTGAAAATGGTTCAAGCTTTGTTGCTTGTCGTAACTTTGAATTATTCAAAACTAATGATAAAACAGTTAGTTTAGTAAATAAATTAAATCGTGATAAATGGAGTGGGATGGCATTTAGTTCATTAGGAAGAGATGAAGAAAATGTTACTAATGAAGGTGCTGTAGCTTATATGTTTGATGATGAAACAACAAATTCACGTTTCCATGTTAAATATAATAATGTAAATAAAAAAGATCGTTCACTTCCAGTATATATTTTTATGGATTTAAATGATACTGAAACATTTGGAGCTATTTCTTGGAAAACACGTAATACTAATGATGCTGCTAAATATGTTGATGTTTATGTAAATGATGGAGATAATGCTGAATATCCTACAAGTGATCGTACTCAAGGATATACAAGTGTTCCTAATGGATGGAAATTAGTAGGTTCAAATACTTTAAATCCATTCACAAGAAAGAAAGATGTTTATTCCGATTTAACTGAATTAAAAGATTATACAACTAATTACTTATACTTAAATGAAACAGTAACTGCTAATAAAGTATTAGTAGTAATTAAGGAAACATATGATGGAGTAACTAATACTGATGCAAGTTGTGAAGATTTCAACTTATGGACTACTTCTAGTGAACATCAAACATTATTACGTCCAGATGGATGGGATGTAAATACATATCGTAGTGATAACTGGAGTGCTTCTGCTAACTATAATAATGATGCTAATCCATCTAGTTACTTAATTGATGCTAGTGAAAAAACAGTTTGGCATTCTAAATATAATAGTGAAAATACAGCTGAAAAATTTAGTGTGGTAATTAAATTTAATGGTATTGAAACATTTAATAAACTTAAATGGGTTAATATGGGTAGTGATGTAACTGGTACATTAAATGGAATTGATGTATATACTATGAATAGTGCTAGTGCTAGTGATGAACAATTAAAAGATTTAGCTAATTGGACTTTAGCTTATTCAAATGCTAATGTTGAAAACAGTGAAGATTTTACTTGTATGTTCACAACACAAAATGCTACTTACTTAAGAATAGATGTTAAAGGTAACCAAGGATATGCATCAGCTAAAGAGTTATACTTATATGATGAAAATACACGTCAAGACTTTAATGTTGCAGATTTAGGAAATGTAAATGATGTTTTAAAAGAATCATACTATGATGCTCAATTAAATCCAATTACAACTAGTGAAAATGCAACTATTTTAAGAACTTATGCTAAATCATTATTAGATATTAAAGCTCAAGCTAAAACTTCTGATGGTGGAAATGGTATGGATGTAAGATTTGTAGCTACAGTACCATCTTTAAACTTAAATAAAGTTGGATTTGAAGTTACAATCAATGGTAAAACAAATATCTTAATGTCTTCTACAGTATTTGAAACAATTGCTTCAGTTGAAGCTAATGGGGAAATTAAAACTACTTACTTCCAAGATGCAGCTAAAGCATACAATAACATTTCAAGTAAATACTTCTTCACATATACATTAAAAGATGTACCTTTAACAGGAGAAGATGAAACAGAAGTACAAGTTAGAGCGTTCTGGGTTTCAAATGGTGGAGTAGTACCAACGATTGAAGATGGACAAGTTGTTGGTGATACTAAAGATGTTCAATATGGAAATGTTAGAACATTTACGGTTCAAGAATTAAAAAGTGGTATTGTTAGATAGTAAAGGGGTGAATTTATTATGAAATACGAAAATGCAAATATGGAAATTGTCTTAATTAATCAAGAAGTATTTATGGCTCTATCGAATGGAGGAGTTGGTGAAGGAGATTCTTTAAGCTGGGGAGATTTCTTCACAAAACCATAATTATGAAATTTGTAAGAACTATACTTTTGTATAGTTCTTATTTTTATTTTGATGGATATCGATAGTTTTTATAAAAAAATATGGTTAAAAATTATTTTTGTGCTATAATTAAGTTGCATATTTATACATGTAGGGGAGGAATATACATGAAAAAGATATTTAAATGTTTTTTAGCTATGATTTTAGCTTTAGGATGTTTAACATTAATGCCAGCAGAAAAAGTTGAAGCGGCATCTAATAAGATTTCGATTAAACGTGAAAATTGGACTGGTGATGCATATGATTCAAATGGTAATCGTCGTGAGTCTGATGTTGCTATTGGATCTGATGGTAAAGATACAACAATGGAATTAGGGATGTTTGATGATTCACTTAACACTTTATATCATACAGGAATTAGTGCAAATAATTATCAACAAGCTAAATTACCACTTTACTTATTAATTAATTTAGATGAAGTTGAAACTTTTTCTGGATTTAGTTTAAGTAATAGAAAATCAGATGCTATTGTTGGATATGATTTATATTATAATCCTGATCTTGAAACTACACTTACATTAGATGGTAATACTGTTCGTGGTGAAGCAGGAACTACATGGCTTTCTGAAAAATGGGTAAGAATCATTGGCTCAGATGAATCAGGAGAATTATTAACAGCTAATGACAATAATAGTAGCAAAGAAAATTATGTATATTTTGATAAGTCTGTAACTTCAAAGCAAGTTTTATTAGTAGTTACTAAAACTAGTAACAATGCAGCTACTAGTCATGTTACATGTAAAAACTTTGAATTATTTAAAGATGGAATTTATTTAGATAGTAAATTAAATCGTAGTGGTTGGAGTGGAGCTGCATACGATACTAATGGTCGTGAAGAATATCCTGATGATGCTAATGGTGATGGTAGTGTTGGTTTTATGTTAGATGATTCAAACAAATTTACACGTTTTCATACTGATTATAGAGGAAAAGAAGAAAATGATGTTCCATTATATATATTCTTGGATTTAGATAGTGAAAATGGAGCTAAGACTTTTGGTGCTTTATCATGGAAATCAAGAAATTTAGGTGATGGGGTTAAAAATTTAGAAGTTTATGTAAATGAATCTGAAGAAGACTTAATGCCAGCAAGTGATCGAACTGATGGATATACTTCTGTACCTGAAGGATGGCGAAAAGTTGGAGCAACAACACCTGCTACACAATTCAAACGTATGCAAGAATATTTTAGTAATAAAATAGAAGGTGGTAAGACTGGACATTATAATTATAATAATGATGCAATTACAAATTATTTATATCTTGATGAAGTTGTAACAGCTAGACAAGTCTTAATTCTTGTGAAAGAAACATATACAGGAACATCTAATTCATTAGTAACTTGTGAAGATTTTAATTTATGGACTACAACTAATGTGAAATCAAGTAAATTAAAAACTGATGGATGGGTTTGTCAAGCTTATAAAACATCAACTTGGAATACGTCAGCTGAAATGATAAAATCATATACAGTAGCTAATCATTTAATTGATGATAATTTAAATACAATCTGGCATTCATTATGGGATCCTGAAAATCAATCTAGTATGTTCTCGATTGTAATTAATTTTAATGATTTAGAAACATTTAACCGTATTAGATGGGTTAATAATGGATCAAAAGCAAATGGAGTATTAAATGGTGCAAGTATTTATATTATGAATAAAAGTAATGCTACTGAAAGTGATTATCAAAATTTAAATAATTGGACTTTAATTTATCAAAATGGAACTATTGAAAATGCTGAATATTTTGATTGTATATTTGATCAACAAAAAGCTACTCATGTTCGAATTGATATGAAAGGGGCTAACAATTTTGGATCTTGTAAAGAATTAGAATTCTATAATGATAATAGAACTGATGTAAACTTAGCTCGTTTAAATGGAGTTAAAGTTACAGCTGGTTCTCCTACAGAATCAGGATACGGTCTAGACAAAATCAATGATGGTGATTTTTCTTCTTTTAGTGATATCAATGTAGGTAGTATCGATAACAATAACAAGTATGTTCAAATGGATTTAGGATCAATTGCCGAAATATCTTATATTCATTTATACTCATATTTTAATGCACATAATAATTCAGTTGGTTATAGATCATACAATGATCGAGTTGTAGTCGTATCAAGTGATGAAAATTTTGATAAAAACGATACAGTTTTATTCAACGCTGATGAAGGTGGTTTATTTGGCTTTGGTAAAGATGGACAAACTGAATTTGATACTGATACACCTGAAACAATAGAGGGTATTAAATATAAAAAAGCAGATGATAGTCCTATTTATGGTAGATATATTCGTATATATGAAAATGGTAATAACGATGGTAATACTTCAAATCATATTATTGAAATGGAAGTATATGGTAAGATGGATGCCTATGATTCAAGAGCGGATATTGATACAACTGCTGGTTTCAATGAAGAAATCTTTAATGATGTATTAAAAGAATCATATTATGATGAATCTTTTACTCCTATTACTACTAATCAAGGAGCAACTATCTTACGTGTATATGAAAAGAATTTATTAGATATTAAATATCAAGCTAGAAACACTAAAGATGGTAATACTGGAAATATCGATGTTCGCTTCCTTGCAACAGTTCCTTCATTAAACTTAGCTCAAGTTGGATTTGAAGTTACAATTAATAACAAAACACAAGTAGTAATGTCTAATAAAGTATTTAAGAATGTTGGATATTATGATGGAGATAATGCTGTTACAATTATTTCAGACCCACAAATTGCGTATGATAATGTAGCTAGTCAATACTTCTTCTCTTACAATTTAACTAATATACCAACAGAAGGAACTGAACAAATTCCGTTAACAACTCCAGTAACAGTTAGAGCGTTCTGGATTTCAAATGGTGGTCAAATTCCTTCAATTGATTCAAGTAAACATTTCATTGAAGGAACTACTAAAGATGTTCAATATGGAGAAGCTAGAACTGTTACATTAGAAGTGTTAAAAAACGCTCCAAGAGGAAATTAGGTGATAAAATGATGAAATATGAAAAGGCAAAATTAGTAATTATTGAATTAGATGATGCTAGTCTACTTACTTACTCTAACGGATTAATCGGAGGAGATTTTGGTGAAGGTGGAATGGGATCTGGTTGGGATTCTTGGTGGTAATTTTAATTAAGTTCCCTTAAATATATATGAAAATATTAAAAGATTACATTTAGATACTTGAAT
>CAZQJH010000096.1:0-5741 GCA_964593515.1 uncultured Erysipelotrichaceae bacterium
ATAGTAAACAAACCATTATTCAATATTTAAATAATTATCGTATTAATAAAGCAATTGAACTAATGGCTAATACTAATGAATCATTAACGGAAATTGCTTTATCAGTTGGTTTAAACAATGCACAAAACTTCTCTAAAGTATTTCATACTATTATCGGTGAAAAACCAAGCACTTATCGTAAAAAATTAAAGAAGAGCTGATTTCGATTAACTTTTAGCATATCAGCTTTTTTATTTATAAAATTTACCATAAGAAAAGGAGTGAAATTATCTTTCACTCCTAAAATATTATTCTACTTCAATTAATCCATAACCACCATCATGACGTTTGTAAACAACAGCCACTTCATTAGTTTCATCATCACGATAAATAAAGAATGAGTGGTCTAACATTTCCATACGCATGATAGCTTCATCTAAATCCATCTTTTCAGCACTAACACTCTTAGTTTTAACAACTTCATCATCTTCATCAAATTCATCAACATTAACTTCAAATTCACTATTATCAACAAATGCTAATGCTAATTTATCTTTATGTTTACGTGTTAAACGTGTTTTTTGACGTCTGATTTGATCTTCTAATTTATCAATTGCAAGATCGATTGCAGCATATAAATCATCATGAACTACTTCAGCTCTTAATACTGCATGTTTAGTTGGGATTGTTACTTCAATCTTTTGTTTAGTAGGATATACTCTAACTACTACATTTGCTACCACTGTATCATCAATGATAACATACTTTTCTAAGTGAGCTAATTTTTGCTCAACTTTTGACTGGATACCAGCCGTTACATCAATATTTTTTCCGTAGATTTGGACTTTCATAATGTAATCCTCCTTTGTTCTATACTTAAATTATAGCTAAAAAAAAGATAAGTTATAGTCTAGTATTACACTTTTTTTTGGTGTATAATTAAATTAACGTGGGAAAGAAAGCCTTTACATATTATACAAGATAAAATCCAAGTAGTTAAGACTACTTGGATTTTTGTTGTTTATGACGATTATTATTACGATGATAATTATTTCGTTGATTTCCTTTTTTACTATAACTTTGTCTTACATTAGGACGATTATAAGAAATTAAACATTTAGGATTATTACCAATTAAATCTTCTCTTCCTGCTTGAACTAAGGCTTTTTTTACTAAGTCATAGTTTTGTGGATAATTAAATTGCATTAAAGCTCTTTGCATTGCTTTTTCTTCCCAAGTTTTCGCAACATATACTTTCTTCATTGTTCGTGGATCATATCCAGTATAGTACATACATGTTGATAAAGTACCTGGAGTAGGATAGAAATCTTGTACTTGTTTAGGTGTATAATGAATTTTCTTTAAGTATTGTGCTAATTCAATTGCAGCATTTAAATCACTACCCGGATGAGAACTCATTAAATATGGAACGATATATTGATCCATCTTAAATTGTTCATTTTTAGCTTTAAATTTTTCCACAAATTTTAAATATAATTCTTTTCGTGGTTTACCCATTTTATCTAATACTGGTGCACTAACATGTTCAGGGGCAACCTTTAACTGTCCTGAAATATGATATTGAACTAATTCATCAAAGAATTCATCATTCTTATCATACATTAAATAATCATAACGAATACCTGAACGAATAAATACTTTTTTAACTTTATCTACTTCACGTACAGCTCTTAAAATATCTAAATAACGTGAATGATCTACTTTTAAATTAGGACATGGTTTAGGGAATAAACATTCTCTTTTAACACATGCTCCATATTCTCTTTGTTTATCACAAGCTTCACGTGAGAAGTTAGCTGTTGGTCCTCCTACATCATGAATATAACCTTTGAAGTTTTCCATTTGAGTAATCGTTTTAGCTTCTTCCACAATACTTTCTTTACTTCTTGTGGAAATAACTCGTCCTTGATGATGGGTAATCGCACAGAAACTACAAGAACCATAACATCCACGATTAGAAGTAATTGAGAATTGAACTTCTTCAATAGCTGGAACATAGTGATATTTAGGATGGAAAGTACGTTCATATGGTAATGAATAAGTAAAATCCATTTCTTGTTGAGTTAATGGTAAAGCTGGTTTATTTTGAATAACATACCAACCATCATATTGTTCAACTAATACTTTAGCTTGAATAGCATCAATATTTTCATGTTGAACTCTAAAACTACGACAATATGCTTTTTTATCACTAACAACTTCATTAAAAGTAGGTAACATTACATATTCATCAATTAAATCATCTAAATTCTTTCTTTTATAACAAGTACCGCGAATATAACAAATATCTTTAATATCTAAGCCACTATTTAAAGCATCAGCTATTTCCACAATCGTATTTTCTCCCATTCCATACATTAATAAATCCGCTTGTGAATCAATTAAGACACTTCTTCTAACCGCATCATCCCAATAATCATAATGAGATAAACGACGTAGTGAGGCTTCTACTCCCCCAATCATAACCGCTTTATGTGGGAATAAACGTTTTAAGATTTGAGTATAAACAATGACGGCACGATCAGGTCTTTTCCCCATTATTCCATCATCAGTATAATAATCTTTATCACGACGACGTTTATTTACGGAATAATGATTAACCATTGAATCAATATTTCCTGATGATACTAAAAATCCTAAACGTGGTTCCCCAAATTGTAAGAATTCTTCATCATTATGCCAATCAGGTTGAGCTAAAATAGCACAACTATAACCATAAGCTTGTAATACTCTTGTAATAATTGCATGACCAAAAGAAGGATGATCAACATAAGCATCACCACTTACATAAACAAAGTCAACTTGTTCATAACCTTGTTCTAACATTTCTTCTCTTGTTGTTGGTAAAAAAGCCATTTTAATTTCCTCCTAGCAACGTTTTTAAGGCATGGAAAACAATATATTCTCCATAAGTATCTAAAGCACAATATTCACTTAATTGTTGATAATATGTAGCTTTTAATTCATCATTTGCTATTTTATATTGTTGGTATACTTCTACTGCTTGTAAACCATTACTAATAGCTAAATCACTATATCTTTTATCACTATAGACACTAACTAAAGTTTTTAATGAATAAGAGTTCTTATAGCGAATATCATAAATATTACCCGTTTCAAATGGTAAAGCTAAATCAATCATTCGCTCACAAATTGCATCAATTTCTGAAGTATATTCAGGATAATAATTAGCTAATTGTTTTAAACGAAGCTTTTCAGCTCCTTCCATATTATAAACTAAAATACTTCCTTCTTTTGGTAAAACATTTAATAATGATTCTAAGAATGCTTTACGACAATCTCCTTCTCCAATATATTCATAATGAGTTAATTGTCCATCTTTTTCCACATGTAAACTATATTGGAAGACTAAAGGTTCATAAGGTTTCATTCCTTTATATGGTGGATATAAATATGTTTCCCATTCAAAGTCTAAATAAGATATAGTTGATTGATCAATACTATCTAACCATACTTTTAAAGCTGGATAATCATAAAATAAACCACCTAAACGATCAGCCATAATTTGAGCAAACTGTTGACGATAACCTTCAATACTATCTAAATCAACATCTTTTAAACGTTGAATTCCTCTTTCTTTCATTTCATATTTATTAGCACTAGCATATAAATGTTCAATTGAACCTTCAGATGCTAAAGGAAAACATTCATCATAATAACGACATTTTAACCCTCTAGTACAACTACTACTATGAATAGCTTGTGGACATTCATTTTCTTTAATTGTTTTTAATTTAGCTAATAATGGTTCTAAATCACGTTCACATTCAGAAATACAATCCATTATTAATTTACCTGGTTTATTTTTAGGTCGATAAAAATAATTAGTTGTTGAAAATAGTTCATGTACATTTAATGTTTCTTCACGTACATATTTAGGATTAATGCTAATTGCATAAACTTCATCAATTTGAATATTAATTTTATTTAAGACCCACAATAAATCAGCTACTCTTTGTCCTTCACTTTCTTTAGGACCAATACTTTGATAAACCATATATAAAAGGTGTTTTCCATCTTCTTGAATTAATAATGGTACTTTAACTCTTAATTCACCATAAACAAAACGAGCATTGATTAAATGCTTTCCCTCTTGATAAGCATTAATTGCTAAAGTAGGATCATCATTTCGTTCTCCTACAAAGCAATCATTAATCATCATATATTCTTTTAATAAATCAACGATATTTAAATTATTAATCATATAAGGATGAAAAACTAATTTATTAGTTGTGGTAAGATGATACAAGCGAGTACATCTTTCCATATTTTTTATATCAGATAAATGGTACATAACATCCACTCCTTATCCTTATAAGTATATCATAATCCTTGATACTTTTTTAACATGTTTTCTAGTAAATGTTGCATTTTTTCTTTTAAATATTGTGGTTCGATTATTTCTACTTGATCTTCTAATTGTAATAAAAAATGAATCGCATCTACTTCATTATCAAAACTAGCTTCATATAGCATTTTATTATCTTCAATCATTGTATAGTGATAATCATAACCTTGGGGTTTTTCTCTTAACCATCTTCCTTGGTTATGATATACATATGCTTTAATAACACATGGATTTAATCTAGCTACACTAGTATTTCCAACATGATCACTTAATTTAAAACTTTCATCATAAATAAAGGTAGTCATACTTGGTTGAACATCTTTCATTCTTTCTAGCGAAAAGAAATAACGTCTAGGTGTATATAAATCATCAGTTTTATAAGCAATTAAATAATATCCATTTTTATCATGAATAATCGCATAAGGATTAACTTTAATCCACTTTGGTTCATTATCTTTATTACCTTGGTAAAATAATCTAACTTGACGATGATTTTTTATGGCTGCTTCAACTAGTTCATAATAACGTTTTAAGGTATATGATATTGTTGGTTTAGTTTCGTTTAAGAAAGTTTTTTTATCTTCATTATGTACTTGCATTAATATTTTACTCATGGCATCTTGATATGCTTTATCATTAACTAAAACTTTATTAGTATTTAAATATGCATAAGCATCTAATAAAGCTTGACTTTCTTCATGACTAAATCTTAAAACGGGTAAAAGGATATTCTTTTTTAAAGAATATCCTCCTTCTTTACCTCTAGTTGATATTATTTCATAACCACAGGCTTCTAATTCTTTTTTATATTCACCTATATTTCGAATATTACATTCTAATTCTTTAGCTAATTGTTCTCGTGATAACTCTTGATATCGTGATAAAGCCATTAGCATTTTAATACAATTTTCAACTCTACTCATTTTAACCTCTTTGATAGCTTTTTGGTAAATTAATTGGGGCATATCGCATCGGGAATGGACCAAACACTTTATCTTTCTTACATTCTTTAGGAATAACTCCTAAATAAGCTAATGGTGCTACTACTTCCCCAATTCCTCTTTCTAATGCTAATCCTAATGCTTCACTTACTTGTTTTGCTCCATAAGATACAAGTAATAAAACCATATCAGCATTACGAGTATATACAGCATGTAATAGAATTGGATATCCATTGAAATACCAGTTAGGATCAGCACCATATTGTAATAAATCTTCTACGCGATCCAAGTTTTCGTCCCATACTGCACTTAACATTTCTGTTGCCATCTTTCTTTCATTAATCATATCTAGACCCTCTTTCCTTATTTACAAGTCTATGATATATCTATATTTTACACTATAGATGTAACAAATAAAAGTTTTTACTTAA
>CAZQJH010000097.1:0-5714 GCA_964593515.1 uncultured Erysipelotrichaceae bacterium
GTATATGAAGGACTATTTGCGTATGAAAACTTTAAAATGATTATTGTTGCGCAAAAAGAAGGTATTAATCAAATAGAAAAATATTTAAAAAAACCAGTGGATAAAAATAAATGTCATATCTTACAAAAAGATAGTAAATATCCATTATTAGTCTATCTTGAAGGAAGAAATATAGATAAATTAGGAGAAATCTTGAAAGATGGGGGACTTTTCGTTTATAATATAAACGGCGAATAAGCTTATAAGTGAGGTAGCTATGATTGTAGAAATTAAAAAAATTGGAATCAATGGAGAAGGTATTGGATATATTGATCGTTTACCAGTCTTTGTTGAAGGGGCATTAGTTGGTGAAGAAGTTGATATTCATGTTGTTGAACGTAAACGTACTTATGCCATTGCGGAAATTAATCGTATTATTAAGAAAAGTCCAAATCGAGTTAATCCAAAATGTGATATGGTTAATCGATGCCGTATGTGTCCATTAATGAATGTTAAATATGAAGAAGCATTAAAATATAAAAAAGATATTTTAAAACAATCTTTAATTAAATATGCACAAGTTAATCCTAGATTAATTGAAGATGTAATTCCTAGTCCAGAAATATTTGGATACCGTAACCAATTTAAAATGCCATGTTCGCTAGAAGATGGACATTTAACTAGTGGTTTCTTCTTACCAAATTCAAACTATTTCGTTGGAATTGATCGTTGTTGTGTACATGAAAAACGTATTGATAAGATTCGTAATGAAATTATGTATATTTTAGATAGTGAAGGATACCATAACTATCGTCATAAAGAAAAACGTGGGATTCGTAACTTAATTGTTCGTGGATTACAAGGTAAATACCAATGTACAATTGTAACTGGATTAGATAAGATTAACGAATCAACAATTGAACGTATTATGAAAATTGAAGGAATGGTAAGTTTATGGCAAAGTGTTCATACTGTTAAGAAAACACCAGAAGTATTTGGAAATACAATGGAATTCTTAGCTGGACAACGATTATTACCATTTAACTTAGATGGAATTAAAATGCAAATTTCTCCACGTTCTTTCTTCCAATTAAATAGTTCACAAGCAGTAACTTTATATCGTACCATTAAATCATTAGTTCCAGAAAAAGTTAACTTATTAGTAGAAGCTTATAGTGGAATTGGTGGTATTTCAATGTACTTAAAAGATCAAGCTAATGAAATTATTGGAATCGAAAGTATTAAAGATGCAGTAGTTAATGCTAATCAAATTGCGAAATTAAATAAATGTGATGATCATGTTTCATTTATTTGTGATGATGCAGCTAATAAATTAACTTATATTTCTAAAAATAGAGAAATTGATGTTTTAGTTGTAGACCCACCACGTAGTGGATTATCAAGTGAAATGGTTGAAACGATTATTAAATCGAAAGTTAAAAAAGTGATTTATGTATCATGTAACCCAGCTACATTAGGTAAAGATTTATCTGTATTATTAGATCGTTATCGTGTAGAAAAAGTTATTCCATTAGATATGTTCCCACATACCGCTCATATCGAAAGTATTACGGTTTTAACTTATACTAAAAAAGGTGGACATTACCACAAGAGTAATAAGGAGTAGTTATAAAACTACTTCTTTTTTTATATGTTAGTTTTGATGCAAGTTGTTTGCTAAAAAAATAAATGGGTGTATAATATAGTTGTGCATAGAAAGAAATATTCTGACTATAAACATTTAAACGCAAAACTATTTCGAAGATTAACTGATGAAAGAAGGCGAGAAAGGAGATAATAACACTTGTCTTTTTGATGAGTGTTTTTTTATGTTATGGAAGATAGAGTAGCATTAATTAGCATTATTATTAAAGATAGTAATAGTGTAAATAAAGTTAATGATTATTTACATGCATTTAATGACAAGATTATTGCGCGAATGGGGATTCCTTATCCGAAACGTAAAGTTGCATTAATATCGGTAATTATTGATGCACCTCAACAAGATATTGCTGCTTTAAGTGGTAAAATAGGGGCTTTAAAAGGAGTAAGCTGTAAAAGTTTATATTCTAACTTGATGGGTGATTGTGATGAAGATTGATTTTAAAAAAGCTTATGAAACATGTAATTTTACGAAAGAAGAAATGCTATATATTCTAAAAAATAGTGATGATTGTAAGATTAAAGAACCATTATTTCATTATGCTCGATTAAGAGGAGATGAAATATATGGCAAAGAAATATATATGCGTGGATTAGTTGAATTTTCTAATTATTGTCATAATGATTGTTATTATTGTGGAATAAGATGTAGTAATCAAGAAGTCAAACGTTATCGTTTGACGATGGATGAAATTATGGAATGTTTTGATGAAGGTTATGATTTAGGTTTTCGCAGCTTTGTCTTACAATCAGGAGAAGATTTAAGTTATCGTGATGATGAATTATGTGCTTTAATTCGTCAAATGAAAACTAAATATCCTGATTGTGCACTAACTTTATCAATTGGGGAAAAAAGTTATGAAGCTTATAAAAGCTATAAAGAAGCTGGAGCGGATCGTTTCTTATTACGACATGAAACGATTAATGAAGAACACTATCGTAAATTACATCCAGAAAAGATGTCTTACAAACGAAGAATGCAATGTTTAAACGATTTAAAAAGTTTAGGCTATCAAGTTGGTTGTGGGATTATGGTTGGTTCACCATATCAATGTGATGAAGATATTGTTGAAGATTTATGCTTTATGCAACAATTTAAACCACATATGATTGGGATTGGACCATTTATTCCTCATCATGCGACACCATTTAAAAATTTTAAAGCTGGAAGTGTTGATAAAGTATTGGTTATTTTAGGAATGCTAAGAATTATGTTACCTAACGTATTATTACCAGCTACGACTGCATTAGGTACTTTAGATGATGAAGGACGTGAGAAAGGAATTTTAGCTGGTTGTAATGTTTTAATGCCAAACTTATCACCATTATCTTTACGTAAACAATACTGTTTATATGATAATAAAATAAGTAGTGGTGATGAATCAGCACAGTGTATTAAAGATTTAAATACACGATTAAATAAAATAGGATATCACTTAGTAAGTGATCGAGGGGATTATAAAGGAGAAATTTAAAATGTATAACAAGTATTCAAAAGTAGCAACTGAATTTATTGATGATCAAGAAATTAAAGATACTTTAGCTTTTGCCCAAGCTAATAAAAACAATAAGGAATATATTAGTTCATTAATTGAACGTGCTAAAGATTGCAAAGGGTTAACTCATCGTGAAGCCGCAACTTTATTAGAATGTGAATTAGAAGAAGAAAATGCGAAGATGTTTAAATTAGCTAAACAACTTAAACAAAAATTATATGGTAATCGTATTGTAATGTTTGCTCCATTATATTTATCTAATTACTGTGTTAATGGATGTGTATATTGTCCATACCACTACAAAAATAAACATATTCGTCGTAAAAAATTATCGCAAGAAGAAATCGAAAAAGAAGTAATTGCTTTACAAGATATGGGACATAAACGATTAGCATTAGAAACAGGAGAAGATCCAATTAATGCACCGATTGAATATGTATTAGAAAGTATTAAAACTATTTATGGAATTAAACATAAAAATGGAGCTATTCGTCGAGTTAATGTGAATATTGCAGCAACAACGGTTGAAAACTATCGTAAATTAAAAGATGCCGGAATTGGTACTTATATCTTATTCCAAGAAACTTATAATAAAGAAAGTTATGAACAATTACATCCAACGGGACCTAAGTCTAATTATGCTTACCATACTGAAGCAATGGATCGTGCGATGGAAGGTGGAATTGATGATGTTGGATGTGGAGTTTTATTTGGTTTAAATATGTACAAATATGACTTTGTTGGATTATTAATGCATGCGGAACACTTAGAAGCAGCATGGGGAGTAGGTCCACATACTGTATCAGTACCACGTATTTGTCCAGCTGATGATATTGATCCAAATGAATTTGATAATTCAATTAGTGATGAAATCTTTATGAAGATTGTTGCGGTTTTACGTATTGCAATGCCTTATACTGGAATGATTATTTCAACGCGTGAATCTAAAAAAGTACGCGAAAAAGTCTTAGATTTAGGTATTTCTCAAATTTCCGGAGCTTCAAGTACTAGTGTTGGAGGATATGTGGAAAAAGAAAAAGAAGAAGACAATAGTGCTCAATTTGATGTAAGTGATGAACGTACATTAGATGAAATTGTTAACTGGTTATTAGAATTAGGATATATTCCAAGTTTCTGTACGGCTTGTTATCGTGAAGGAAGAACAGGAGATCGTTTTATGTCATTAGTTAAGAGTGGACAAATTGCTAACTGTTGTCATCCAAATGCTTTATTAACTTTACGTGAATATATTGATGATTATGCTAGTGAAGATACTAGAGCTAAAGCATTAGCTATGATTGAAAAAGGATTAAATGATATTCCTAACGAAAAAGCACGTGAAACTTGTGCTAAGTATTTAAAAGCAATTGATGATGGTCAACGTGACTTTAGATTCTAGGAGTTAAATATGAGTTTAAATGAAAGTCCTAAAGCCTCTCGTTTACATATTGCTATTTTAGGTCGAACTAATAGTGGTAAATCAACTTTACTTAATGCTATTACGAAACAAGATGTTTCGCTTGTTTCTGCACAAAAAGGAACAACAACGGATATTGTTTATAAAGCAATGGAATTACATGGGATTGGACCAGTTATGTTTTTAGATACAGCTGGTTTTGATGATGAAACTAGTTTAGGTAATGCTCGGATAGAGAAAACTAAATCAGCAATCGCTCAAGCTGATATCGCCATTGTTTTATTTCATGATGCTAATATCGAAGTAGAATTATCATATTTAGAATTATTAAAAGAAGCTAAAATACCTTGTTTAAAGCTATATCATGCTTTTGATAATTATAATTATGTTCAACAAATTAATAAACAATTAAATGAAGAACTATTAGTTATTAATGCTAAAGATGAAAATATTACTGAAGTAATTAGAAGTCAAATTCTTCATTTAATGCCTCAAGATTTTAATGATGATCATATTGTATGGCATTTAGTTAATGAAGATGATGTAGTAATGTTAGTTATGCCCCAAGATATTCAAGCTCCTAAAGGACGTTTGATTTTAGCTCAAGTACAAACAATTAGAGATTTATTAGACCGTAAATGTATTGTACAATGTGTAACGACTGATAAGTTAAAACAAGGCTTAAATGCTTTAAAACAACCACCTAAATTAATTATTTGTGATTCACAAGTATTTCAAGAAGTATATCAAGTAAAACCAGAAGCATCCTTATTAACTTCATTTTCGGTATTATTAGCTAAACATAAAGGAGATATTAATTACTTTGTGGAAAGTGCAAAAGCTATTGATGCTTTAAAAGCTAATAGTAAAGTCTTAATTGCTGAAGCTTGTACGCATGCACCGATGCAAGAAGATATTGGACGAGTTAAAATTCCAATGATGTTACGTAAACTAAAAGGAGAAAGTCTTCAATTTGAAATTGTTAGTGGGATGAATTTCCCTGATGATTTAAGTTCATATGATTTAATTATTCATTGTGGAGCTTGTATGTTCAATCGTAAGTATGTTTTAAACCGAGTTGAACAAGCTAAAAAAGCGAATATTCCAATGTGTAATTATGGGATAACTATCGCATATTTAAAAAATATCCTAGAATATGT
>CAZQJH010000098.1:0-5625 GCA_964593515.1 uncultured Erysipelotrichaceae bacterium
GTATTAATTTTATTAGGTTTAATTGGATATGTAGGATATATGATTTATTCGATTGGAGGTTTCTAATGAAAAAGATTAATATTGCGATTGATGGACCTAGTGCTGCTGGAAAAAGTACTATTGCGAAAATTTTAGCTAAAAATCTAGGTTATGCTCATATTGATACAGGAGCAATGTATCGATGTGTTGCTTTAATGGTAAAAAATAACCAAGTTGATGCAGATGATGAAGCAAAAATTGGTGAATTAATGCAAGAAATGAATATTAATTTCGATGAAAAAGGAAATGTATATTTAAATAATGTTGATGTTTCTAAAGAAATTCGTACTAATGAAATGTCAATGTTAGCATCTAAAGTATCAGCTTATGGTTCTGTTCGTAAGATTCTTACAAGCTTACAACAAAAAATGGCGGCTAATAAAGGATATATTTTAGATGGTCGTGATATTGGTAGTGTTGTATTACCAGATGCTGAATTAAAGATTTTCATGGTTGCTTCAGCTCAAGCACGTGCTAATCGTCGAGTATTAGAATACCAAAATAAAGGTATTGAAGCTAATTATGATGAAATTTATGAAGATATTGTACAAAGAGATTATCAAGATAGTCATCGTGCTAATGCACCATTAAAGAAATGTGATGATGCATATGAAATTGATACATCTGATATGACTATTGATGAAGTTGTGGAAAAGATTTCATCATTCCTAAAATAAAAAAGGAGGAATACTATGATTAGTGGTGTAGTTGCAATTGTTGGTCGTCCTAATGTAGGAAAATCAACAATTTTTAACCGTATGGTTGGAGAACGTAAGAGTATTGTTGAAGATACTCCAGGAGTTACTAGAGATCGTATTTATGCAAAATGTGAATGGTTAACTAAAGAATTCCGTGTAATTGATACCGGAGGAATTCAATTAGAAGATCAACCATTCCAAGAAGAAATTAAAATGCAAGTAGATATTGCCATTGATGAAGCTGATACTATTTTATTCGTAGTTAGTGGAAAACATGGTATTACTGCTGATGATGAATATATTGCTAAGTTATTACAAAAATCCAAAAAACCGGTAATTTTAGCGGTTAATAAGATTGATGGTAGTGAACAAATGAATGATATTTATGAATTCTATGGCTTAGGTATTGGAGATCCAATTGCCGTTAGTGCGGTTCATGGTATTGGGATGGGAGATATTTTAGATGAAATTATTCATTCATTCCCAGAAAAGAAATATAAAGAACATGATGGATTAACTCATTTCTGTTTAATTGGACGTCCTAATGTAGGAAAAAGTTCATTAGTTAATGCTATTTTAAATGAAGAAAGAGTAATTGTATCAGATATTGAAGGTACAACTCGTGATGCTATTGACTCTAATTTTAAAGTTGATGGTAAAGAATATGTCATTATTGATACAGCAGGAATTCGTAAACGTGGTAAAGTTTATGAAAAAGTAGAAAAATATTCCGTTTTAAGAGCTTTAAGTGCAATTGAACGAAGTGATGTTGTCTTAGTAGTTCTTGATGGAGAAAAAGGTATTCGTGAACAAGATAAACACGTAGCAGGTTATGCTCATGAAGCTGGTAAAGCAGTTATTATTGTTTATAATAAATGGGATACCGTTGAAAAAGATGATAAAACAATGGCTGCAATTGAAAAAGAAATTAGAGCTCAATTTGTTTATTTACCATATGCACCAATTGCTTTTGTTAGTGCATTACACAAACAACGAATTCATACATTAATTCCTTTAATTGATGAAGTACATGACTATTCAACAATGCGTGTACAAACAAATGTCTTAAACGAAGTGTTAATTGATGCTCAATTAACAACGCCGCCACCAACTCATAAAGGAAAACGTTTAAAAATTTATTATGCTTCACAAGTAAGTGTAGCACCACCAACATTTGTCTTATTCGTTAATGATCCAGAATTATTACACTTCTCATATGAACGTTATTTAGAAAATAGTATTCGAGAAGCCTTTGGCTTTGTTGGAACAAGATTAAAAATTATTGCTAGAGAAAAGAAAGGGTAGTGAAAAATGAGTCAAATTCAAGAACAAATTAAGCGTCGTCGTACATTTGCAATTATCTCCCACCCGGATGCTGGTAAGACTACTTTAACTGAAAAATTACTTTTATATGGAGGAGCGATTAATCAAGCTGGAACCGTAAAAGGAAGAAAAGCTAGTAAACATGCAGTATCTGATTGGATGGAAATCGAAAAACAAAGAGGGATTTCAGTAACTAGTTCAGTATTACAATTCGAATATAACAATTACTGTATTAATATTCTAGATACACCTGGACATCAAGACTTCTCTGAAGATACATATCGTACTTTAATGGCTGCAGATTCAGCTGTAATGGTTATTGATGCTAGTAAAGGGGTCGAAGCCCAAACTAAAAAATTATTTAAAGTTTGTTTACTTCGTAATATTCCTATTTTTACTTTTATTAATAAAATGGACCGTTCAGCAATGGACCCATTTGAATTAATGGACCATATTTCTAGTGAATTAGGGATTAAAACATATCCTATGAACTGGCCAATTGGTTCAGGAAAAGAATTTAAAGGGGTTTATGAACGTGATAACAAACGTATTATCGCTTTCCATGGTGGAGATCATGGTAGTAAAGCTGCTGAAGTTATTGAAGGTAGCTTAGATGATGATACTTTTGAAGAAGTTTTAGGTGATCACTTCTTTAATCAATTAAAAGATGATAGTGAAATGTTAGACATTGCTAGTGAAGAATTTGATGAAGAAGCAATTAGATGCGGAAAATTAACTCCAGTCTTCTTTGGAAGTGCCTTAACTAACTTTGGAGTTCAACCATTCTTAGAACACTTCTTAGAAATGACTACTTCACCATTACCACGACACTCATCAAAAGGAGAAATTGACCCATTTGATGATAATTTCTCAGCTTTTGTCTTTAAGATTCAAGCTAATATGAATAAAGCACATCGTGACCGTATTGCTTTTATGCGTATTTGTAGTGGTAAATTCACTAAAGGTTTAGAAGCTATTCATGTTCAACAAGGTAAAAAAATACGTTTAGCGCAACCACAACAATTTATGGCTGCTGATCGTGAAATTATTGAAGAAGCTTATGCTGGAGATGTTATCGGAGTATTTGACCCAGGTATTTTCTCAATTGGAGATACATTATGTGAAAAAGCACCTGCTTTTGAATTTGATAAAATTCCTACATTCGCTCCTGAACACTTTGCGCGTGTTACTCAAAAAGATACCATGAAACGTAAACAATTTACGAAAGGTATTGAACAAATAGCGCAAGAAGGAGCTATTCAAGTCTTCCAACGTTTAGATACTGGGATGGAAGATATTATTGTTGGAGGAGTTGGGGTACTTCAATTTGAAGTATTAGAACAACGTTTAAAATCTGAATATAATGTTGAAATTAAACTTGAAATTTTACCATATCAATTAATTAGATGGATTGATGATCAAAGTATTGACCCACATAAATTAAACTTAACTGGTGATACACGTCGTTTAGTTGATTTAAAAGGACGTAAGTTATTATTATTTATGAATAACTGGGGTATTAAGTGGGCATTAGATCAAAATAAAGATTTAAGTTTATCAGAATTTGGAAATATTTAAGGCGATTAATTCGCCTTTTTTTATATCATAATCATATTTATAAGCATCTATCATAGACTTTAAGGAAAGGAGTTTATATGGATACTAATACAATATTAAAAAATATTGCGAAAAGATGTGATGGTGATGTTTACTTAGGAATTGTTGGTAGTGTAAGAGTAGGGAAATCGACCTTTATTAAAGAATTTATGACTAAATTAATCTTACCTTATATTGATGATGAGGCGCTTAAAAGCCGTATGATTGACGAAATGCCTCAAGCCGGTATAGGTAAGTCAATTATGACAACAGAGCCTAAATTCGTCCCAAATCAGGCTTGTAACGTAAAATTAGATGATAACTTTACTATGAATGTACGATTAGTTGATTGTGTTGGTTATGTGATTGAAAATGCAAAAGGATATCAAGATGAACAAGGGGAGAGAATGGTAAAAACTCCATGGTATGAAGAAGCTTTACCATTTTCGCAAGCTGCGAAAATTGGAACCCAAAAAGTAATGCAAGACCATGCCACAATTGGTATTGTTATTACGACCGATGGAAGTGTAACTGATTTAAATCGTAGTGATTATTTACAAGGAGAACATGAAGTAATTAGTGAATTAAAAAGCATAAATAAACCCTTTATTGTTATCATGAATTGTCAAGATGTGCATAATCAAACAACATTATCATATGTAAAACAATTAAAAGATAAATATCAAGTTCCAATCTTACCAATTAATATTCTAAATATGACCACTAATGATTTACAAATCATCTTAAAAGAAGCTTTATATGAATTTAGTGTTGAACAAATTAAAATTCATATGCCATCATGGATACAAGTTTTAGATAATAATCACTATTTACCTAATTCATTATTAAAAACCTTAGAATCAATAATTACTAAAGTAGATAAATTACGTGAAGTAGAAAAAATAGCTAAAGCTATGCAAGAAAATGAATATGTTAATGAAGCTAATTTAAGTGGAATTGATCCTGGTAATGGTTGTGTTTATTTAAATATTGAAATGATTGATGATTTATATCAAGTAATATTAAAAGAAATAATGCAAGTAAGTATTGAAGATAAAGCTCAATTTATGAAATTAATGATTGAATATCGTAATGCGAAAAAAGAATATGATGCTATTTCTTCTGCTTTAAAAATGGTAAAACAAACCGGATATGGCTTTGCTAGTGCCTCATTAGATGATATTACCTTAAGTAAACCAGAATTAATTAAACAAGGGAATCGTTATGGAGTTAAACTAAAAGCAATTGCCCCAAGTATTCATATGATTAAAGTTGATGTAGAAAGTAGTTTTGAACCAATTATTGGCTCTAAATTACAAAGTGAAGAATTAATTAATTATTTAAATCGTGAAAGTGATAATCAAAATACTATATGGGATAGTGATATTTTTGGTCGTAAGCTATCTGATTTGATACAAGATGGTTTACATGTGAAATTAGCAATGATTCCAGATAGTGCACGAATTAGATTACAAGATATTTTAGAAAAACTAGTTAATAAAGGCAAAGGAAATGTTATTGCAATTGTTTTATAAGCTATTGAAAAATAGAACCATAAATGCTATTATAATGATATGGAGGGATCTATTATGAACAATGTAATTACTAAAAAAGAATTAGTTGATTTAATTGCTGAAAAAACTGAAACTTCTAAAAAAGATACAGCAGCAATTATTGATGCTACATTAGATGCTATTAAAAATGCTTTAGTTGAAGGAGATACAATTGATTTACCTCGTTTCGGTAAATTTAGCGTTGTTGAAAGAAGTGAAAGAACTGGAATTAATCCAAAAACTAAAGAAAAATTAATTATTCCAGCTACTAAAGCAGTTAAATTTAAAGTATCTAAAACTTTCGCTAATGATGTAAAAGAAAAATAATATTAGTATAAGAAGATATGTTATAAAGCATATCTTTTTATTTGCTCTGATCTATTACTTCGCATAATATATATTATGTTAAAAATATG
>CAZQJH010000099.1:0-5588 GCA_964593515.1 uncultured Erysipelotrichaceae bacterium
GTTTACTATATTCATAAAATAGTGATGATAAATAACGACTTGAAATATGTAATCTTGAAGCAATATCATCGATTAGAATTTTATTATTATAATTTTGATGTAAATATTCATAAGTATAAGCTACATATTGATATTTATTGCTAGTAGTATCGATTACTTCTTTTTGGATAGTTTGAGCATGTTGGTGAATTAAGGTTATTAATTCAAGACAATATAAATTACTAAGAAAACTTTGATGTAAATTATTATTAAAGTTAGTTAAAATAGCTTTAAATAAATCGATGATGTGTTGATTAGATTGCATTTGATAATATGTGCACTGTTTAGTTGCAATTAAACTATGAAAAGAAAAGGTTTGATTGTTTTGACGATATAATAATTTCTTTAAAAGCGCAAAGTTTAAATGTAAATGGAAAAATTCACATGTTTCATCAATTTTTAAGGAATGTTTGATAAAAGGAAGAATCATGATTAATTCATTTTTTTTAACTTTGATTGATTCACCTTGAATATCCATTGAACAAGCACCTTTAGTAATAAGATAAAATTCCATAGTATCATGAGCGTGAGCACTGAAATGGTAGTCTTTGTTCCTAGTTTGTTTACATGCTGAATATATTAAATTATCATTAAGATAAAAAGGTTCAATATTTGGTAAATTCATATAATACTCCTGTTCTGTATTTGACAAGTTTTTCTAAAAACAATTCTTTATTTTGAAAGCACTTCCACAATTATTTATGTATAATTGATAGGCAAAGATATTATAACATATCTTTGATGATTTGAAAGATAAGGTGTTAGATATGAAAAAGAAATTAACAATTATCATTAGTTGTATTGCAATATGTATAGTTGGACTAGTTATTTATTTAAATCAAAAACCTAGTTTTAAATTAGTTATTGATGGAAATGAAATTAGTGAAAAATTATATTTAGAATTAATGCAATCAAATGTAGCTAATGTTGTTAATGAGGTTTATGAAAAATATGGTTTAGAAATGGATGAAAACTTTTGGACTAGTGAAATTGAAGAAGGAACACCGTTAGATATTTTAAAAGAACGTACATTAAATACGTTGATTAAAGCAAGTGCTTATTATAGTTATGCAACGGATTTAAATATAGAAACAAATGGTGGTTTAGGAACAATTGAAACACGTTTAGAAGAAGAAAATAAACGTCGTGAAGAAGCTATTGCTAATGGTGAAATTATTTATGGTTTAAAACAATATGATTTAAAATTTTATTTAAACTATGAAATGGAATTATTACATGAAAATATTTGTTATGATATGAGTTTTAGTGCTGATGAAATGCATGATTATTACGATAATCATTTAGATGATTTCAAACAAGATGATCAATTGAAAATTGAAGCATTACGTATTTATTATGTTGTTGATGATGCATTATTAGAAAAATATGATTCAATTAAAGAAGATTTAGAAGCAATAGTTAAGCGTTTGCCAAGTGAATCACTAGAATCGCTAGCTAAAGAATATCAATTTAATGATTATTATTTATCATTAGATTCAACAACCCTAGATTTAGATATTGATGGTGATATTTATGAATTAGCTAAAGATATGCAAAGTGGTGAGGTAAGTGGCTTAATTGATGTTTCGGGATGTTTTTATATCGTGGAATGTTTAAGTCGACAATCACGCGATGCTTTAACTTATGAAGAAGCAAAAACTGCAATTAAGTCTAGTTTAGCGCAAGAAAGCTTTGAACTAGCTGTTCAAGACTATCAAGGAAAGGTAGTAGTGGACATTCAAGGTGATTTAAACAATTGGATGATCAATTGCTTAAATAATAAATAACAGAAGGAGGAAAGTTATGAAAAAAATTCTTTGTAGTGTTTTAGCACTTTTAATGGCTGTTTCAGTAGTTAATGTTCAACCTACTAATGTACAAGCTGAAGAAGAAAGTGTTGGAACTACTTACTATGTAAGTTCTACTAAAGGTAATGATGCTAACGATGGGAAAAGTGAAGCTAAACCATTTAAAACATTAGACAAAATTAATGAACTTACTTTAGGTCCTGGAGATAAAGTATTATTAGAATCAGGATCAATCTTCAACGACCAATTTATCCATGTTCAAGGAAGTGGTAGTGAAGAAGCACCAATTATCATTACAAGTTATGGTGAAGGGGCTCAACCAATTATCAATACTAATGGTAAAGGGGTTTGGTACCAAGACTATGGTAAACAATTAGACAATTCAAACCACAAATATAAAGGTGATGTATCTTCATCAATTCATTTATATGATGTTGAATATATTGAAATTTCTAACTTAGAAATTACTAACTCTGGTTCAGATGGAGATAAAGAATACAATGATTTAGATGTTATGAACCGTACAGGGGTATCAGCGGTAGCTCAAAACAAAGGTACGATTGATCATATCGTTATTAAAGATTGTAACATTCATGATGTTATTGGTAACGTATATGACAAACATATGAACAATGGTGGTATTTACTTTACCGTAGCACAACCTAAGAGTGAATTATTAACTGGTATTTCTCGTTTTAATGATGTAGTAATTGAAAACAATATTGTAAACAATACTAACCGTTGGGGTATTGCGGTTGGATATACTGCATACTGGAACAAAATGACTTCTCATGAATTAACTCATGAACAAGTTTCAACTTATGGTTCTACTAACGTTGTAATTCGTAACAACTATGTAAAAGATGCTGGTGGGGATGCAATTACTTTAATGTATTGTGAAACTCCATTAGTTGAATATAACGTTGGGGAAAAATTTGCTCGTCAAATTAATGATGTTGATTATAAAGTAGGATTTAATAAAGTTGCTGCTGGTATTTGGCCATGGAAATGTAAAGATCCTATTTTCCAATATAACGAATGTTATGATGGATATAAAAACCAAGATGGTCAAGCATGGGATGCTGACTATGGAGATGGATGTCTTTACCAATACAACTACTCACACAACAACGGTGGTGGATGTGTAATGATCTGTGGATGGGATGCAGTTAATACTGTTTTCCGTTACAACATTTCATACCACGATGGAAGTGATATCTTAGACTTAGCTGGAAACCCTAATGGTACTTTCTACAACAATACATTTGTTGTTAAAGAAGGAGTAGATATTTTAGGATTCAAAGGTGGAAAAAACAACGAAATCTACAACAACATTTTCTACTATGATGGACCAACAGCTAAAAATGAAGATTGGTTTGCTGGTAATACAACAGGAACTTACTTAAACAACTTATACTACAACTATTCAAATGTACCATCATCTGATACTCAAGCAATCGTTGCTGATCCATTATTTGCTGGTAACTTAGCTAGTGCACCAATTAAATATACTGGTAAAGCACCTATGGGTATGAAAGATGGAGAATCAATCATTTATGGAAACAACTCTGGTGTCTTTGACATGTTTAAAGTTAAAGAAAATTCTCCAGTAATCAACGCTGGTATGTATATTGAAAACAATGGTGGATTAGACTTCTTTGGTAACAAAGTAACAGGTATTCCTGATGTTGGAGCTTACGATTCACAAACTCCTACATTAGTTGCTATTTCTAATAAATATACTGTTACAGAAAATGAAATTTCTGAAATTAAAGCAATGTCAACTGTTGAAGCATTCTTAGCTAATATGGATATTGATGCTGGATGTAATCCTAAAGTAGTTGATGCTAATGGTAAAGAAGTTGCTGCTAATGGTATTGCAGCGGCTGAAGGAAACAAATTAGTTCTTACTTTAGGTAATGAAACTAAAGAATTTACTTTAGTAGCTAAAGAAGCAAGTAGTGATAATACTATTTCTGATTCTGTATTTGAAATTAATGCTGATAACATTTCTGTACCAGTAGTTGGAAATGAATCAATTACTGTGGAAAAATTCTTAGAAGGAATTAGCATTGATGCTGATGCAACAGTAGCTGTTAAAGATGGTGATAAAGTATTAAGTGCTTCAGCAACAATGAAAGATGGATTAAGTGTAGTAGTTACTGCTGAAAATGATGCCGTTAAAACTTACAAAGTAGTAGCTAAAGCAAGCTACAACTGGGTTGCTGATTACAACAACCAACAAGGTAATGTATGGTTTGCACAAGTAAACAACGGTGGATTATATACTAACTTAACTAAATACAATGCTCAATACCCACAATGGGATGGTGCAAGTTATGGTGGAGTTGGGGTTGATGCTCAATCACATGCTGATGCAAACAAAGCTGAACATGGATTAATTATTGACTCTATTGACGCTGGAAGTCGTACAGGTGGACATGCTATGGTTTACCGTGCACCAGTTGATGGAAAAATTACAATTAGCTTAAAAGATGGTGAACCTTACTTAAGACAAGCTGCTAACCAAGCAAACAATGGAACTGTTAACTTAGTATTTACTAAAAATGGTGAAGCTATTAGTGATACTTATACATTCCCTAACGATGGAACACCAATTAAAGAATTAGAAGGATTTGCTAAAGAAGTAATCGTTACTAAAGGTGATATGATTCGTGTTGAAGTTATCAACGCTGCTGGTACTTGTAACAAAGCAAGTGTTCACGTAACACCAACTATTACTTATACAACAGTTAAAGAAATTACTGATAAAACTGAATTAGAAGCATTAGTTAATAAAGCTAATAGCTTTGAAAAAGCTGATTATGAAGCTGAATCATTCTACATTTTCGATGTAATCTTACAAGCTGCTAGAGGGGTATTAGTTAACGATAGTGTTACTCAAGCTGAAATCGATTCAACTGTAGTTAGATTACAAGCTGCTATTTCACAATTAGTAATTTATATTGATGAAGCAACATTAATCAACAAAACAGCTGATGATGTTAAATTAATTGATAAAACAAGTGAATGTAGCAAGGAAACAGGAACTGATGAAGGAGACGGATTAGGTACAGCTGTTGCAGTTTTAGATAAAGATAACTCTACTTACTGGCACTCTAACTGGGGTGGAGGATACACATTACCTCAATCAATTACAATTGATTTACTAGCTTCATATGAGTTAAGTGATATTACTTTCTTACCTCGTCAAAATGGTGCAAATGGAGATATCTATAAAGCTAATGTATATGTAAGTGCTGATGCAACAATTGATGAAAATGATTTAGTTGGTACTTATACATTTGATCATGGAGCTGCTGGATATACTAGTCGTACAATTAAAACAATGCACTTCGATGAAAAAGTAGTTGGACGTTATGTGAAAATTGAAGCTATTGAAACTTATGGTTCTGATACTTCAAACAAATATGCATCAATGGCTGAAGTTAACTTCTATGGATATGAAGAAGGTAAAGCACCAGTTGCTGATAAAACAGCATTAGATGCTGCTATTAAAGCTGCTGAAGCTGTAGATACAACAAACAAAACACCAGAAAGTATTGCTGCTTTAACTAGTGCTATTAATGCCGCAAAAGAAGTATTAGCTAATGAAAAAGCTACTCAAAGAGCAGTAGATGTTGCGGTTAAAGCTGTAAATGATGCTGTAGCTAACTTAAAAGATATTGAAGTTAAACCTGAATACAAAGGTTATGATGATGTTGATAGCAAAGCTTGGTA
>CAZQJH010000100.1:0-5480 GCA_964593515.1 uncultured Erysipelotrichaceae bacterium
ATCAGCTAAAGCAAAAGTAACCGTACGAATGTGGTCAGCAATTACACGATAAGCCATTTTATTTTCTCTTACATCATATTTCATATCCGTGAAAGCTTCAGTTGCATGAATAATTGGTAAGAATAAATCAGTATCAAAGTTAGTTTCTCCACCTTGTACTAAACAAGTTAAACGTTCTAATCCCATACCAGTATCAATATTCTTTTGTGGTAATTCTTTATAATCTTTACGTTCAACCCCTTCTTTTGCATCATATTGAGAGAATACATTGTTCCAAACTTCAATATAACGATCATTTTCTAATTCTTCAAAGAATAAACGTTCCCCAATTCCTTCAGGGTCATATTCTACTCCACGATCATAGAAAATTTCAGTATCCGGTCCACAAGGTCCATCCCCAATTTCCCAGAAGTTATTAGGTGTTTTTAAAACATGTTTTGGATCAATTCCAATTTCATTAACCCAAATATCATAAGCTTCTTCATCATCACTATAAACAGTTACATATAAACGATCTTTTTCAAAACCAATATATTTTTCATCAGTTAAGAATTCCCATGCAAAATGAATTGCTTCACGTTTAAAATAATCACCAATTGAAAAGTTTCCTAACATTTCAAAGAAAGTGTGGTGACGAGCAGTTTTACCTACATTTTCAATATCATTAGTACGAATTGATTTTTGGGCATTCGTAATACGAGGACTATCAGGTTTAACACTACCATCAAAATATTTCTTTAAAGCAGCTACCCCAGCATTAATCCATAATAAAGTTGGGTCATTATGAGGTACTAAACTAGCCCCAGGCTCAACCATATGTCCATGTTCTTTAAAGTATTCTAAGAACATTGAACGAATTTGACTTCCAGTTAAATTTTTCATTTCCATTTCCTCCTAAACAATAAAAAAACGTTCCTTAATCCAGGAACGTAAAATTTTAGTTACGCGGTACCATCCTAGTTCACTTATTGCTAAGTACACCTTAATTCATCTTTATCGCTGATGTGTGCGTATCGACTCCAAAGTAGCCTTCCTCAAGTTCCAACGAAAATTTACACCAACCATTTTCTCTCTTTGCCTGAAATACTTAAGTACTCCTCTTTTTCAACATCTTTAATATTCGACTAGAATTATACCAAATGTTTAATTACATTTCAAGTTTTTTTAATGCTATTACCATTAGTAGATATCACTTAATTCATCCATTACTTTTTGATAATCACGCATTAATTTTTTCTTACTTTTTTTAAATTCTTTACCTAAATCATCAATTTCATCTTCTTTGAAATATCCAATCATAATTCCCCCAATTAAGCCAATTAATAAAGGTCCTAAACACTTATTCATTTTTATCACCTCAAAGATAGTTTGAGCCAAATAAATAAGTTTTATACTTGATTTAGACGATTAAGTAAAGTTGAACGACGTTCACGTTTATCTTTACGCTTAATTGCATGAATAAATAAATCTTTATTACCTACTAAAACTAAAGAGCGTTTAGCTCTAGTAATTCCCGTATAAATTAAACGTTTATCTAACATATAGGTATGTGAATTAGCAATTGGCATCATTACAATCGAAAATTCACAACCTTGTGCTTTATGAACGGAAATTGCAAAAGCATGAGTTAATTGCATAATACTTTCTTTAGTATATTCACAAATACGTTCTTGAAAACTCACAATAATTCGATAATCTTTATTCATAATTTCAATATCTTCAATAATTCCAATATCCCCATTATAAACATCATCTTCACTTTGATTACGTAATTGTAATACTTTATCACCAACTCTAAAAATACGTGAACCTTGCATAACTTGTGGTTTATCTTCACTAGATGGATTTAGAATTTGTTGTAAGGAATAATTCAAATTATCAATTCCCACTTTACCACGATACATTGGGGCTAATACTTGAATATCCTGATTATCATAACCTTTAGCTAAAGCTTCTTGAACTAATAAACAAATCTTATCACGAATTTCATCTTCACTACATGGTAAAAATAAGACCCCATTTTCATAACTTAAATCTTCGCATGTTTCATGTTTAATATCATTAGCTAAGGAAATAACTCCACTACCTTCACTTTGACGATATACCTTATGTAAGGCACAACAACTAACCTTCTTAGAAGCAATCAAATCATGTAAAACATTACCACAACCAACTGAAGGTAATTGATCTTCATCACCAATAATTAAGATTTTACTTACTGAATAACTAGCTTGTAATAAGTTATAAAATAACCATTGATCACACATCGAAAATTCATCAATAATTAAACAATCAACATCTAAAGGATCTTGTTTATTTTTCGAAAATTCATTTAATTCTAAATCATAATGTAATA
Source organism: uncultured Erysipelotrichaceae bacterium (assembly GCA_964593515.1). Lineage (GTDB taxonomy): Bacteria > Bacillota_I > Bacilli_A > Erysipelotrichales > Erysipelotrichaceae > JAXJYR01. The sequence goes on from CAZQJH010000100.1 coordinate 2,357, forward strand.
AAGAATGAATTGTACTAGAAGGATAATTACTTAATTCACTTAAACGTTTACTAGCACGTCCCGTAGGGGCACATAAAGCTACTTTACCTTGGGGATAATACTTTTGATAAAGCGCTAAAATAGTTGAAACAATAGTTGTTTTACCACTACCTGGACCTCCTGTAATAATACTAATATCTTCTTTAAAAAAAGTTTTAATAGCTTCTTTTTGAATTTCATCATAGATAATATTATTTTTATTTTCTAAAGCAATAATATCACTATCTAGATTAGTATCATCAAATTCATCTTGATAAGTAAAAGGAAATCCTTTAATAAAAGAAGTAATTCCAAATTCACTTTCATACATTTGAAAATGATAAATACGATCATCTACAACATATAATAAACGATCATCAACTAAACCTTGTAAATAATCATCAAAGTCAACTCCAACAAATTGTTTAGCTAAATAAGCATATAATTCATCTTTATAAAGATATGTATCTCCTTCTTTAAAACATAAATTACTAACACTAGCTAACATATATGCTCTAATACGTTCATAAGATGAATTATCATGCTCAAATTGTTGCGCAATTCGATCACAACACTCAAAACCAATCCCATTAATCTTTTCCATTAATTCATATGGATTAGCTTTAATTTTACTTACGGCATCTTCATGATACAAATTATCAATTTGTTTCATATATCGCACATTAATTCCATAACGAGCAATAAATAATGATAAATCATCTTCACAACGATTCACTATTCCATTAATCAATGTTTGTTTTTTCTTATCATTTAAAAAATCACATTGATCTAATATACTTGGATTTTCTTTTAATAAATCCTCAAAATAAAGACCAAAAGTATCAATTAATTTTTTAGCACATTGTTTTCCAATCCCTGGAAAAGCATCACTAGATAAATATTTAATTAAACTTTTACTGTCTTTTGAAACACTATTTTCATAATGGGTACAATTAAATTGAATCCCATATTTAGGATGATCACTATAACTACCATACATTTTATAAATAGCATCACTATTTAAGTCTTTAAAATAACCTGTGACCATGATTGTATCACCATCAACACTTTTAACTTTTAAAACAGTATAATAGTTACTTGCATTATGATAAATCTTAAAAAGAATTTTTGCTTCAATATATTCTTCCATAACACCCCACCTTACATCATAAAGGTTAGAATTGTCGCAAAAGCATTATATAACATATGAGCTCCAATACTACAATATAGATTAGAACGAGCATAAATAAATGATAAAACTCCTCCTAATGATATATATACGATTAAAAACCATAAATCACTAATATTCCCTAATAAAACGGCATCCAAACAATGCATTGTTCCAAAAATAACGGCTGATAAAATAAAACCTAAACGCGGTTTATTTTGTTCAATACAATATTGCATTAAACAACCTCTAAAAACACTTTCTTCAACAATTGGAGCAAATACAACCGTTAAAAAACACATAATAACGGGATTAAGTAACATACTTTGTTCAATATATTCTTGATTTACACTATTATCACTTGTTGCAAAAAAATCAACAAATATTCCAGTTAAACAATTCACAATTAGTAAAACAATAAAACCAGCAATAATAATTAATATGTTAAGCCAAATTTTATCTTTAAACTTTTGAAAAGCTTGCCGATATTGAGGATAAAGCATAACAAATAAACCAATCATATATGCATAATATAATATTGTCGCAGATGGTCCATGAATAGCCATAGGATCACGAGTGAATATATAACTAAAACATGATACCAAAATAGATAAAATAAAAAAATATACTACAAAATAGTAAGCTAAACACCCTACAAATTTACCCGTAGAAATTTTATTTTGCATTTACTTTCTCCTTAATTTTTTGATTAATATTTACACCATCCATAAATACTTCTTCAATAACTCCTCCACCAAGACAAACTTCACCTTGATAGAAAACAGCTTCTTGACCACAAGTTACTGAAGAAACACCTTGCGGATAACTTACTAAAACAGTTGTATCATCAATAAAACAAATACTAACATCATTATCTTTTTGACGATATCTAAATTTAGCACTACATTTATAATCTCCTTGTGGTTTTTCACTACTAAACCAGTTAACTCCCGAAACAATGCAGCTAGTAGAGAATAACCAATCACTTTCATTACCATTAGTTACATATAAGATATTTTTTTCAACATCTTTACCTACAACAAACCAAGGACCCATATTACCACCAATACCTAATCCTTTACGTTGACCAATAGTATAATATAAAACTCCACAATGACGTCCTTTAACTTCTAAAGACTCGATATCAACAATATCCCCTTCTTTATTAGGTAAATAATTAGATAGGAATTGTCTAAAATTACGTTCACCTATAAAACAAATTCCAGTTGAATCTTTCTTTTTCATTACTGATTCTAAATTTAAATCATTTGCAATTTTTCTAACTTCACTTTTTTGTAAATCACCAATTGGAAATAATGTATTAGCTAAAGCATCTTGTGATATTTGACATAAGAAATAAGTTTGATCCTTATTATCATCTAATCCACGTAACATTTTACTTTCACTACCACGATGATCAACACGAGCATAATGACCAGTAGCTAAAGTATCAAAACCTAATTTAGTTGCATACTTACGAAAAGCCGAAAACTTAATATGTTTATTACATAAAATATCAGGGTTAGGTGTTCGACCACGTTTATATTCATCTAAAAAGACTTGGAAAACATCATCCCAGTATTCATTCACAAAATCAACTCGTAATAGTGGTAAGCCTAAATGATCAGCTACAGCCTTAGCATCTAAATAATCTTGCTCTTGTGGACATACATCATCTTCAATTTGCGGATTTCCTAAAATATCATTATTTGCATAAGAATCCCAATTACGCATAAAAGCACAAGTTACATCATAACCTTGTTCTTTTAATATATATGCAGCAACCGCTGAATCTACTCCTCCCGATAATCCTAATAAAACTTTTTTACTCATATCATTCACATCTCTTTCTTCCATAATATAATAGCACATTTTTTTTATTAAAAAAAGCCACAAAAAAAGCTCACAAGATGTGAGCTTAATAAATGCCCGGCAGCG
>CAZQJH010000101.1:0-5430 GCA_964593515.1 uncultured Erysipelotrichaceae bacterium
CGCCACACGCGCAACTCTTAACTTGCTTAACTATATTAGCATATTTTTTTATAAAAAGCAATAAATATTTAAAAAAAGTGGTTTGATGCGAAATGAAATTATTTTCATGAAAATAATTGAAATAAAGCGTGGCAATCTAAAGCTTTTTGTATTATAATAATTAAAGTATGGAAGGTTGTGGAAATATGGCAATGGAAAGTTTAATTATTCCTAAACATTATGAGAATAAATTAGATATGATTTCAACTGAAGTTGCAATTAAATATGTTAAAGATTTATTTGAAAAACGTTTAGCACACCACTTAAACTTAGTGAGAGTTAGTGCTCCGTTATTTGTTTCAACTAATTCAGGTTTGAATGATGATTTAAATGGGGTAGAACGTCCAGTTCGTTTTGATATTTTAGAATTAAAAAATGATGATGTGGAAATAGTACATTCATTAGCTAAATGGAAAAGAATGGCTTTAAAACGTTATGGTTTTGATTATGGTCGTGGTTTATATACTGATATGAATGCAATTCGTCGTGATGAAGATTTAGATAATTTACATTCGGTATATGTAGACCAATGGGATTGGGAAAAGATTATTGATCGAAAAGATCGTAATTTAGAATTTTTAAAAAGTGCCGTTAATGCTATTATTGAAGCTTTAAAAGAAACAGAAATGGAAATTGATACGGTATTTGAGAATTTAACACCTGTTATTCATCGTGATGTTACTTTTATTACTTCACAAGAGTTAGAAGATATGTATCCTAATTTAAGTGCAAAAGAACGTGAAAATGAATTTGCGAAAATTCATAAAACGGTTTGTATTATGCAAATTGGTGATGTATTAAAAAGTGGTGAAAAACATGATGGAAGAGCCCCAGATTATGATGATTGGTCATTAAACTGTGATATTTTAATTTATTATCCTTTATTAGAAAAAGCAGTAGAAATTTCTAGTATGGGAATTAGGGTTGATGCCCAAAGTTTAGCTAGTCAATTAAAGAAAGCTAATTGTGAAAACCGTCGTGAATTACCATTTCATAAAATGTTATTAAATGATGAATTACCACTTACAATGGGTGGAGGAATTGGTCAATCACGTATTTGTATGTTGCTGTTGAATAAAGCACATATTGGTGAAGTTCATGTCGCAAAATGGAGTGATGAAATGATTGAAACTTGTGAAGAAAATCATATTCATCTATTATAGGAGTTTAGTATGTTAAGTATTGTAATTGTGATTGTTATGATTATTCTGCAAATTGGAGTATCACGAATTAATCGTAAAAAAGGAGTTTTAAGTGTTGCGCCAATCTTATTATTAGTAGTAGGATTATTAAATGGGATTTTCACTTATCATCAAGTATCAAATCCTAGTTTTGATTTAGCTGGTTATAGTGTTGATCACTTTGTTATTATGACTATTTTACCTTGGTTAATTGGTTGTATAATTTGTTTTGGAATTAGACAATTTGCTCAGTGGGAATTAAGTAAAGGTAAAGAATTAATTAAGAAACTAGAAATATAATAAAAAAGAAAGCATGTGCTTTCTTTTTTTATTTTCGATATTTATCGATTAATTCTTGGATATATTCACTATCGGGATCGATATAAATAGTTTTATAAGTTGAAAGAGATACTAATGAACCGAAGTTAGCAGGGATTTTCTTTAAATCTTTAACTAAACAATAATCAATGGCAACACTACTAGAATAACGAGCATTAGAATAATAGGCAGCTAACATAGCTCCATCACGTAAAGCTTGTTCATCTAATTCACTTTTAGTAATAATAACATGTGCACCATGATGATCTTTGGCATGTAACCAATAGTTATTTTTCTTAGCTAATTTCCAAGTTACATAATCATTTTGTAAGTTGTTTTTCCCAACATAAATTTTATAATCATCAAATTCATAAGTATCAAAGTGGGGTAATTCCACTTTTTTACGTTTACGAATAAGACTTTTCTTGGCTTTTAAATAACCTTTCTTAACTAATTCTTCTCTAATTTCAATTGCATCTTTCACATCACTTAAACTGAGTTGAGTTTCTAAATTTTCAAAGTAAGTAATTTCTTCTTCACAAAGAGAAATTTGTTGAAGCAATACTTCTTGAGCTCGTTTACACTTATGATATTTTTGATAATACTTATTAGCATTATATTTTAAGTCATAACGCATATCAATAGGTATTTCAACAGGCTCATTAGTTTCAAAACTAGTAAGAGTAATAAGTGGTTGTTTTTGAATTTGATGCATGTAAGCAAAGATTAAATCACCATATTCACGATAATGATCTAAATCACAAGCTTCATCAAAAGCTTGTTGTAATTTAGGTAATTTAGTGCGGTTTTTATTTAATTCTTGACGCACAACTTTAAATAAATCACCACTTTGTTGTTTAATACGTACTTTTTCTTCTTTTTCAAAGAATAAGACATCAAAACCATGCATTAAATCATAACTTCTAACTTTAGTTTCTAAATGAGTTAAAGGAATGATATGGAATTGACTTTGTTCATCAATATCACTGATATATAATTGTTTACTATTTTTAATCAAAGTCATAATGTCTTTAAATGTTTCATGGTTAGCTAAACGATACATTACTTCTTTAGCTAAAAGGGGTGAGAAACCGTGAAATTGCTTGTATAAAGCAATATTTTCATCAAAAGTATCATCGACAAAAGGATCTTTTTTATCAAGATGAGCTTTAGGTAAAACAAATTTAGCACTAGGTAAAATAGTACGTTGATTATTTTCAAATGGTGGAATACGCTTCATAGCATCAATAATAATATTGTTTTCATCAACTAAAACAACATTAGCATATTTACCCATTAATTCCACATACATTTTCTTTTCATGAATGTCCCCTAATTCATCACGAGCTTCCATCGTAAAAACAATAATTCGATCTAGTCCAACTTGTTCAATACTTTTAATAATAGCTCCATCACATTGTTTACGTAATAACATTAAAAAATTAGTTGGAACTTCTAAAGTAGTATAACTTTCTTTCGTAATATTAATTCGATTATAGACACTATGTAAAGATAAAAATAATTTATGATTTTCATGATTAGCACGAATGCTAAATAATAATTCAAATTGCGAAATTTGTTGGATTTTATTTAATTTACAAGGTACATAAGCTTGTAATTCATTAACAATTGTTGATAAGACGATTCCATCAATTGCCATTTTTATCACCTCGTTAAACATTATATCAAAGTATTGGTAAAAAAACAAAACAATCCTACTTGAGTAAAAAAGTAGGTTTTTTATGTGATAAGGATAAATATTGTAGAAAACATTTGACAAGCAATACAATATATATGTAAAATAAAAGGAAATAGGAGGGGAATAAAATGAGTAAAGGATTATTATTTGTAATGAGTGGACCTAGTGGTGTTGGTAAAGGTACTTTAAGAGAATTGATGATGGAAGATGAAAGTCTAAACTTGGCTTATTCAATTTCAATGACAACTAGAAAACCACGTAATGGTGAAGTTGATGGTGAACATTATTTCTTTACTAGTGTTGAACGTTTCCAAGAAGCAATTAAAAATGGAGAAATGTTAGAACATGCGGTTTTTTGTGATAATTATTATGGAACACCTAAAGCTTATGTTGATGAGTTACGTGCTCAAGGAAAAAATGTATTATTAGAAATCGAAGTTGAAGGGGCTACTCAAGTAATGAATCAAGTTGATGATGCTATTACTATTTTTATCACTCCACCAAGTATGGAAGAATTAGAAAAAAGAATTCGTGGGCGTAAAACAGAACCAGATGAAGTTATTCATCAACGTTTAGAAAAAGCTCGTAAAGAAATTAAACGTATGCAAGATTATCGATATATTGTATGTAATGATGATTTAGCCCTTGCATCAAACATAACTAAAACAATCATGAAATATTATATTGATAAAAACGAACAGCAATAATGTTCGTTTTTATCATATTAGAGGTGAAATTATGAAAAAAGGAAAATTATTTATTATTAGTGGACCAAGTGGGGTTGGTAAAGGTTCAATTATTCAACCCTTAGTAAATAATAAAATATTAGATTTACATTATTCCATTTCTCATACCACTAGAAAGCCACGTGCTAATGAAGTTGATGGGGTAAATTATTTCTTTGTGGATGAAACTAGTTTTGTGAAGATGATTGATAATCATGAATTACTTGAATATGCACTATTTTGTGATAATTACTATGGGACAAGTGTTCAATTTGTTGATGAAATGTTAGCTAAAGGACATAATGTTGTTTTAGAAATTGAAGTTGAAGGAGCTTTACAAGTAAGAAAATTACGTAAAGATGCCATTGCTATTTTTATTACGCCACCAAGTATTAATGACTTGAAAAAGCGTTTGATTAATCGAAGTAGTGAAGATGAAGAAAAGATTAATAAACGACTTAAACAAGCTGAATATGAATTAAGTAAAATCAATGAATATGATTATATTGTATGTAATGATGATTTAGAAAAATGTATGCATGAAGTACAAACAATTATTGAAAGAAAAATTGAGGATTAAATATGGAATTAAGTCTAGAAACGATAAAAAATACCATTGGTGAAAAATATTTTGAAGTATTTGAACAATTACCACCAAAAGTTAGTATTAAAGAATTAAATATCGAATGCTATTATGATGATGATAATTACTATTTGCATGCTGATGTACAACATGATTTTAGTAATGATATCGATAATGTGAGTATTACTATTGATAAAGAAAGTGAAGTTATTTATTTGGCCAATAATGACTATAAATATGCTCGTGAACATTATTATGTAGTATTAAAAGCTATCCACTATTTAAAACCAAGAGTTTTTCCATATCGTTTAACCGAAAATGAAATTAATGAAAAATTACAACAAATTAAAGCTGGTTATGATGCACATGATACGATTGCTTTTAGACGTCAACAATTATTAGAAGAACGTCGTAAACAACAAGAAGCATTTCAAAAATTATATGCTGAACAACGTCATCAAAATGATTTAACTAATGGTGAATATTTTTTAAAGGAATTATTACGTAAACAAGATCATGGTTATCCAACCTTACATCGTAATGTGAAATTACATATGTTCTTAGAAAAATATAATCCTTATTATCGTTATAATTATGGTGGTGGAGTATGGGTTGTTCGTTTTAAAATAGGAAATGATAAACTATATTATATAAAAAATATTGGGGAATTATTATGGAATATTGACCAAAAACAATTTAAAAAATATGGTAAACAATTAGCCTTTTCACATAATTATGATTTATTTGATCAAGATAGTCAAAAGATTATTGAATTTATGCGGCGAATGAATTTTGATGATGAAATGCATAATGAATATTTCCGTAAAGGAATGATTATCTTAGATGAATATAGTTTTGATGATTGCTATGAATTATGTAATGATA
>CAZQJH010000102.1:0-5410 GCA_964593515.1 uncultured Erysipelotrichaceae bacterium
AAATAAGTTAATAAATGTAGAGAAATTTAATTGGTGGAAATATCTAACTAGTAAACCTCAACCATATTTAAATGATATTCATGAAGGAAAGGTTTATTTACGTCAACCTAAAATGATGATGGAAGTTAATCATCAGGATACATGTTTATTGATTAGTGATGGTTATTATTTAGTTAGTATGGATAAAACTAAACGTTATGCCATTAATAAGGATTTAAAGATTGGTCGTGCTCTTGATAATGATATTATTATTAATAATAATCATGTATCTAATCATCATGCTTGTCTTAATGAAGATGATTTAGTTTTGACGGATTTAAATTCATCAAATGGAACGAAAGTAAATGGGCAAAAAATTAGTAAAGTAAAGCTAAATGTGGGTGATATTATTTCCTTTGCACAGGTTCAATACTTTATCGAAAAGGAGGGGTTTTAATGAAGATTAAAGTTGATATGCAACAACTTAAACAAAGTAGTAAACGTATTGAAGCATATGTTCTTGAGTATGAAAAGACTTATCAACGCCTATATCAACAAGTTGATAACTTAAATGGTTGGCAAGGAGGCGATAAGCAAGCTTTCGTAGAACAAATTCATGGCTTTAAAAGTGATTTTGTGAAGATGAAAGATGTATTAGTGCAATATCAAAATTTCTTAGGAAAGAGTGCTAATGCATATCAAAACCTACTTGAAGATCGCCGCAATCAAGCACGTAAATTAACTAGATAGAAAGGAGATTATAATGGAACAAATTGAAATTAAAGTTGAAGAAGTTCGTAGTAGTGCAAGTGGAATTAAAAAACTTAATGTGGAATTAAAAGATATTCTTCAAAAAGTATCTAAAGAAATGCATGCTTTAAATAGTACTTGGAGTTCACCAGCACAAGAAGCATTATTAATTAAATTCAAACAATTATTACCAATGTTTGATACGTATGAACAAGTAATTAATCAATATGTTACTTACTTAGAAACGACTTGCGACAGTTATGAATTATTAGAAAAGCAAATGCAAAATGGTGTACAAGGTTAGTCGTTATCAAGAAAAAACCATTAATGAGCGAATTATGTATTTAAACCATCGTTTAAAAGGTTTGTATGCTTTAAAAAATGAATTACATGATGCTATCACTGATAATGAATATGAATACGTATGTATTTGTATTGATCATATGGTTAGTTTATGTAAAGAAGAATTAATACAACTTAGGAACTGTTTATAATGCTTAGAGTATCTTTAAATCAACTTACATCCAGTAAGAATCGCTTAGCTAATTTAAAAGCTTTTTCAAGTATAAGTCACTTAATGAAAAGTGAATCTCCTTATGTCCAAACAGCGATAAAAATAGTCGATGATAAAGAAAATAAATATCAAGCTCGACAAATCGCATTATATAATCATTTAAAGGAAAGTGAAAAACAGTATCGTAAAATTGAACAAAATTTAACTTTATTTGTAATGAGTGGGGATATAACGCCATTTTATCCTCGTTATAATGATTATGGTTATAATGTTAAGTTACCTTCATATTTATCATTAGTAGGACTTGTTAATAATGGATTAACGCTAAAAGCTGATGGTTATTATCATTATTATGCTTATCGAAGTGGGATTGAATCAGCTTATATTAATGGAAATACTTTATTTGGTTTTGGAAATGTTGATGGTGAAGTCAAAACTAATTTTAAAGGATTTTCGAATAAGCAATTTGATCCAAACTTAGTTTTATCAGCTGGAGTTGGGGCTAGTTTAGTAGAAGCTAGTGGTGATTTAAAAATAGGTAATAAATATTTTTATGGATTAGCTAGTGCTAAAGGTGATGTAATTAGTGGTGATGCGAAAGGAGAAATATCCTTAGAAAAAGATCATTTTGCTTTAAAAGGTGAATTAGGTGCAGCCTTAGCTAGTGGCGAGATTGAATTTGGTATCTATATTCTAGGAGTAGAATTTAGCTTAAGTGCTCAAGCTAGTTTAGGTTCAATTGGATTAAGTGGTGAATTTGAAAAAGGTGATAGTGAAATAACGATTGGTTATAATGGAGCATTATTTGCCGGTGGTGGTTTTAAATTACATATTGATTATTAGAGGAAAGTTAATGCGTAAACAAGAAATATATAATATGTTGCCGATTGGTAGTATCATAACTTTAAAAGATGGTCAAAAAAAGATTATGATTTGTGGTCGATTTCAAAAGTCAATTAAAAGTGGTAAGAACTACGATTATGCTGCTTGTTTATATCCTGAAGGAGTTATTAAAAGTGATTACTTATTTCTATTTAATCATGAACAAATTGGTACAATTTATTATCGTGGTTATGAAGATGAAGAAGAGTCTAAATTCTTACAGGAAATAGTAAAAAGGACATAATCAAACCTAAAATCTTCGCTTAAAGCGAGGATTTTTTTAGTGGGTGCTCACCTTGTAATATTTAAGTTATTGTGATAATATTTAAAAGCACGATTAATAAATACTTATTTTCTCTAATGTTTACTAGGGTATATTAATTGACAATAAGATGGTATTTTTGCGATAATAGTATACATGATTAAAAGTAGACATAGAATAGAAAGTAAAGGGGATGACGTCATGTTTCGTGTTATTAAGGATATTAATTATAATTTAAATCGAGTGTTGGAAAATGATCCATCAGCTCATTCAAAATTAGAAGTATTATTGCTTTATCCACATATTAAAGCATTGTTTTTTTATCGTATTGCACATTTTTTATATGTTCGTCATTTATATTTTCTAGCAAAATTTGTTTCCAATAGTGGTCGAAATTGGACGGGAATTGAAATCCATCCTGGAGCTAAAATTGGACGTGGTTTATTAATCGATCATGGGATGGGAGTTGTCATCGGTGAAACAGCTGTTATCGGTGATGATTGTAATATGTATCATGGAGTTACTTTAGGTGGTACAGGAAAAGAAAAAGGGAAACGCCATCCAAGTGTTGGTAATAATGTAATGATTGGAGCAGGAGCTAAATGTTTAGGTAATATTACGATTGGGGATAATGCGAAAATTGGTTCTAATGCGGTAGTTATTACTGATGTACCAGCTAATACAACTTTTATTGGATTGGCAGCAAAAGATAAAAGAATTAAACATAAATATCATATGCAAGGCGATATTGAATAAAGAAAGAAGGAATATGTATGTGGAAGTATGAATGTAAAAAGCATTTATTAATTGTCTTTGTCGCAATGATTGTTGGAGCAATCTTCATGTGTATAACTGGTAGTGATGTATCAAGTGATGTTATTGCTATGATGGAAACTTCTGGTTTTGAAATGAATTTAGAAATGATTACCATGACCACTAATTTATTAAATAGTCCAGTATTTTTAGGAATATGTGGTGCTTTTGCCTTTGGGGGAATTGCTAATGGGGTTTTATTATTAATTGCTTTAGCTAGACGTTTTAATATTAATTACTATTATGTATTAATTGTAGTATTGTTATTAAGTAATATTGTTTTCTCTTTAATGGAAATGATTGGAAGCTTGACTTTAATTCCAACCATTGTTATTTGTATTTATGGTTGGGCAACAGTACCAAATCGTGAAGCACGCAAGAATTTAAAAGATAGTGAAAAACGACCAATAGATGTTTTATTTGATCATTATGATGCTTTATATGGATATGATAAATCATATGAGAAAATGGGTAAACAAGCTGCATTATATCAAATTTTAGTTTATGCTTTTATTATTATTTCGTTTGCAACTTTAGTTTTAATTTGTATTTTTGTTGATAGTTTATTAATTATCTTTATTGCAACTATTTTATATTTATACTTATATTATCAATTTAATGCTTTTAAAGTTAAAGCTAGCGAAAAAATTTCATTATTATTATATAATGAATGTAATCCCAAAGGGGCAATTAGTGCTATTATTGCAATGTCTAAAAGATTACATTTAAATAATATTGCTTTACCACAACAAATGGCTCAAGCTTTCTTATATTTAGAAGAACCTGAATTAGCTATTGATACATTAACTTATTCTAAGTTAGGACGTAAAGATGGTAATGTTGTTTATTATGAATTAATGGCTTTTGCTTATTATCAATTAGGTGATAGTGCAAGTGTTAAACAATATTTAGAATTATGTAATAAAAAACCTACTGGTGGTTTTGGAATTAAAATCATTAACTTAATGCATGTTCAAGCTAGTGAAGCTATTAGAACTCGTTTATTAATGATGGAAAAAAACTTTGCCCAAGCAAAAACATTCTTTGCTGCTTCTTTAATGAATTCAAGATATATTTGTTCAAGAGTTGAAGCTAGTTATTTCTTAGGATTAATTTGTTTTGTGGATGAAGAGTTTGGATCAGCTCGTAAATATTTTGAATATATTATTCAACATGGTGGAACAATGGCTTATGTTGAAAAAGCTAAAAAATTTATTGCGAAATTAGATACAATTGACGTACAATTAAATAAAGGAGAATAAAGGAACAATTTGATTGTTCCTTTTATTAAATATTATGAAAAAAATAATTACCAGAATTATCTTTTTAATTGCTTTAGTAGTTTTTGCTTATAGTGGTTATCAAATAATTGATATTAAGTTAGATAATTATGAAGAAAGTAAAGAAAAAGATATGCTCTTAGAAGTTAGTAAAATGGATAAAATCGAAAATAAAGAAATAATCGATGAAGAAGAAGTTAAAGATTATGAAATAGATTTTACTAAATTATTAGAAATTAATTCGGATATTATCGGATGGATTTATTTACCAGATACTAATATTAACTATCCGATAGTTCAAGGAAGTGATAATGACTTTTATTTAACCCATGGTTTTCAAAAAGAATTTAATTATGCAGGAGCTATTTTTATGGATTATCGTAGTAATCCAGATTTCAGCGATAATAATACAGTTATTTATGGACATAATATGTGGCATGATACAATGTTTACTCATATTGAGAAAATGAAAGATGAAACCTTCTTTAAAGAACATCCTTATGTTTATATTTATACTAAAGAAGCAAATTATCGATGTGAAGTAATCAGTATTTATACAACTACTTATCATAGTGATAACTTTGATTTCTTTGTGGATGATGAAAATAGTTATCAAGCATATTTAGACTTAATTCAAAGTAGTAGTGATTTTAAAACGAATGTTGAAGTTAGTGTCGAAGATAAGATTGTATCTTTAGTTACTTGTTCACATGAATATCGTAATCAATCAAGTGATTTACGTTATTTATTACAAGTTAAGTTAGTAAAAAGTGATACATAACTAAATCATACATATAATTAAATGGGTGAAAGGATGAAACTTAGGTATCAACTAACTATTTTATTATATGTCTTATTAATGATTAGTTTATTAATGGTTTATAGCAGTTCCCATATCTGGGCACAAGCTAAATTTAATGATCCTTATTA
>CAZQJH010000103.1:0-5391 GCA_964593515.1 uncultured Erysipelotrichaceae bacterium
AATGCCTAAATATAATACTCCTTTAAAAAGCAAAAGTCAACACTTTTTTTAAAAAATAATGAATTTTTGCATAAATATTTAGTTTTAGTTGTATTTTGACTTTGAGTAGACAAAAAGATCACACTTGTCAACTAACAAAAAAAAGAACAACTTTCGTTGTCCTTGATTTATCATATGGTGGAGCGTAGCGGGATCGAACCGCTGACCCCCTGCGTGCAAGGCAGGTGCTCTCCCAGCTGAGCTAACACCCCATATATATTAACTCGATGGTGGGCCTGAATGGACTTGAACCAACGACCTCACCCTTATCAGGGGTGCGCTCTAACCACCTGAGCTACAGGCCCGTTTCCATCGAATGCCTAAATATAATACTCCTTTAAAAAGCAAAAGTCAACACTTTTTTTAAAAATGTTGACTTTTTTTGTTTAATTACTTAATTTAGCTTGTGCTTTAGCTTCAAATTTATCTTTAACAACGACAAAACGATCGTGTTTAGCAACCCCAATAGTATCTTTTTCATCTTTCGCAATGATTTCAAAGCTAACTTTTTTACGATTAACTTCGACGATTTTAGCTTCAATGCTTACTTGCATTCCACAAGGAGTAGCAGCATCATGGGTTGTATTCATCATAATTCCAACGCTAGTTTCTCCTTCATCTAAATATTTTTGTAATAAATTAGCAGCAGCATGTTCCATAGCAGCAATCATCATCGGTGTAGCATATACATTAACTAAACCACTTCCAACATTACAAGCTAATTTAGCTTCATCAACGACTAATGTTTCGCAAATAGTATCATTTAATAAAATTTCTTTCATAATATAAATCCTTTCTTTCTTTCTCTCAAAGTATAACATAATTTACTATGTTTTAAAATAAAAATAGCGTCAATACTAAAAATGGTGATAACATGTTTAAATATATTAAGAATTTAGAAAAAGTAAGTCTTATGCCTCAAATGGAACTAGCTTGTTTATTAGATGAAAAGCTATTATTACAACCTAGTATGCTTCAAACTTTTAATCACCTTTATCAGATGGGGATTTCCATGTATGATGAAGAAAGAAGAAAACTTTGTTTTAAACAAGCAATGCGCTTATTAAATGATTTAGATCTAATCAAACAATGTATCTTTGCTTTACAAGGATTAGAAGTATATTATTTAGACTTAGAAGGAAGAAGTCATACTTACTATGAAGGTATTAATGTTGATAAGATGAAGGTTATTGCAATTAAACTACGATATGATGATTATCGGATTGCTATTCATCAAGCTTATATATTAATAAAAGATATTTTAAATCGATTACAGATAGCTTATCATGAAGCATGTAATCAAGAGATAAAAGATATCTTGATGTTAGTGATAAGACATGAATATGCAACGATTAATGAACTAAAAGAAGAAATAGATGAAAAAGCTTTAGAAGAGGCTAGTTTTCAAAAAGATTTAATGATTGAAGATGCTGATTTGTTTAGTAGTAATTATTTTGATATTGAAAATCCTTTATTTATCAACTAATTGTGATGTTGAGGATTGTAAAAAGGAGGGAAAAAGGGTATAATTAAATTACTAAAGATTAGGAGGAGATAGCAATGACTATTAAAGTAATTAAAGTTAAAAACTATGATGAAGTAAGCTTAGAAGCTTTCAAAGTAATGAAAGAAGTAGTAACTTCTAAAGAAGATGCTGTATTAGGTTTAGCAACTGGAAGTAGTCCAATTGGATTATATGAAAACATGATTAAAGACCACAAAGAAAATGGTACTAGCTATGCTAAATGTCAATCATTCAACTTAGATGAATATGTTGGAATTGATCGTAACCATTCACAATCTTACTGGACTTTCATGCACGAAAACTTATTCCACGGTATTGATTTACCTGAAGAAAAAGTTCACGTTCCTTATGGAGATACTAAAGAAGATTGTGCTGCTTATGAAAGTGCAATGGAAAATGTATCAGTTGATATTCAAGTATTAGGAATTGGAGCTAATGGACACATTGGATTCAACGAACCTGGTACACCATTCTCTGAAGAAACTCACATCGTTGAATTAACTGAAAAAACACGTAGTGATAACGCTCGTTTCTTCGAAGATGATATCAACAATGTTCCTACTCATGCTATTACAATGGGTATTGCGACTATTATGAAAGCTAAAAAAATCTTATTAGTTGCTTCTGGAGCTAACAAAGCTGATGCTGTTGCAGCAATGGTTAATGGACCAGTTGATCCTGAATGTCCTGCTTCAGTATTACAAAACCACCCAGATGTAGTTGTTATCGTTGATGAAGCTGCAGCTGCTAAATTATAAGATTTAGAAATTTAGGAAGATTATTTAGTTAATCTTCCTTTTTTTTATAAAAAATCAAAAAAAATGAAAAAAGTACTTGCATTACAAATAATTATGTGTTATTATAATCGGGCATTCGATGGAAACGGGCCTGTAGCTCAGGTGGTTAGAGCGCACCCCTGATAAGGGTGAGGTCGTTGGTTCAAGTCCATTCAGGCCCACCATCGAGTTAATATATATGGGGTGTTAGCTCAGCTGGGAGAGCACCTGCCTTGCACGCAGGGGGTCAGCGGTTCGATCCCGCTACGCTCCACCATATGATTAATCAAGGACAACGAAAGTTGTTCTTTTTTTTGTGCATAAAAAAGTGTAGCTTTGAAAGCTACACTTAGGATTTAAGCTAATTGTTTAACATAAATAGGAATACTAGTTTTATTAGCTATTTCGCATACTGCATTATTACAACTGATTGTTTCAAGATTTTCTAATGAATCAGCATAGATGTGAAAGAAGTAAATTGCTTCTAATTCACTTTGATAATATTGACACATTGAGTGATGTGATACAATGTAACACATAATTATTAGACGTGATTAACAAAAAGCATACACTTCTGTTGTGTAATTATTATATTATTTACACCGTCCGATATCTAACGAGAGACTCTATCTAACTTTGTTACTACTAATGTATCGCCTTTTTGTATTTTGGCGTGAATTTTTGAAAATTCAGGTCTATTAGCAGTCATTCCTGTATAGCTTCTTCGTGTATCTCGTCACAACCAAACTCAGTAAGAGTATGTCTTTGGCTTTCTAAAGAATTACCGTCTTTCGTTTGTGTTGATGTAGACACTCGAACGTATCCATAAATTATTTAATTACCCATTCGTTCTTATCTTCTAATTTACTTCTAATCACTACTTCGCAATCCATAGCTTCCATAAGTTTTACTAGACTTTCGATTTTCATTGACTTTCCACGATATACAATGTTACTCGCCCCTGACGCGGTTTTGTACCCGCATTTTTCAGCTAATGTTAATAATGAGAAACCTCTAATTGCCATGATAATTTTAATAATTTTCTTAATTTCCATTTTTTTCTCCTCCTTATAAGTAGTAAAAGTAGTGGATCTTTCGTTTTTTCGTATAACTTTTGCTAGTACGCGACTTATAGATAAAAGTTTACGGAAAAATTGATTTTTAACTACTTTTACTACTTCTTCTTTGTGTATACTAATGTGATGTCATAACCTAAAGCCTCCATCATTTCAACAAAGGTCCTGTTTACAATACCATCTTTTTTTCTTATCAATCGGTTAACGTTTTGACCTGTTGTACCAATTGTTGCTCCTAAGCGAGTTTGATTGGTGTCATTTTCAATACATTTGATTTTAACATCTAACTCGATATTGTTTGTTACAGCCATGTTAATACCTCCTATGAGTATAGTTTTAATATAAACGTGTATATATCTAAGCATAATAAACTAACCTTAATAAATGCTTCCCGAAGTGTCTTGAAATCATAAATACCTATTTTTATTTATAATGATCTAATAATCTTATTAGTACATTGAAGGGTATTGGTAAAATTCTAATAATATTTAATAATACGTGTATTTTGATATCACTTCCATTTAATTTTACACTTATTTTAAATTAAATGGAAGTTATTGATCTTCAAAACATTCTCCAAATAAGAAATATGTTGAACGTTTGGGAATTATAAGGGTTCTAAAAATTTACCAAAATTTTATAATATGCAAATTCTTTTAATTATCGTAGGTTAACATAGCTCTATAATGTATTGTATGGCGCCTTCTAAAATAGCATAAAACGCTTATATAATCTACTTTTTGATATAAATATAGTATGTATCGGGATTAAGATTGAAGTATTAAATTAATCGGATTTACTAGTTTATTAGGAGCTTAACTTCTGCTTTTAATCGCAGTTCTTAAATTCAGAAGTATGTGGACAAAATAAAGAAATATTGTTATTATCTTTATGAATAACCATAACAACAATTAGTACTCTTTGAAATGTCAATTTCAGGAGAGATTATTTATAGTCAATTCATAAATCCTAAACTTCTTATTCTAATTATTGTTTTGTGAATTGTTAATAGATAGTACATTTTGTGGATTTTTCAATTTAGGAGGTATTAATATGACTTTTAGGGAAAATTTGAACAGAATTTGTAAGCAAAAAGATACTACTCTA
Organism: uncultured Erysipelotrichaceae bacterium; assembly: GCA_964593515.1. Taxonomy (GTDB): domain Bacteria; phylum Bacillota_I; class Bacilli_A; order Erysipelotrichales; family Erysipelotrichaceae; genus JAXJYR01. Next base: position 4,524 of record CAZQJH010000103.1, read on the forward strand.
ACTAGTGTTATAAAAGAACTTGGTATTTCTACTTCAAAAGTAACAGCAATTAACAAAGGATCTATGCCTTCTGAGGAGTTATTATTTAAACTTGCAAAACACTTAGACTGTCCTGTAAAGGATTTCTTTGCTGACGAAGAACTTAACGAGGTACAATCTTTCAACGAAGATGAATTGGATATTATTCGTATATTTCGTTCATTGTCTCGACGGTATAAACATGAGTTTATGGCTATGGTGTATGAGTTTGAAAATAAAAAAGATTAATAAACAGAAGGAGGTTATGAAAATTGTAATATATGCTCGTTAATCAAGCTACAATCAACGTTAATTGTTGATTGAAGGTCAATTGCGAAAACGCCACATTTCGCATTGAAAATTGATTTAACAGTAATAAATGAATATATCGATAGAACAATTTCAGGTAAAAACGACAATCGTCCTAGTTTTCAAAAAACTTGATGCTATTATTATGTACACGTTGGACCGATTGGTATTTAATCGATATGATAGTGCTGTATATAAAACTAAAAAATAAGGGTGTCTGTGATTTTTATGCTATGCAACTCATGAGTGATACACCTGAAGATATAATCCTTAAATCTGTTCAAAAGGGTTATATTAGGTTTTATTAAGAAAACCTATCATGAGGTATTAAACGAGGGTTAAAAGAATATACACTACACGCTCGTAGGTAGATTACGATTTAGTTGTAAAATTGGAGAAAACAAAGAATATGTTGTTGATTCCGTACAAACTAAAGTTGTTAAAACGATTTTTGAAATGTATCATGAAGAGAATTCTCAAAAAAATAATCACGTTGCTAAATAACAGTTTTATAATATCCAAAAGTAATAAATTTAATAAC
>CAZQJH010000104.1:0-5368 GCA_964593515.1 uncultured Erysipelotrichaceae bacterium
TTAAAAATTCAAGTGGGTGGAGCGGTAGATAATAAAATAATGCGTAGCATTTATTCTTCAGTTATTATCTATGCGAGAAAAGAGCGATTTGTCGTAAGTGAACGATGTTCGAATGACGCAGATTTATCTGTGTTATGAGAACCAAGAGGAAATGCTAGACTAACTAAAATAGGTTAGTCTTTTTTTATTGAAAAAAGACACAAAGAAAGTGAGGGTTGCACATGAATGATAAGTATGTATTGGAGTATTCAATGAGTCGGTATGCTAGTTGGTTGTTTTTTGGCAAACTATATAGCATAAGCGAAGTAGGAGAAGCATTAAGCCATTTTTTTAATGGTCTAGTTATGTCTGGTATTTTCGATTCTGATTCAATGGATGTTATTGGAATCAATTTATCGGTTGACTATGAGAATGAAAAAATTGTTGTTAAGATTTTAGATTAAGGAGATAAAAAATGAAAATTACACAAACATTAAAAGCAGTATATATCAACTCAAAAAAAGAAGATTATGAAACAAAAGACGGGAGAAAAGGCAGTACATATTATGTGTCAATTGATCAAAATGGAGAATGTGGAACACTCCGAACTAACGAAGATGTATTCAGTATTTTACAAAATATGTCTAAGTATAAAGAGGTTGAGTTTGTTACTGAGTTTAACGACCAATCCAAATACTTCCCTTACAATATTATAATGGTAAAGCCAAAAAATTAATATCAAGCACAGACGTCAAGGGGGTGCAACGCACATTTACTTGCCCTTGACGGATAGTGATGATATAAAACCCTCATTATCTGGGCAATGCCATTTTAATGGCTTGCCCTTGTTCACAAAAGGAGAAAAATGGAACAGGTCATAACAGAAACGATTGAAACGCAAGCATTAATGCTTGATACAACACAATTTGAAACACTGGTAGAAATTCTTGAATATCAGAAGTATATATCAAATATTCAAATTGCAATATTAACATTTCTTGGATTAGGATGTGGAATATTGCTTTGCAATATATTCGCTAAGTATATGAGGGGGTAGAGATATGGAAGAATTAGTAACTTTAGATCAACTCTACCAAATTGGGATTGGATTAACTCTATCTGGGTTTATTCTCGGTTGTTTTCCTATGATAATCGGAGTAACTGTAGATGGAATAATCAAAATATTTAAAAAAGCATAGGAGAAAAAATATGACAGAAGGAGTAGTAACAAGTATGGAAGCAATTACAACTGCATTAACAGGACAATTTACAACAGTAGCTAAGAGTTTGACAGATATTATTGGTGATACATTACCAATTGCGTTGCCAGTAGTCGGAGGTGTACTCGTTGTAACAATGGGTATTAAAATTTTCAAAAAAGTTGTTAGCAAATAGTAACAACACACTTAGGGAGTGCTAACGCATTCCCTTTTTTAATGTATAAGTGAGTGTTGCATGGTATCAAATGTTCAGAAGAGTTTCTGATCATGCAGATATTATGCTCCACGAACGGAAAGGAATGACATGAAACGTAAATTTTTAAAGAAATTAGTAATATTTACATTAGTAGGTGTTATTTTGGGAAGTTCTATAATGTCTAACTATAAACAGGCAGAACGAGTTGAAGCGTCTGTAACTGCAACCTTTGGAGTTGGGGCATTGTTAGCAATGGGGGTAATGGCTACATGTGGTGTAGTATATACGAATAATGTTGCTAATAAAAATTTATTTGCATCTAATTTGGCAGAGATTGAGTATGATATTGCCGAAATATGGGATACGCAAGTTATACAGTTTGCTAATGCTAACGGATATGATCCAGATGAAGAACCAGATGATGAAGATGGAGACGGATTACCAGATTTACAAAACAATCCCGTAAAATGGGCACAAATGAAAAAAATGTATGAAGAGAAAAAATGGAGTGGTTTAAAAACTGCAATAGGTGGAGTAGCTACAGGAATCGGAGTTGTGTTGGGAAATATAGCTACAAGTTTGAAAGAAAAATTGGAAACAGTACGTTCTGCTCCTTTAGAAACCACTGCACCAACAACATTTGATGTAAGATTATGGCAAGAATGGTATAACACAAAAACAATTGATAATGCACCATATTTTTTTTGGAGAGCAAGTAGTCCTAATATATTTTATACATTTGTATGTAATGAAAATTATACATCTATACCATATTTGAGATATAAAGAATCTGTAAATGGAAATGAACTTTATTCTAGAACTGGACCTATTTATTATTTTCATATTCTTAATGATAAAGTATATAGAGAACATTTATCTTATCAGAGCTTTCAAACAATAATATCGAATATGAATGATATTTCTGAAGAAGTTATATTTACGAATATGAAAATAGTTGATTATTATGATTCTAGTATAGTGTATCGAGATGCGTATACAGATAATCTAGTGCAAGAAAATGTAACTACAAGTTCAAATTATTTGCCAGAAGCACCAACTATTTATAATTATTTTAGCGTGCCAACAAATGCACAAGCAAATGCACTTGCTAATGAATTAGCACAGGTGCAAGAAGATACAGCTAAGTTACAAGAAACAGTAGATACTTTTATTGGTAGTATAACTAGTGTTGAAACAGAACCAACACCAGAACCAGATGTAGGTGGAGATACAGATAACGGAGACAGTGGAAGTGATGAAGATAATAGCAAAGAAGAGGAAGAAGTAACTGATAAAAATAAATTTACTGCTGATTTGAGCAAGTTTTTTCCTTTCTGCATTCCATTCGACTTAATTAATGCAATCCGAATATTTAATGCAGAACCCGAAACGCCACGAATAGAAATACCGATACATTTCGGAATTGTAGATAAGGATTACACTTTTGTATTTGATTTAGAGGATTTTAATGGAGTGGCAACGATATGTCGGTCAACGTTTACCATATTGTATATAGTTGGGCTTATTATGATCACAAGAAACTTGATAAGGGGGTAAATAATTTATGGCTACAATGCAAGCAATTATTAATCAGTTTTTAGAATGGGTGTTAGCTCTGTTGCCAACGTCTCCATTTACTCAGTTTATAGAAACATGTGAGAATTTGCCTTATTTAGGGTGGCTCAATTGGTTCTTGCCAATTGGTACATTTATAGCTATTGGAGAAGCGTGGCTTGTATCAATTACATTATTTTATCTGTATAGTATCGTGCTTCGGTGGGTAAGAGCAATATCGTAAAAGTGAGGGAAATTACATGATTTATTTATATAGTGGAACTCCTGGCAGTGGTAAATCATTACATACTGCTAGAGTTATTTATTTCACATTAAAAAGAGGTTTGCCTATAATAGCAAATTTTGATATTGATACAAAGAAAATTAAAGGTGCAAAAGGTTCATTCACAATGGTTGACAATGACAAATTGACACCAAGTTTTTTGATTGAATATGCAAAAGAGTATTTTAATGGAAAAGTTGTAAAAGAGGGACAAATAACACTTGTAATTGATGAATGTCAATTAATGTTTAATGCTAGAGATTGGAATGCAACAGGGCGTTCAGATTGGCTTTCCTTTTTTACGCAGCATAGAAAATATGGGTATGACATCATACTGATAGCACAATTTGATAGAATGATTGATAGGCAAATAAGAGCATTAATTGAATATGAGCAAATACACCGAAAGGTTTCAAATTTTGGTTGGCGTGGAAAGATACTTTCTTTGGCTATGGGTGGCAATGTATTTGTTTCGGTAAAAATGTGGTATCCAATGAAAGAAAAAGTAGGTAGTGAATTTTTCCATGCAACGAAAAAGTTTTATTCCCTATATGATACATTCGGCTCGTTTGGAACTGCAACAAGTGGGGATGTGGGGACTCCACGAGTTGCAGTTGCAGACGAATTGAATACTATCGAAGAGGGTATGCTTACTTGACTATACCAACACATAAGGGTCAAACCGAAGTGTTTTAATTAAAAATCAAATACGAAAGAGGGTGCAAGTCTGTGAATTCTCATATAAAAAATGAGGGTGTAGCGTTCAATCTGAAACGATTTGATTATGAAGGTGGAACGCAAATAAGAATATATGGAAGAGCATTAACGCATGGAAGTATTCAAAATGAGAAGAAAAACAGAGATATAAATGATGATAAAATTATTGAAAAGAAAAATGAAGTATTATTTGAAGAAAATGAAAAGACAGATATTGAAGAAAATAAAAAGAAAAGTCAGTTGGAAAGTAGGAATAGAACTATACAGAACATTTATGGGATAGCAAGGTCCAATAAATGGGATTTATTTCTTACGATAACTTTCAACCCTGTATTGGTGGATAGCACAAATTATGAAGAGGTTGTTCGTAAAACAAATAATTGGCTGCGTAACCTAAAAAAAAGAGTTGCTCCGAATATGAAGTATTTACTTATACCAGAATTGCATGCAGATAAAAAGAAGTGGCATTTCCATGGTTTGCTTGCTGATTGTCCTGAATTAACGTTGATTGAAACGGATATTGTAAGAAATGGGAAAAGAGTGTATAATTTGGGTAACTGGAAATATGGATTTACAGAGGTTACATATGTTGAAGATACAAGAAGAGTATCAAGTTATATCGTTAAATACATTACCAAAGAAGTATGTGATGTTACATTTGGGAAAAAGCGATATTGGGCAAGCAAGAATTGTACACGTCCAGAGCAGGTAATGTCAGTAGATCTAGTCGATAACATACAAGATTACATTAGATCTATAGCAGATGATATTAAACATATAAAAAAAATCATAAGTCATGGACAAGAAATATATTATATCGAGGTGTAAAAAATGGGATTAATGGACAGAGATTATATGGGAGAATCAGTGGAGCAAAGAGTTGCAAAACATCAAGAGAAGATAGAGCAAAAAGAACTGCTAGACTTTGGGAGCTATACGCAAAGAAACACAAAACTATATTTGATAAAATTGAGATTGCTATAATTGAAAGAAAGAATAAGTAAATATGAGAAAAAAGATAGGCAATAAAAAATTCGAAGAAAAGTTTGACGAAATATGTAAGCAAGAGAATCAAAACAAAATTGTAAAAAAGCAAACATTCAATAATAATGTTAAAGATAGGCTTGTGATATTAGACGAACAAGGTAATGTTATCTCAAAGAAAACGAAACAATCTTCAAAAAAGCATATTGATGTGCAACATAAAAAAACAATAGATATGACATTAGTTATGATATGGATAATCTTTTTTATGTGTGTGTATCTGATATATAAGATGTAGGGAGTGCAAGAGCATTCCCTATATTTTTTTGTAAAAATATTGACAAATTTAGCTCAAAGGTGTATATATAAATCAAGGTTAGTCTATACGACAAATACCGATTTTTCCAATAGATATAGACAAAAACCACCAAATAC
>CAZQJH010000105.1:0-5357 GCA_964593515.1 uncultured Erysipelotrichaceae bacterium
TATTAGCTCAAGGAGCTAATAACTTAGTGATTAATACCACAAGAGTAGAAGCTAAATGTTTTCATGCTTTAAATAAACGAGAAGAAGTTGAAGGTTGTATACAATTTATTATTGAGAAAAAGATAAAGGCACAGGATATTCAACTGACTTTAGCTGATGTGAATTATTTACCATTAGTTAAACAAATATTAGAAAGATATAATATTCCTTATACTAGTTATTGTTTAGAAATGGAAATTGAAGTAACACAAATTCGTTTATTAGCTTTATTACGTTATTATTTAAACCCTACCCAAGATCAATTGATGAATTGTTTAAGTTCAGGAGTATTTCCAGGGAAATATACGTCACGTTTAGAAGAATATCTAACAATCTTTGAAGCTGATTTACATGATGATTTTATACATTTACAAGATAAAGTAAATGAATCTAATATTATGAGTGATAATGACTTTAAACAAGTACAAACTCTTCAACAACAAGCTAAAATAGCTCGTGATGAGATTGTAGTTATCCTAGATGAATTGTTGGAAATGGATATTAAAGAAGCCTTACAAAAGATGATTGATCTAGTAGCTTTATCATTAAGAAATATACGGGAAAAACAAATTTTAAATAAAATTGTAAAAAGAATCGCTTTAATTTATGATTCATTAAAAACCAAAGATGATTTAAGATACTTAGAATCAATTATGGAAAATAGTGCGGTTTATAGTAGTATTGATACTTATCAAGGATTAAGTATTACTAGTATTAATCAAAGTTCACTTAATAAAAAATATCATTTTGTTTTAGGAGTAGATAATAAGAATTATCCAGGATTTAAAAGTAAAAATGGAATATTTGATGAAGAATATTATGCGAAAACACCTTTACCAACCCAACAACAACGTTATGAATGTTATATGCAACAATTAACGGTTTTAATGCAAGCTAGTGCTTATAGTTATGTATCATATAGTATTGCTGGTTATGATGGTAAAGGTAAAGAATTAGCTTTAGAAATTGAAACGGAATATCAACATAGTTATCCATATCCATTAAATCAAAATTATCATCCATATAAAATAGAACCAAAAATTGATGAAAAAAGTGCAATGCAATTATATTGTAAAGATGGTTTTTTACCAGGTTCAATATCTTCATTAGAAAAATATATTGGATGTCCTTATGCTTACTTTTTACGTTATGGTTTAAAAATAAAAGAACCGTTAAAATTAGGTTTTCCTCAATCATATGCGGGTACTTTATCACATTATGTATTAGAACAATTAACAACTACTTATCATAAACAATATAGTGAAGTAAATCGTGAAGTAATGGATGAATTAATTGAAAGTGAATTAAATAAACTGATTGAAGTTTATCCTAATTATCAAAGTCGTTTTAATACTTTAAAACGACGTATTAGTGATAGTTTATGGAAAACATTACAACGTTTAGCTCATTATGAACAACATTCATTAGCTAAACCTTATATTGCGGAAAAAGAGTTTTATATTACTTATGAATTAGAAAAGGTTACATTAAAATTACATGGTTTTGTGGATCGAATTGATCAAATTGGTAGTCATTTAGTTATCTTTGATTATAAAAGTAGTGCTAAGAATTTAAGTATGAGTAAATTAAAAACAGGAGAACAATTACAATTAGTTACTTATAGTGTTGCTTTAGCTAATGAAAGTCAACAAAAAGTAATTGGTTCATTTTATATTTCATTAAAAAATGAAGATGTTGCTCAAGCTGCTTATAAAGTAGATCGTCGTAAAAAGGAAACAATTGCTCTTGATGAAGAAGAATTAGCTAAACAAATAGCGCAAACACATCGCTTTAGTGGATGGGGTTATGATGAAGAAGTAGCTTGCTTAGATGAAAGTAATTCTCACTTTAAAGGTTTTAGTATAACAACAAAAGGAAGTATTACTAAATTACAAGACTTAAAGGCATTAGAAGATGATCTAAAAATTATTTTTGCGAAAATTTGTAATAATATCTTATCGGGTAATATTGATATTAATCCAAGTAATAGTGCTTGTATGTTTTGTGAATATCATAATATTTGTCATTATCGAGGTAAATATAATGAACGTATTGCGTTAATTGAAGATGAAGAAGGTGACGTTGATGGTGAAATGGAATAATGAACAAAGTAAAGCAATATATACACGAGATAAAAATATTTTAGTATCTGCTTCCGCTGGTTCAGGTAAAACAGCTGTTTTAATTGCTCGTTTAAAAGATATTGTTATTAATAATCGTATTGATATTTCGAGAATTTTAGCCATGACTTTTACGGAAGCAGCTGCTAATGAAATGAAGAAACGATTAGCTAAAGACTTACAACAAGCTTATGATGAAGCAAGTGATGAAGCATTAAAAGCTTATATTAAAAAGCAATTAAGTGGAATTAGTGATGCTTCGATTTCAACAATTCACTCTTTTTGCTTAGATACAATTAAGAAGTATTATTATATTATTGGTTTAGACCCACAACGAATTAATAATATTATGGATGAAGGAACTGCTTCGATATTAATGCGTAAAGCGATGAAAAAAGCCTTTGATAATCAATATGCGAAATTAGATGATGATTTTATTGCTTTATGTGAAATCTTTTCGACGCGTAGTGAAAGTGATGATGACTTACAAAAATGTATTAAACAACTATCAACAATGGCTAATACTAGTAAAGATCCCCAAGCTTATCTTGAACATTTAAGTGATGATTATCACAGTTATAATACGTTACAAGATTTACCTAAAGCTATCTTAGATTATTTCTTTGCTTCCTTAAAAGCTAAAGTCGAAAGTTGTAAGCAAAATGTTAATCAATTATATAATATTGTGACAGGAATTGATGGTAATGATGATAGTAAATTACAAAAGAAAATTGATAAAAGTAAGGTGGAATTAGAAAAGAAAATCAATGCTTTTGATTTAATTGAAGAAAGCTTAGCTAAGCAAGATTATTTATCATTTCAAAGTCAATTTAAATATTTAGCTTCAATTGTTATTCCACCAGTTGATGAAGATTCTTTTAAAAAATGTCGTAAGTTATTACAAGATAATGAAGATAAGCTTGCTGCTGAATTATATGATGAAGCAGTATTATTAAATGATCTTCAAAAGCAAAAACCGCTAATTGATAAATTAAGTGAAATTTGTTTAGACTATCGTAACTATTATGCACAAGCTAAACAAGAAATGAAATATATTGACTTTGATGATATGGAACATTTAGCTTTAGAAATAATTAAAGCTAATAATGGACAAATTGCGAAAAGATATCAAGAACATTTTTATGAAATAATGGTTGATGAATTCCAAGATAGTAATGCAGTGCAAAATGAATTAATTACTTTAATTTCTAAACATAATAATGTCTTTAGAGTTGGTGATATTAAACAATCAATTTATGGCTTTAGACATGCGAAACCAGATATTATGCGTAATTTAATGAATAATGTTGGTGAACATGATGAAATTATTTACTTATCTAATAACTATCGTTCACAAAAAAATATTATTGATTTTAATAATGTGGTTTATGAAAACTTAATGAATATTGATGGTTTTAATTCCGGTTTTAGTAATGAAGATATTGCTTATCATGGATTAGATAGTCAATGTCATGATCCTAAAAAGATTAAGTTTTATGCAATTAATCCTGACTTAATTAAAGAAGAGAAATTTAAAAATAATAATGAATTAAAGTCGAATGTAATTGCGAAATTAATCATTGATTTAATGGAAAAAGAACAATTAAGTTTTCGTGATTTTGCTATTCTTACTAGAAGTAATAAAGTTCAATTAGAGATTAAAGATGTCTTTGATGAATTAAATATTCCTTGTTTTGTGGATGTGAAAAGTGGTTTTTATGAATCTAGTGCTGTAAGTAGTATTATTTCAGCGATAGAAGCGATTGATAATCCTTATAATGACTTAGCTTTTATTGCTTATTTATCTAGTGCAATGATGCAATTCTCGATGCAAGAATTAGCACAAATTAAATTAGCTAAAGCTAAACTTTGTGAACAACAACAAATGTTAAGTGAAGATAAAGTTTATGAATTAAGTTATTATGAATATTTAAAAGATGATAATCGTTTAGCTTATTTTAATCACTTATATCAAAATCGTAATTTATATTCATTAAGTGAATTAATTAAGTTATTATATTTACAAAATGATTATTATGAATTTTATACAAGCCAAGAAGAAAGAGTTAATTTAGACTTATTATTTGATCAAGCAATTAATTTTGAAAGTAATAACAATTTAGGAATTCATGCTTTTATTGAACATATTGCTTCTATCGATAGTAATAAAATAGGTGAAGCTACTTCAATTGGTAAAGATGCGGATGTGGTACGAATTATGAGTATCCATCAATCTAAAGGATTACAATTTAAAGTAGTATTTGTTTATTCAACTAGTAAAATGATGCAAATGGAAAATAGTGATTTATGTATTTTTGATGAAGATTTAAAGATTGGATTAAAGAGTGTTGATTTAGATACACGTTTAGTACGTAAATCAATTAATCGTTTAGCGATTGAATATAAAAAGAACCAAGAAGAATTAGAAGAAGAAATGCGTATCTTATATGTAGCAACCACTAGAGCACAACAACAAATGTATTTTGTTGATATTATTAAAGATTTAAATAAATTTACTCAACCACTCAATAGTGCCGCTGTTTTTGAACGTAATGGTTATTCTTCATGGTTATTACCATATTTTGCAGCTAATAATGGTTCATTAATGGATATTGTTGTAGTAGATAACTTCACAAAAGTAAATCCATTATTTAAAGAAAATATGCTATTTAGGGAACTTGAACGTTATGCATATCCAATTACGACAACTAATGTGACTAGTGCTAGTAAAACAAAGCTGAATAACAATGATTTTACTTTAGTACGTAATGAAGCTAATATGGATTATGGAACTAAAATGCATAAAATGATTGAATTATTAGCTAAAGAAGAAATTAGTGAAGTAAATATTAAACATATAGCTCAAAATTGGAATTATACATTATCAGATAATGATATTCAAAAATTAATTAATTTATATCATAATGATTTCTTTAAGCAATTACTAAGTAATAAGACTTATTTTGAATTAGCTTATCAAGTTAAACAAGAAGATAATTTATTATCCGGTTATATTGACTTTATGAGTGAAAGTAATGATGAAATTATTATTGTTGATTTTAAAACTGATGCGGTAAGTGATTTAAATAAATTAGCTAATCGATATCATGATCAATTAATGACTTATGCGAAAGCTATTGAACAAATAATTCCGCATAAAAAAATTAGTACTTATTTATATTCTTTATATAATAATAG
>CAZQJH010000106.1:0-5302 GCA_964593515.1 uncultured Erysipelotrichaceae bacterium
CCTCTCCGTGGTTCGCACCGAGTCGTACTTCTACGAAAGTATCATTATGCCTATCGTGTATAATGGCAGTCAGTCCGTACCAATAGGACTGTTTTAAGTTGCCTAATCTCGCACAGGGCGTAGGGCTTGCCTGCTATCACAATAGGGGTAGTAACTGATTATCTGTGTATTCTGTTTTCAAAGACCATTAAGAAGCGGTATAAAAACCCCTTCATATATAAGCCGAAAAAATCAAATGGTGTCCGAAAACTTTTTCAAATTTTTTTGAGGATTTTGTCATGAACAATAAATTTAAGATTGTTAAGAAATATATAGATGAATATGATTATTATGGTCTGCTCCGGGATGGCGCACCTGATGATGAATTTATATCAGAAGCCTTGCGGATAAGTGACCGCATTTCAGAAGACAGTACCATTGAACAGATTGCGGCCACCATAGCAGATGTATTTCATCTTGCCTTTGGAAATGAAGAACACCCAGAACACTATTTACCGGTTGCTCAAAAGATATGGTCAGAACTGCATCCCACAAAGTAGCTTAAATCCAGCCAATCAATTAAGACCGGCTGGATTCTTTTTATGCATCTATGTATTTTTTCATGATGTCATTTGTATTTTCCTTCAGCTCTAGGCACAGCTCATGGAAATCTTTCATACCTTGCAGATACGCAAGCCTTGATACTCTTGCCATGTATTCACTAAAAATTTCTTCTAATCTTGTGAAATCATTTCTATCCATCCCATCCCGATACGCATAGAAATCACTCTCCAGACTTTGCAGAAGCTCATCATTACTGGCAGCCTCATAGCAATTTTTCAGGTCATTTGCAATCATTTGTTTCAACAACATTATTTCTCTCTCCTTTTCTCTCATAAAGTGTTAGCAATACGCATTGCCTGTAAAAACCATACCAAGCACCACAACTGTATGACAACCTTTTTCAGTAAAACAAAAAATCCAGCTTGTCAAGTGGAAAGCGACTTGACAAGTTGGATTTTCCGTTTTTATGGGTAGTTAAGCACCCTTTAAGGCAAGGGTGCTACCGCCTAATATTTATGATTGTTATGGAGTGGTTAGTGCCTCTATAAGTTCATCAGATAACATATCTTGCTTTGTAGTAGTCAGATTTGTGGAAACTCTTACTACCATTGTTCCCAATACCGTATGTTTACCAGTATCATATTCTAATCCATCAAAAGATGCTAAATAATCATTTCTTGCCACTGCATCCTCAACGGTTGCATAGACTTCAATACTTCCACCAGCATCCGTGCCAATGTCAAACAGTTCATCCGTGGATATGTCTTCGGTTTTCAGCAATGCTGATGAAAAAAATATTTGAGCAGTATAACCGCCCTCTGTTCCGAGCTTTCCATTTGGGTCATTATCTTCTGACACACAAGCGATAACGGAAACATTGTCTAATGCTTCGATTTTCCCTACTACAAATTCCTGTGTAGGATATGTAATTTGATTTTGAATAATGCAGCTTGTCTCATACTGCTTTATAGCATCTTCTATTTCCTCAATCATCTTCTGATAATCAGGTAAAGCCAGTTGACGATTTTCATTCTCTATATTCTGTATGGAGTCCTTAATCATCACTAACTTTTCATTTACTAACGCACTTGCACTTTTAACATCATCCGTTTCAGCTATTATGGATTCTGCTTCAAGTTCCAATTCATAATCCTTTATTTCCGGAACATTCGTTTTTTTGCCCTCTGCATCCTCAACTGCTTCCGTTATCCTATCTACCGTACTCTTATCATACGGAGTATTTCCTTCGGCAAGTACCTTATTTGCACTAGAAATAGAACTCTCTAATTTACTGTTCGCACTGATTATTTCATCAATCTTAACATTGTACTCATCTACAATGTCATTATAACCCTTAACCTCCACATTATAGGCTTCAACTACGGCAACATATTCTTGCATAGCCTTATCATTCGGCAATTTCACAGTTAAAAACCATACAGACACAGCCAGAATTAAAACTGCAATAGCGCATATCGGAATTATCACTTTCTTTTTATTTCCTACTGCGACTTCCTTCTTAATTTCATCCATAGGACAACCACAGTGAGGACAAGATGCTGCCTTATCACTGATTTCATTCCCACATTCCGTACACTTTATCATTGACATAGTAAGCCTCCAAGTGATTTATTTTGTACCGTTTTGCTTTCTGACATCCGTATCATCTTCTGTTTTAATAAAGTAAACAGCATTACGAGAATCATATCTGCTCTCTATCTGGTCATCATAAATAACTTCTAACGTGATACCCTCTGCGCCTTCAGTCGGTACATACTGGAAAATAATAATATCCTCTGTTGCTTTTTTCTCTTTTTTAGCATATATAGTACGTGTATATTCTGTCACATTAGCATCCCCGGTTTCAACCTTTTCTGCTATTCCATCAGACAAATTCACGGCACATTTTTCTGTCCCGGTAAAACGATAAGTAACCACAATTTCATTATCTACACCCTTGCTCTTGTCCGTCTTTGCTACGCTTGCAATACGAACATAACACTTATCTTCTACTGGAAACTCTTTTCTTTGATTACCATAAGACCAATCGCTATCATTTCCTGCAGAATACGCTATTGTTGTTTCTGTTGTAAAAGAAGCATCCCAGAACCCTTTTTCATCTTCTGCCACTTCTTCCTGTGATTCAACAACTTCTTTGTCAGCGACTTCCTCATTTGCATCCTCGCCACATCCAGTAAGAGCCAGCATAGACACCATCATTGTAGATACAACCAAAGTCCTAATTCTCTTTTTCATAATGTCTCATCCTCCATATCGTTAATTTTGGAATATCTTTTCAACCATTCCTTTTCCAATGTCGTATAAAACCTCTATCGTATCTGGTCTGTATGAATCTCCAGAATACTTTAATTCAATCGTTCCACTTACATTTTTACCAGCCTGAATACTTTCAGCCCATAGATTTTCCATAGCCTTGTATTCTCCCTGATTTAGAGCTGAATCCATAGATACTATGTTTGCTAATGAGTTATTACCCATAAAGCGGTCTGCAATTAAATGTCCTCTATCATCCGTAGCTTTTTCAAAACCACGTCCAATTTCTTCTTTCGTATTACGGATTATCTTTCTTGCAGCTCCCTCATCCTTCAGTTCCAGCTTATCAAAAGTAACCTTAACAATTCTTCCTAAATCATCTGTCTGGTAAACTGCTGTCCCCAACTTATAAGTAATATTTGGAACTAAATCATTGTTAATTCTATATATCACTCCAGCCGCATCCGTTCTGCACAATTTAGCAGTAGCATCCGTTCCCAGTCTCAATATAGTATTTGCTGGTAACTTACCTGCCGTAATAAGTGCCATTTGTTCGGCTGTTGCATTTACTACTCGCTTACCGGATAATTCAAATATTTCAACTGCTGTGTGACTGGCAGTTTCCTTTAAGACATATATGCCCTCTTTGCCAAAGTAAGCTTTTCCTAATACATTTCCTACATCATCAAGCACCGTACCATCCGTGGCTATTTTATAACTAATTCCGTCAGCCCATTTCAATGCTTTTGGCAATTTATAATTCTTATGCATAACGGAAAATACGGACTCAACAGCACCCCACATATATCCATCAGCAAATCCTTCTAAGGCGTATTTTTTTACTGCCGCCGAAGCAACTTCTCCATTTTCATCCGCTTCGAGTGCTACACGTAAGGTAGCTTCTATTGCACCACCTATCAAAGCATCCCTTGCAACTTCTACTGGGGAAGCAAAAATGAAATATGTTGATTTAACATAATGCCGAACTACACCGGTTGCAATTATTATAGTAGTTCCGACTGCAAACTTTCCGATTACTTTACCCCAGTCAATTTCATACTCATCAAATTCCTCTGGCAGTAAAGATAGGAGTTCATCTTCTGTGTTTTCCCCTATCGTAATCTCTATTATGTACGCTTCACTAATTATGTTTTCGTCTATGACGTACTCATATATTCCATCTTCATATATCATATTTTCAACAATATATGATTCCGTCAGATACTTCTCATCAATACTGTTTTCAACAATAAATTGTTCCTCTATGCGTTCTTCCGGGATGAACACATTACTGGTATTATGATTCTCACTGCCACCACAACCAGTTAATGAGCATACGCACAAAACAAACACCAACATCAAAGAAACAATTCTTTTAAGTTTCCATGACATAGCACTCATCCTATTCTATTATCAAAGCAATTACTTCTTCGCCATCTTCCATCACTGCCTTGTTATAGACGTGTTTCCCAACGATAGATAGTAATTTGACGATTTGCTCCTTATTCTCACTCGCAAACTCTAATACACACATATCCTGATCCTTAGAATTTTCCTCATCATAAAAATCAGAAATATGCACCAAGAACTTATCCAAAATGTCCTCCAACGGATACTGTGATATGCTTTTAGAACTGTATCCTTCATCTAAATCCGGCTCCTGAACAAATGACAAAGACACATAATACATTCCATCCTTACAGTGAATCCCCTGTTCCATTGAGTCATATTGCTTATCAGAATATTTTTCTGCGTTATAATATTGAATGTTTTTCATGAAGACACGCCTCCTTCTTAATTCAGTATTCTAAACCAGATTGTGTCCTATAAACTGTACACACACCATTTTCAAGCGCACTAAATCATAGAAACATAAAAAATGTGCATAATAAACCTAGCATACCATTTATTTTACTACTCAAATCTTGTTTTCTCAACTCTTTTCTACATCAAAACACAAAAACCACCCTGCAATTTTAATATTCCAAATCACAGAATGGTTATTATTTATACATATTTACACTTTCTGTATTTCGTTCATCTGTCAACGATTTCCACAGCCTACATTTTTCCTTCAGCAATTAAGTCCAATACGGCTTGTGCATTGATTTTGGATTGAGCGCATCCCAACTTTTTATCATTTGCCTCCAGTACCAGATGCATAGCATCAATCACTTTATCTGATTCAATAATGCGTATCATAGCATTAACACGTGTGGTAGTCCCGGAAACATCCTTATCAATCCCCTCATATTCCTCAAACATACTTTGGATGAAAGCGGCCTTTTTCGTCTCGTCTTTCCATTCCGCTTTTCTCTTTATAAACTCTCCCATGAATGAGCCGACATACCACAGTCCGGCATTTCTACATACGTCCTTCAGCTCAAAATAGTTTGTAATCGGCTTAGGTTCTTCTCTATACATCTTGCCACCTCCGTAATTGATTTGATGAACATATCATAGCACAGATATTTGCAATTTACTT
>CAZQJH010000107.1:0-5279 GCA_964593515.1 uncultured Erysipelotrichaceae bacterium
GCTTGGTATTATCATTAAGGTTTGAAATAAGATTATACTTAATAAACATGCAGCAATAATTAACCATTTTTTATTAAGATTATGATAACGATGATATTGAAGGACTAAAGCATAAATACTTAGAATAATTAAACATTGATAAGCAAAGACAAAGTCTTTTAAACCATATAAAGCTAAACTAATTAACGTAAAAATAATACTTACTTTTTCTTCATGATTATTTAAATAATATATCAATAAGATAAATAATAAGTTAGGACTTAAGGTAATACTTAGAAATGCTAATAAGATTTCAATCATGTTTTGATATGATAAATGATAAAGTTTATCATTATTGATTGTTAGTTGCATACTTCACCTCATCACTCATATCCTATCAAATGATAATTATGAAGTATGTCATTTCCTGTAATTATTGTATTCCTAAGAAAAAAGATGATTCATCCTGTAATTTAGGATAAATCATCTTATTTTTCTTTAAGTATTTTACGTTTAATCCGACGAATAACACCTATTATTGGATGATATGATGTTGATATCATCCCACTTATTTCGATAAATAATTCAACAATTATCGCAATGATAAATAAAAGTAAGAAACCTAAGTTTTTATTAATCATATATGCATAGGCAGTTAAACCAAAGATTGTCGTAACTACATATAATATAATAACTGTATTACGATGTCCAAAACGTTTCATTAATAAATGGTGGGTATGTTCTTTATCAGCTTGCGAAAACTTTAAACCTTTAAGCTTACGACGAATAATCGCTCCTAATGTATCAATGATTGGTACCATTAATAATAAGATTGGTAAAGCTAAGGTCATAATCGTAGAACTCTTAAATCCTAATAATGAAATTGAAGCAATAATAAAACCTAAGAACAATGCTCCACAATCACCCATAAAGATACTTGCTGGATGAAAATTAAAGAATAAAAATCCAAGGGTTGCTCCAGCTAGGATTAAAGAAATTGTTACAATATCTAATCTTCCTTCAATCATTGCCATCGTTGCAATTACAATTAAGATAATTGCGGAAATTCCTCCAGCTAAACCATCTAATCCATCAATCAAATTAACAGCATTAGTAATTCCAATAATCCAAGCAAAAGTAACTAAGAAGCTAATAAATCCCATATCAATTGTAATATTGA
This sequence comes from uncultured Erysipelotrichaceae bacterium, assembly GCA_964593515.1. Classification (GTDB taxonomy): domain Bacteria; phylum Bacillota_I; class Bacilli_A; order Erysipelotrichales; family Erysipelotrichaceae; genus JAXJYR01. The sequence continues at coordinate 1,160 of CAZQJH010000107.1, forward strand.
AAGGTAAACGAATAACTCCTAAAGATACTTTACTAACATAAATTAAAACTATTGCCGCAACAATTTGAAATGATAATTTAGCTTTAGGTGATAAAGTCAACATATCATCAACTAATCCACCGATAAACATAATTGCTCCACCAATTAGGATTCCATTAATCGTTTGATCAGTTTTCATGAATAAAGCCATTCCAATCATGAAGGAAACAAAGATTGCTACTCCACCAATGCGGGCTATTTTCCCATTATGAACTGTACGTTCATTTACTTGCGCATAGACTTCTAAACGCGTGGCAATCACTTTCACAATTGGGGTAATTAAAATTGATAACAACATCGGTACGCATAAATATACCAATAAATCCATTTTTATCCTCTAGCGAATTAAATCAATATTATCTAATAAAATACCTGTTCCTTCAGCTACACAACGTAAAGCATTTTCAGCTACATATACTGGAATATGTAATTCATCACGTAATAATTGATCAATACCATGCAATAAAGCACCTCCACCAGTTAAGACAATTCCTCTAGTTACAATATCACTAGCTAATTCTGGTGGTGTTTGTTCTAAAACCGTCTTACAAGCAGTTACTACTGATTGTAAACTTTCGGCCATACTTCCTTGAATTTCATCAGAAGATAAAGTGATAGTTGTTGGTAAACCTGTTACTAAGTCACGACCACTTACTTCCATTGTTTCATTTAAAGCACCTTTATAAGCTGTACCAATTTTTTGTTTAATATCTTCGGCTGTACGATCACCAATTAATAATTTCTTTTCATCTTTAACATATTTAATAATGTCACGATCTAATGTATCTCCTGCTACTTTTAATGAAGTTGAAGCTACAATTTCTCCTAATGAAATAACAGCTACATCAGTAGTACCTCCACCAATGTCTAATACCATACATCCACTAGGTTTTCCAATATCTAAACCTGCTCCAACGGCAGCAACTTTAGGTTCTTCTTCAATAAAGACCTTTTTAGCTCCGGCACGATAAGCAGCATCACGAATCGCATTTCTTTCTACTTCAGTAATATTACTAGGACAACAAATTAAAATCGTAGGACGTTTGAATAATCCTTTAATTTCTAATTTCTTAAAGAAATAATTCAACATAATTTCAGTAACTTCATAGTCAGCAATAACTCCATCTTTTAAAGGACGAATTGCTAGAATTTTACCTGGGGTTCTACCTAACATATCTTTAGCTTCTTGACCAGCTGCTAAACATTTTCTCGATTCAGCATCAATAGCAACCACACTAGGTTCATCAATAACAACTCCTTCGCCTTTAACATACATTAGGAAGTTAGCTGTTCCTAAATCAATTCCTACTTCTTTTGAAAACACGTTATCTCCTCCAATCACTCTTCTACATTATAACATATTTCTAAACGATTCAAGTCATATTTATAAAACTTTAAGAATCGTTTAGAAAGCTTTATTATTGTACTATTTCTTTTAAACTTTTTCCATATATTTTTTCGGGATGAATTAATTTGTTTTTTAAGGTTACTACCAAGTGTAAATGATTTCCTAATTCTTTATGATAAGCATTATCACTAGCTAAACCAATTACTTCACCTTGCTTAATTTTATCCCCTTTTTTAAACTTAAGATCACTAATACTTTCATAAGTTATTGTTATTTGATCACTAGTTATCGTAATACTATTTCCAAATACTTGATCATTTTTGATATCACTTACCTGACCATCAAAAACAGCAATAACTTCAAACTTTTCTTTTTGATAAGTATAATCAATTCCTTGATTACCTCGATATACATCTTCATATTTCGTAATACTATCTAAATCATGTTGTTTTCCATCATAATATTCACTAACTTTATTAGCTTTAACTTTAAATGGTTTAATTCCTTTTTGTTCTTCATCAATTGATAAAACTACTTCTTTAACTTCATTAAATACAGCTACTTCTTCATGAGGTTTAAAACAGTTATATCCTATTGTAATAACCCCTACGATAACTAACAATAATAATCCTTTTTTCATGAATCACCTCATCTAAAAGTTTGCCCCCATTTTTATTCTCTTATACTATTTTTGTATTTCTACTCCTTGATAATAATGTTTTAATATTTCTTGATAAGTATATCCTTGTTTAGCCATTAGATTAGCTCCATGTTGTGACATCCCTACACCATGACCATAACCATATGTGGTAATTACTACTTCATCATTAATCTTAATTTTGAAACATGAAGAGCGTAAATTTAATAATTCACGTATTTCTTTACCACTATATTCTTGCTTATCAATTATTACTTTTTCCACATAACCACTATCATAATAAATAAGTTCGATATTAGCTAAATCATTAACTTTTAATAACTTCATAATAGTTTCTTTACTATAAGTTGTGCTTACTTCATAATCTTTTACTTGTTTATCCCATAGTGAATCAACACTAACTAAATAAGGATATAAACTTTGGTAATATTCATTACTATTATTAGTTTGACCACAACTCATACTATGAAATAAAGCACTAATTACTTTACCATTATAAGTTAAATATTCCCCTTTAGTCTGCTTAATAGCTTGTCTTATTTTCGTAAGATAAAGATTATAATTATCTTTCCATTTCTTTTTTAGTTGTTGTGAATCAACATAAACTTGACTATTAGTTGTATCATCAACTTCATAATTACGAGATATCACATACGTACGAGCTGCCACACATTGAGCTTTTAAGGCTTCTAATTCAAAACTTGGACTCATTTCACTAGCTACAACTCCTTCAAGATATGTTTCCAGTGGTAAAGAAAAAGTAGCTTGTTTTCCTTTCACAACTACTACTGGTTCATTTTTAACTTCACTGATTTGATAAAAACAAAGTGGTAATTGATAATAAGCAAACAAGCTACTTACAATAATTAATATTAAGCAAATAAACTTAATTAACATTAAAATACGCCTCGATATAAAGTGATTCCAATAATAAATTGACCAGCTAAATAAGCTAGTGCACAAGCACTTAAGGTTAATAGAATCAATCCTTGTGATTGATTCTTAACTAACTTATGCCAAGCACAACCACTTAAAGCATAAAATGCTAATAAAAAACAAGCTACATAAATTCCAACTGCAACCATAAGTTTCCTACCTTTCAATTGTTAATGCATATTGTTTAAAATAAATACTACTACCATTAATAACTAATAAAAATAATCCCGCTGTTTGTGACCAATAAATCGTAGCATCTAACATTCCATGTAATAATAAAGTTATGATAAAGGCCATAATCAATGACAACATCCGCATATCAATTCTTCTTCTAGTCATTAAATATATTTCTTTGATATTATCAAAGAAATATATTCCTAACAATAAGGTACCAATTATTCCATGGCTTAATAATGTTTCTAAATAAACATTATGCGCATGATATGTTGGATGTCCATCATATTGTTTATAGATTAAATGATATGTTCTTGGACCACATCCAACTAATAAATGGTCTTTAATTCCTTTAAGCGCAGCATTCCAAATTCTTCCTCGTTTTAAAAAGTCCTTTACAATACTACTAGCACGATGTAATAAACTTGGATTAAAGATAATCGCCCCAATTCCCCCTACACCTACTAGAGAACATAATTTAATATAAATCGAGCGTTTATTAATAATAAACATTACAGGTATCGTAATAACAAATGGAATCCATGCCGTTCGACATCCACTTAAATATAATACAAATAAGTTTAATAAGATTGTCACAACATAGAAAATAATACGATGTATTTGTTTCATTTGCATCATTTTATAAATTCCAATTAAGATTAAGAATTCAATCATCATTGCATAATAATTAGCATTCATAAAGGTCGCATTAATACGATACTTTGGTGAATCTTCAACTACTAAACTAAAGAAATTATAGTCTAGATGATCGACAATTCTAGCATATTCCATTAAAGCATATAATGCTGCAAACCATGATAAGATTAATGATAAATCCAATAATAATTCAAATAATCGTCGATTACAAATTTGGCGATAATAAAGCATAAATAATAACAGGGATACCATTATATAAGCATGAGCTAATCCTTCATAGTTACCATAAAATATACATATCCCTAGAT
>CAZQJH010000108.1:0-5214 GCA_964593515.1 uncultured Erysipelotrichaceae bacterium
TGTAGCTTTTTCATCAGCTAATACTTCTTTAGCACTTGTAATCGCACTAGTTAAAACAGCTTTACTTTCTGCTGTTTTGTTTGTAGTATCAACTTTTTCAGCTTCTTCAATAGCTTTTTCTAACTCAGCTTTATTTACTACTGGTTTTTTTACTAATGCGCTAATTGCATTAGTTAAAGCTTTAGCAGCAGCATCTACTTCATCTTGCGTAGCATTTTCATTAGCTAATAATGCTTTCGCAGCACTTAAAGCTTCATCTAAAGCTTTAACACTTTCATCAGTATAATCAGCTTTATTTACTTTTTCAGCTTCTTCAATAACTTTATTTAAATCAGTTTTAACTACTGGATTAGGTTTTGGTGTTGAATCATCAACAATTCCATAGAATCTAATTTCACCCATTGAAGCATATTTGTTTGAAGTATCAGCTCCATAAGTTTCAATCGCTTCAAATTTCACATAACGTCCAGTTACTTCTTGATCAAATTGTGCACGTTTAAATCCACGATCATCATATCCACGACTTCCATGAGCCCATTCAAATGTACCTACTAAATCATCATCAGTAAAGTTGTTATCTTCACTTACATAGATTTTAGCTTTTAAAATATCTCCATTGTGAGAACCACCAGTTCCATCATCAAAACGTGGTTTAAATGTAACATCACTTACTAAATAAGTTTTTCCTAAATCGAAAGTAATTGATTGTGGTAATTGCCCTGTACTTCCCCAATCTGAGTGCCACATAGTTTGATCATTGTAATCTAATACATTAGTTGCATAATCACTATCAGCTTCACTAGTTTTCGCAATAACACTTACTTGGTTTTTATTAGCTTCAGTATTGATTAATGTAGTTTCATCTAATACATCTTTAACTAAAACTAAGGCATTAGCTTTCGTAACTAAATCATTTTTAAGCGCTAAAGCTTGTTCACTAGTTAATTCACTTTCCATAGCTTTAATCGCTGCATCTAAAGCTGTTTTAAAGGCATCATAAGTTTCTTTAGTATATTGACTACCATCTACATCTTTATATAAAGCAATAACACTTGCTAAAGAAGTTGTATCAACTACTTTATCTGCTACTTCCACATGTTCTTTTCCAAAAATATTAATTTCTTTAACTCCAACTCCATTACCAGCTGCTGCTGTATTTAAGGTATTGAAGTATAAACGAATATAACGATAATTTACGGCATCAAAAGTAATTGTTTTAACTGGATGGGTTGCTCCATTGTTTTCCATTGTAAGATCATCAACAATCACATTCCATTCATTTGCATCATTACTTCCTTCAATACGCCAAGAAGTAGGATAAATTTTATTAAAGAATGAAGCTACTACTTTATCAACATCATAATTAGCTTTAAGATCTAAATAAATCCAAGCATCACCAATATCACCATTAGCATCTTTGATAAAGTTAGAATCCCATTTAGTATTTTCATCACCATCATTTACATTGTTTTTATCACCATCACTAGTACCTGAAACTTCCACACTAGCATTAGGTGCTAAATCACGATATTCTGGCATTACTACTCCATCTTCAACAATATTTTCTACATATTGTCCTAAATCACCACTTAAATCAGCTCCATATATATAAGCTAATTCATGAATAGCTACATCACCATCTTTTAAGAAAGTAACCTTGATATAGTCATATCCATTATTTTCTGGAAGATCAATAATACTAGCACTTCCTTTAAGTGTTTCACTATATAATACTTTACCAGAATTATATGCTTCCACTTTAACTTCTACTTCACTACCAAAAACCATTGATAATTGTTTTACTTTTGCATTTTGACTTACTTCAAAATCAAATGAATCATTTGCTTTAGCTTTAAAGTTCCATGTACTCATTAAATCTTTATCTAAAGCATTAGCTTTATTTCCACTAATTTCCGTTACAATTGGTGAATATGCACTATTATTTACATTTTGATTAATTCTAATTTCATGTAATTTTAAAGCATAATCAGAATTTTCGGTAACATAAATACGTAAATAACGTCCTACTTTTCCATTAGGATAAATATTTACATAACGATAAGGAACGATAAATTTATCATCATTATCTACTTTCCCAACCGTTTCCCAATTTACTAAATCATTAGAAATTTGAATATCAGCTTGATATAAGTGTTCATTTCCATCACTCATTACTAATTCAATATCATTTAAAGTAATAAAGTTACCTAGGTCGTATACTAAATATTCCCCTTTGAATAATTTATTAGCACTAGTAAATGAAGTAGCTAAATCACCATCAAAGATATTATCATAACTTCCATTAGCTAATCCATTAGTTAAGTTAGATTCTACAAATGATAATGAAGCATCAAAATTTACTAAATTTACACTTAATTCATTAAGATTCACTTTAATACTATTTTGAGTATTGTTAGATAAATAAACATATCGAGCAAAACCAGCTAAACCTTCGCTATAAACATTTTCAATTTGTCCATTAGTTGAAAAACAAATTAATAAATCATCAACATTAGGTCCAACAATATTACCAACGTTTTGAATACTTCCTAAATCAATACCGATATATTCACCACTTCCTAATTCAATTTCACCTAAGTCATATAATCCACATGTAACTCCTGAATAAGTTAATGGAGTAGTTTTTAAAGCATCAATATTAGTATAAACTTTACCTTCTTGTTTATTTGCTGTTTCATTAATACTAAATTCACGAACATAAGTCCAGAAGTTTGGTTTAGTACCAAATCCAGTTGCATTTAAGTAATAACGTACATAACGTCCTTCAACATTAGCATTTTCTACTGTTACACTATTTCCATCCACAACTGCTTCAATTTCATGCCATTCTTTACCATCTACTGAATATTGTAATGTTGCATCATGGAAAATATCATGATGAGTTTCGTTTTGTCCTTGAAGAATAGTAATATCTTTAATAGCTGTTACTTTTCCTAAGTCAAATCCAAAGTAATCCCCAGCTTTTTGATTTACTTGCCATGTAGCATATGTGCTTGGATTTCCATCATATGCTTTCATTACATCAGCATTAATAGTCACTTCATTTCCACCCATTACCGCAATAAATTTAGGTTGAACATTAGTTGGATCAATCATTGGTGTAATCGTTTCATTTAATTTAGTTAATGCCTTATTAACAAATGGATATAAGTATTTACTTCCTGCTTTACATGTAGTTACGGCATTTTGATAAGTATATGCACTACTAAATTTAGTCGTTGCTACTGAGAAAGAAGTCCATGCGGTTGAAATATCATTATTAGCTAAAGCTAATAAACCATTCATAGCATTTTCTCCAGCTGTTGCAACATCCATTAAAGCATTTAACCATGGATCTAAATCATTAATTAATCCTTTATTAGTACAATCTTTTCTAAAAGTAGTAATTGCATCTTGAATTGCTTTAAATTCATCACGTAATTCTTTAAATTCAGCACTATCTTGGTAAGTACCATTATTTAAAGCCGCTTCAGCTTTCGAAATTGTATCTTTTAAATATTCACTTTCATTATATCCAGGTACACGAGATGAACCTGAAGCATTTGATAAGTTACTAGCAATTTTGAAATAAGCATCTTTTACTTCTGGTTGTAAGTAATTAAATGCACTTTCCCAAATATCAATAGCATTATCACTATAGTTTGTATTATTCCATGTATAAGCTGCTAATTGATATAAAGCAACTTCACTAGCATATGGATAACGACATGGATTAGAGTGGAATGCTTCCATTCCTGTTACGTTATCACGAGCATAATAAGTAATATCTCCTAAGAAAATACCACTACCACAGTGTTCATTAACTGGATAGTTTAACCAGTAATCAGCTTTATGTTGTGATTTTTCATATAGATAGTTGATTGATGTTTGATCAATTGGTGTATTAACATCATATCCTGTCCAGTAAATATTAATTGAATCATCTAATTTTTGTAATGATACTAATTCAGCTCCATTACCTGACCAAGATGTATTATATCCTTGTGGACAGTAACTCATTGGTTCACAACCTTTAGCTTGAATATATTCTTTATTAATACGGTTTAATACTGTAACAACAACATCATGTGAACCACTACCGAAGTCATCATTTAAGAAGTCAAATTTACGTACTCCAATATTATATAATTGATCTAATTTCTTAATTAAAGCATCATATCTTTGGTTATATAAATCACTATTTAAAGTTAAACCACTAAAGAATGATCCCATATGAATCGACCATCCAAATTCAACTTTAGTCTTTTTACCTAATTCAACTAATTCTTTGAATTCATTAATTTTATCATTTGGATATAATTGATTCCATTGACTAGTATGATAGGCATCACCTTTAGCTGCATAAACATAACTATTAAACTTGTAATCACGAGCAAATAGCATTAAATCTTTACGTTGTTCATGTGTCCAAGCTCCATAGAATCCTTCAATATATCCTCTTGTTTTAACTGAAGCATAATCTTCAATATGAGCATCTAAGAATTTATCGGCATTAAATGATGAGAACATCATTTTTAAAGTAGCTACCCCATAGAAAGTTGCATCACTATCTTTACCTTCAATAACCATTGTACCTTGGTTAGCATCTAACATATATGCATCATTTTGTTCATATAAGTTATTGTTTTTTAAGGTAATTTGATCAGCATATGTATCTACATAACCCTTAGAACCATCAATACCAATTAAGATATTAGTTTTTCCATCTTGTTTAGTATCAAATTCTTGATAAGCAACTTTATAATCAGCTAATACTTCTTTTACATAATCGCTAGTATAGCTATCTACACCTTCTTCAATTACTAAAGCTACTTCATTACTTAATGTAAATGAAGTATGATTTTCATTATAAGTAATTGCTTGAGGAATTGGATAAATAGCATAAGCATTTTCATCATCAGAACAGTTATAATTTGGTGTTTGTGCACTATAAGCATATAGTGAAACTGGTGTTAATGATGAGAAAGCCATTGCTAAAGCCAACGTTGCTTTAATTGGCTTTTTAAAATTAGATTTCTGTTTCATTTCTAAACCTCCCTAGTAATCTATAATAAATAGTAACACAAATATCTGAATAATGAAAGCGTTTAAACTAAAAAAGAAAACGACAAAAAAAGTACTATGTTTTCACATAGTACTTCGATTGCAAGATGGTGGTCCCGGCCGGAATTGAACCAGCGACACACGGATTTT
>CAZQJH010000109.1:0-5171 GCA_964593515.1 uncultured Erysipelotrichaceae bacterium
TCATTAATAAAAGCATTGTTATTAGGTTTATCTTCTTCTTGAGGCTTTCTTTTGATATCTAATATTTTAATATTATTAATATAATCTGCTCGATAGGTACGCATTCCTTGATAAGCATGATTATAACAATTTAAATAAGGATGACCATCACGATGGATAATATGATAAGGAGATACAATTACACCAGGTCTAACAACTTGTAATTCTTTGTTTATATCATAACCATGATAATCAAAACTAATTTGTTTATTACCTTTGATAGCGTCCATAATTTCGCTATAAACATACAATAACTGTTTATCATTGCGGGCATTTTGATTGTTTTCAGTAAAAATATTGCAGTAATCATCTCTCACAATACTACTAGTTGATTTTAATAACGCATCTCTAATCTTTTGACGTTGTGAATCATCAATATAATGAGATGAGTAAAGGGTATCTAATAACAACTGAATATGAGCTGGTTCGATTGTATGTGTAAAGAAATAAGTTCTAGTTTTGAAGTTTTTTTCATCAAAAGCAATACAATCATCAAACATTTCATTAATTGTTTTAATATATTCCCCAAATGTTTTACGATTAATTTCAATACCATCTTTAGCTAAATGTTCATTTATTTCTTTTCTAGTTAAATGAGTATTCGTATCTGAATATGTAAATAAAATTTTTAATAAAGATAAAATAGCACTACGTTTATCACCCATGTTAATCACCTCTGTGTTCATTTTAACATAATTATTTAATAGAATATAGAAGAAAAATAAATAATATGATAAACTTATGACAGGTGATGAACATGGAAAAACATATTGTATTAGTAACAGGAATGTCAGGAGCAGGAAAATCAAGTGCAATGAGTGCCTTAGAAGATATGGGATATCATTGTATTGATAATTATCCAGTAGCCTTAATCGAAGAATTTGCACGTTTTTTAACTAATTGTGAAGAAGAACAATATCAAAATATTGCTTTAGCTACTTCAGCTAGTGATTATATTAAGTTTGTGCAATATTTTAAAAATGTTGAAGCTAAAATTCAAGTTGTTTACTTGGATGCTAATGATGAAACATTATTATTACGTTATAAATTTACACGACGTAATCATCCATTAATTATTCGTAAACAAGCAATTAGTTTAGAAGAAGCAATTGAAAAAGAACGTGATTTATTTAAAGGATTAATTGACCATAATCATATTCATATCGATACAAGTAAATTAAATACAAGTAATTTAAAAGATGTTTTAATTGAAAAATTAGCTTTAGATCAAAAACGAACTTTCGCTATTTCATTTATGTCATTTGGTTTTAAACATGGGATACCACGTGATGCTGATTTTGTTTTTGATGCTCGTTTTTTACCTAACCCATTTTATTTAGAAGATTTAAAATATTTAACGGGGGAAGATCAAGCAGTATATGATTATGTAATGAGTTTTGATGAAAGTAAAGAATATGTTCAACAGATTATTAATTGTTTAGATGTAGCCTTTAGAGAATATGATAAACAAAATCGTAGTCATATTTGTGTAGCAATTGGCTGTACAGGTGGACATCATCGTAGTGTTACCTTAACTAATTATCTATATAAATACTATTGTGAACATTATACTTGTTATAAAGCTCATCGTGATTTATTGGTATAAAAGATGAAGAAAATTGTTGTAATTGGTGGTGGAAGTGGTCTATCACAAATGCTAAGAGGAATTAAACAAATTCCTAATATTGAACTAAGTGCGATTGTAACAGTTGCGGATGATGGAGGAAGTACTGGAAGATTAAGACGTCAATTCCATATTCCAGCAATGGGAGATATTCGTAATGTAATGTGTGCGATGGCTGAAGATGAAAGCTTCTTTACAGAATTAATGAATTATCGCTTTGGTGGTAATGAAGATGTCGGCGGACATAATTTAGGTAACTTAATTCTTACAGCTTTAAGTGATAAAGAAGGAAGTTTTTTAAAAGCAATTCAAACCATTTCTAGTTTTTTAAAAGTTAAAGGGAAAATTATTCCTTGTTCATTAGAAATTTTAACTTTATATGCGAGAATGGAAGATGGTACAATTGTGAAAGGGGAAAGTAATATTCCTAAATACAATAACCGGATTCAAAATGTATATTATGATCATGAAACAATTGCTTGTGAAGAAGCTATTAAAGCTATTAATGAAGCTGATTTAATTGTTTATGGGATAGGTAGTTTATATACTAGTGTTATTCCTAATTTAATTATTAAAGGCGTAAGTGAAGCTATTAGTAAAAGTAAAGCTAAAAAAGTATATTTTGCAAATGCTATGACTCAACCTGGAGAAAGTGATGGTTATTCTTTAGAAGAACATGTTAAAGCGATATGGGAGCATAGTGATGATAAAGCGGTTGATATTGTTATAACGCATACTAATAAAATTAGTGCTGAATTATGTGCTAAATATGCTCAATTTAATAGTATTGAAGTTAAAGTTAAAGAAGATAAACATCCATATGAAATTATATATCGTGATATTTTAACTTTTGATGAAGGAGTTATTCGTCATGATAGTTTAAAAGTAAAACAAGTATTAGAAGAGATTATTGCGAAAGTTGGTGATTAGATGTCATTTACAATGGAAGTTAAACAAGAAATAGTAAATAATGAATTACATGATTGTTGTATTAGAGCACAGTTAAGTGCCTTTATCTTAATGAATTCAACCATTAATATTACTAGTGGGGGAATGAATATTACCGTTAAAAGTGAAAATGCTACAACAGCTAGAAGAATATATACTTTAGTTAAAGCAAGATATCAAGTAGAAACGCAAATTTCAATTATTCAAAAGATGGTCTTAAAGAAAAATAAAGTATATATGATTAGAATTAAAAATAAAGCTCAAGAAATATTAGAAGATTTAGATATTTTAACAGATGAAGGATTAAGAAGATATCCAAATCGTGAATTAGTAGCTAAAGAATGTTGTGCTAGAGCTTATTTAGCTGGAGCTTTTTTAGCTGGAGGTAGTGTTAATTCGCCAACTAATTGTAATTATCATTTAGAAATTAGCTCTATTCATGAAGAAACAGCTTTATTCCTTCAACAATTAATGATTGAATATGGAATGAATGCGAAACATATTAAACGACGTAATCAAGAAGTAGTCTATTTAAAAGCTAGTGATTCAATTAGTGACTTCTTACGTTGTATTGGTGCAAATGATGCCTTATTTACCTTTGAAGATAGTCGTATTCAACGTGATTTCATTAACTCATTTACTAGATTAGATAACTGTGAATTAGCTAATGAAATGAAAAGTATGGCTGCGGGTAAAAAACAATTAGAAGATATTGAATGGATTGAAACTTATGTAGGACTAGAAACTTTACCAGTTAAACTACAACGAGCTGCTTATGCACGTAAAGCTTTACCGGAAGCAAGTTTATTAGAGCTATGTGAGTACTGTGAAGAAACCTATGATGAAGTAATTTCTAAATCAGGAATGAAACATCGCTTAGCCAAAATAAAAGAAAAAGCAAAAGAAATAGCAACGAAGTATAAAGAAGACTAAACATAGTAATACTAAAAATGGTGATAGAATGCACATGTTATATATAGTATTAACTATGTTTTCTTTTTTAAGTAATCAACGTTATGAAGTTAAATATATCGAAGTAAAGAATAACGATATAATTATTGAATTTCTAAATAAACAATATCAAGTGGAATTATTTAATGTAAAGCTTAATAAACAAGCTAGTAGTTATATGCAAGAAATATTAAATAATAGCCAAGAAGTTAAGATTGAATTAGATGATGAAATAAAACAAGAAGATAAATTAATCGCTTATGTTTTTGTCGATGATACTTTATTACAACAATTATTAATTGATGAAGGATATGCTAAACTTAAAATTAATAATCCTAATTATCATTATTTTAATCAAGAACGTAAAGTAATTAATTATCAAGTTAAAAAGAAACCAATATTAAAACAAGATTACCATGGTAGTATTTATTTAATGGGGTTTTATCTAATGACGATCATAAGCTTAAAAAGCTTTAATAAGGCTAGAAAATAAGCTATAATGGTATAAAGGAGTTGGTGTTATGATTAATGAAGCTAATATTAATGATCAAAGAGAATTATATCAATTGTGGAAAAGTGCTTATCCCACGATGAATACCCAACTGTTACGTTTAAAAAGTGAAATGATTAGTGATAATAGTAAATGTGTTACTTTAAGAATTGATAATAAAATTGTTTCTGCTATTCAAATGAATAAAATGATCTTAAGTTTTAAAAATCGTAAATTTGTGGTAGATTATTTATTACAAAGTGCGACTTTACCTGATTATCGACGTAAAGGATATATGCATCAATTAATGCAAAGTGTCATGGATGAATCTAGTCATAGACATATGTTTACCTTTGTGAAAGCTTATTATCCTAAATTATATGAAAAATATGGTTTTGAAGTTATTTATGAACGTAAGAAATATCATATTCGTGGTGATGCTTTAAAAGATGTGAAAAGTAAAAGAATTAGTAATGAAGCTAGTAGTGATGAATTATTACAAGCTTATAAAGAATTTATTAAACATTTTGATGCTTATTTTGAACGTGATATTACATATTATGAACAATTATTGAAAGAATTAAAAATTGGGATTAAACATTTAGTGGTTTATCGTAATAGTAAAGATATTGTTTGTGGTTATGCGATTTATAGTAGTCATAAAAATATTGCGGAAGTAGAAGAGATTGTATATTTAGATTCTAATGCTTTAAGTAAGATGCTTAAAGCTGTATTAGGTTATCATAAAATGGTTGTGGTGGAAGTTAGTAGTAAAGAGCGATTAGAACGTTTATTTCCACAAGCTTTAGTTAAACGACAATCATATATGATGGCTAAGTTAAATTACAATGATTTATTTGAGAAATTATATCGTTGTAAAGTTAAAGGGGTAAAAGATGCTTATGATATCTTACAAAAACCAATGTGGGCTCATGTCTTAGATTATTAAAAAAAACGGGGTGGAGATAAACCCCGTTTTTATTATTATTTTTTAGAATTTATCTTCTTCATACGTATAATAATATGAAGGTGAAAACATGATAGAGTCACTACTGATTATGCAATATAAAGAGCGATATGATGAATGTGCTAAGCGAATTATGTCTAATAAATATATTT
>CAZQJH010000110.1:0-4986 GCA_964593515.1 uncultured Erysipelotrichaceae bacterium
ATGTATATTAGCTATTTTAATTATAATTCATGTTCTAACATTAGGTGTGTTTAAATATGGAAGTTTTGTCGTTAATCAAATAACGAGTGATTATGTTTTAGAAGTATTATTACCTATTGGTATTTCATTTTATACATTCCAAGGAATATCTTATTTAGTTGATGTTTATAAAGGTAAATGTCAAGCTGAAGAAAGTTTATTACGCTATGTAGTTTATATTTCGATGTTTGAACAATTGATTGCTGGACCTATTGTTACTTATGATCAAGTTAAGGATGATTTAGATAAACGCCATGTTAGTATTAAACAAGCGAAACATGGACTACAAGTATTTATTTTTGGATTAGGTTTAAAAGTATTATTAGCTAATCCAATATCACATGTTTTTATGCAAGCTTTAAATATTGGAATTGATAGTATTTCTACGATTTTTGCATGGTTAGCAATTATTGCTTATTCATTTCAAATTTATTTTGATTTCTTTGGTTATTCATTAATGGCTTTAGGTTTAGGAGAAATGTTAGGATTTAAGTTACCACTTAACTTTAATCATCCTTATATTAGTAAGTCAATGACCGAATTTTGGCGTCGTTGGCATGTTACTTTAGGATCATGGTTTAGAGAATATGTATATATTCCTTTAGGAGGAAATCGTAAAGGAGTTGTGCGTAATATATTTAATTTATTGGTGGTATGGTTATTAACGGGAATGTGGCATGGAGCTGGATATAACTTTATACTATGGGGAATCTTATTATTTGTTATTATCGTAATCGAAAAATATGTACTGAAAGATTTTTTAAAGCAACATCCAGTGATTGCCCATTTATATATGATTATTTTAATTCCATTAAGTTGGTTAGTATTTGCTTTAGATGATATTAGTTTATTACCAGTATTTTTATCACGTTTATTTCCTTTAGGAGTAAGTGCGCAAGGAATTATTCCTTATGATTATTTACCATACCTAAAAGATTATGGATTATTCTTCGTGATAGGATTATTATTCTCAACATTATTACCATATAAGTTATTGAAAAAAATTAAACAAGAAAAGCTTATTAATTTGATGTTGATAATTATTTTAGGACTATGTTTATACTGTATGTATCGTGGTTTTAATGATCCATTTTTATACTTTAGATTTTAGGAGGGGTGAAGATGAAAAAACATAATTTATATACTTTAATTGTTTTATGTTTAATGATGGTTGCTGTTTTTATCTATGCTTCTTACCAAGATACTTCTCCTTTATTTGTTTTAAAAAATACTCAAGTAAAAGAAGATGAACCTATTGATGAAATTGTGAAAGTTGATGATGACTTATTGGAAGATGAAGATGATAATAAACAAGAAGAAATAAAAATAGATAATGTAATAAAAAAAGATGATTCTACTCAAGTAGAACCACCAAAAGAGGATAAGAAGGAGGATCATCCTTTAGATGAAGTTAATCAAGAAACTCCACCAAAAGAGGATAAGAAAGAAGAAAATAAAAAAGATGAACCTAATCAAGTAGAACCTCCGAAAGAAGATAATAAGCCAGAAGAAATACCTAGTGAACCAATTATTAGTGGTGATGTAGCGAATGCAGTACCGATAAATGTTGATGATACCTTATTTATTGGTGATTCACGTACTGTAGGAATAAAAAGTTATGCTGGGTTAAATGAAGCTGATTTCTTTTGTTCGGTAGGAATGAGTGTATTTAATATCTATGATCAAAGTTGTAATATTAAAGATTTAGGTAAAGTAGGAATTGATACTTTATTAGCTAGTAAACAGTATAATAAGATTCATGTGATGTTAGGAATTAATGAAATTGGTTATAACTTAAATCGTGTTCGTGATGAATTTAGTGGATTAATTAATAAGATAGTGGATAAACAACCGAATGCGAAAGTATTTGTAGGAGCTAATTTACATGTAACTAAACAATATTCTGATAATCAAAAGTATATTAATAATGAACGAATTAATAAATTAAATGATAAGTTCAAGAAATTATGTAATGGTTCCAATATTATTTATATTGATACTAATGTTTATTTTGATGATCAAAATCATGCTTTAGCTAGTGATAAAACTAGTGATAATGTCCATTTATATGCGAAGTATTACTGTGAGTGGAGTGATTGGATTCGTAAAGAAATGCAGGTTAAATTAGGTGGGTAACGTATTATGTTACCCACTTTTTTTAAGCATAAAAAAAAGAAGCAATTATCATTGATAATTACTTCTAAGCGTTAATTTAATAACTATTTAGCTTGTTCTAAAGCTAATGTAACAGTTGTGATGTCACATACTTCACTTGGTCCATAGTATTGGATAGCTCCAGGGTATACGTAACTAGTTTCAACTGCCCATTTGTCACGGTTAGCAGCAAAGTATTCAAATGGTTTACCATCTAATTCTACTAATGCTTTTTTGATTACTGGTTTGTCTTCTCCATGTCTTCTTTCGATGTTCATCATCTTAGTGATTGGCATACCTCCAGCTACCCATTCGCTAGCTGGTTTAGAAAGGTTAGAGATTTTTGATAAGTAACCATTGTATCCGTATTGGATTAACATGAATGCGTTGTATCCTAATGAGTAACAGTAGTCTGAGTCAAAGTTAGAAGGGAAAGCACATCTTCCTTCGTATCCTAAGAAGTGGTGTAAAGCATTGAATTTACCGTTGTAAGTTCCGTTTGCTTTTCTTTCAGCTAATTTGTCAGCTACTAAAGCAGAGAATAATTTTTCTGATTCAATTAAAGATACTTGTACGTTTCCATGAGGGTCACGTTCTAAGAATAATTGTTGTTGGATTGTTTGAGGAAGAATAGCAAATACTTCCATAGATTCTTTAGTTAATCCATTTTCGATAAATGCATATTTATCAGCCCAAGTTGGTAATTCGTTGAATGCATCAGCTTTAGCTCCAGCTAATAATTCGTTGATTTCGTGAATTAATACTGAGAATTCAGGAACGAATCCAACAACCCCTTCAGGAATAATAGCAACCCCGAAGTTTTCTCCATTGTTTGATCTAGTTTCTACTGAGTCAGCAATGTAGTCAGCAATTTGAGATAATGACATTTTCTTAGCAGCAACTTCTTCTGAAATTAAACAGATGTTAGGTTGAGTTTCTAATGCACATTCTAATGCTACGTGAGAAGCACTACGTCCCATAACTTTAACAAAGTGCCAGTATTTTTTAGCTGAGTTAGCATCACGTTCGATGTTTCCAATAATTTCACTGTAAGTTTTTGTAGCAGTGTCAAATCCGAAAGAACATTCGATATCTTCGTTTTTAAGGTCACCGTCAATTGTTTTTGGACATCCAATAACTTGAACTCCAGTGTTGTTGGCAGCAAAGTATTCAGCTAATACAGCTGCATTTGTGTTAGAGTCATCTCCACCGATAATAACGATAGCAGTGATTCCGTGTTTTTTACAAACTTCCGCAACGATTGCGAATTGTTCGTTTGTTTCTAATTTAGTACGTCCTGAACCGATGATATCGAATCCACCTGTGTTACGGTATTGGTTAATGTAGTTGTCATCGAAGATTAAGTAATCGTCGTTGATTAAACCGATAGGTCCGTTTTTGAATCCGAATAATTCGTTTTCAGGGTTAGTAGCTTTTAAAGCATCATATAAACCACAAATTACGTTGTGTCCACCTGGTGCTTGTCCTCCAGAAAGGATAACTCCTACTTTTTGTACTTTTGCTTCAGAAGTGTTAGCTCCTTTTTCAAAAGTGATTTCTTTTTTACCATAAGTGTTTGGGAAAAGAGCTTGAATCTTTTCTTGGTCAGCTACACTTTGTGTTGCATCTCCTTCTTTTACACAAATTTCAGCAACCCCATTTTTAAGCATTGCTGGTAATTTTGGAGAATATTCATATCTAGCTGTTTGTAGTGATGAAATTTTCATAATTTTCCTCCTATTTCTATACCGTATAAATTTTATAATATTTCGCTTGAAAAGTAAACTATTTATCAAGAATTTTGGCTTTATTCATCGCTATTTTCATCATTATGACAAATAGATTTTAAGGTTTGATAATTATCAACTAAATCATCAAATCCTGACATTAAACTTAAATCATGGAAGATATCGATATCCATTCCATCATACATTGCATAGATTTCATCATCGTCATCGTTATTACTAGATGAATTTTTACTCGTATCAACGACTAAATCATTCGATAAATCAATACTACAACTAACATGAGCAAAATAGACATTAAATCCCATGAATTGTTGACAATATAAATAACCATCTTCACATAACTCATCTAAACTATTTTTAAGAGTTTGTAAAGAAAAAGTGGGAAAGATTTCTTGATAATCTTCGATAGCTAAACCATCATTATTAGCTATCGTATAATCTAATATTGTTTGTTTCATAAATTCCTCCTAAAGAAAAAGAAGCAATTAAGCTTCTTCTTTTGGTAATATTAAGTTTAAGATAACTCCAACCATTGCAGCTAATGAAGTACCTGAGAAAGTAAGTGGACCAAGTGGTAAGATAGCTCCTCCTAATCCAATAACTAACATTGCACTACAGATGATAATATTACGTTGTTTATTTAAATCAACTTGTTCATCGATTAAGATACGTAAACCATTTCCTGCAATAACTCCATATAACAGAATACTCATTCCACCTAATACACAGTTAGGAATTGATGAAATCACAGCAGCTACTTTACCACACATTGATAATAAAATAGCAATTACTGCTGCTCCACATGTTACATATACTGAACCAATTTTAGTTAAACCAATAACTCCAGTATTTTCACCATAAGTTGTATTAGCTGGACCTCCAATTAAGGCTGATACCGCAGTAGCAACCCCATCCCCGATTAAAGTACGATCAACTCCTGGATCTTTTAAGAAGTTTTTACCACAAATTTTACCTAATACTGTATGATCTCCAATATGTTCTGAAATAGTTACAATCGCTACTGGTAACATCGCAAATGTTTCTG
>CAZQJH010000111.1:0-4959 GCA_964593515.1 uncultured Erysipelotrichaceae bacterium
TTTAATATTTTAGCTTGAGTTAATATTTATCATTTAAAAGCTGTTTATATGATTCCTTTAACTTTATTAATACAATCTTTGTTGGAAATAAGTGCTTATCTTTTAATTATGATAGTAGGGATTAAGATAAGTATGTTGATTATTAATGCTTGTATTAATGGACATAAGTTTAAGTTTAAGCAATTAATTAATCAATTATTGACTAAATTATTATTAGCTTGTCTTCTTTTATTTATTGCTTATTTGATTCAAGGTTTTATTAACACTCAAGTAGTTAAATATATGTTATAATATTAAAAGAAAGTTGGTGTTTTATGAATAAAGATGAATTAATGTATAATTATGTACATGGTACTGATGTTTATTTATATCAGCGTAAAGATATGTTTAGAATTAATAGTGATACTTCGCATTTAGCTCATTTTATGCGAATAGAAGCGGATGAGACTATTTTAGATATTGGAACTAATAATGGTGCTTTATTGCTTTGTGCAGCTTTATCTAAGCCTAAAAAGCTATATGGGATTGATATTCAAGAAGAAGCATGTGAATTAGCTAGATATAATTTAGAAGCATGTGGGATTGATTATGAAATTATTTGTGGTGATGCTTGTGATTATCCTTTACCACAAGTTGATGTTATTGTTTGTAATCCTCCTTATTTTCCTTATGATGAAACTAGTAATACTAATGAATCACAAGCTTTAAAAATTGCTCGTCATGAATGTTATTTAACCCTTGATGATTTATGTGCTAGTGTTAGTAAAGCTTTAGGAGAAAAGGGACGTTTCTATATGGTTCATCGAGCTAATCGCATTCAAGATATTCTTACATGTTTTTCAAAACATCGTTTAGCTTGTAAAAGAATTGAATTTATTTATGATCAAGCTAAAGATGAAGCAATTGGTATTTTACTTGAAGCTTATAAAGATGGAAAAATATCAACTAAAATTGGTAAAGGAATTGTTAATGAACGATGAAAGTAAAAGAAGCTATTAATGATTATTTACGTTATATCAAATTAGTTGAATATAAAAGTAAAGCTACTATTGCTAGTTATCAAAATGGTTTAAAACATTATGCTTTATTTTTAGCTAATGAAGATATTGAAGAAATTGAAGAAGTTGATTCTTTTTTATTACATCATTATTATTTACAATTACAAGGTCAAAATACGAGTAAGAATCATCAATTAAGTGTTTTAAGAATGTTTCATCGTTATTTACATCAACAATATCAAATTAATGATCCTACCCTAAATTTAGCATCATTTAAGCAACAAGAACACTTACCTAAGTATTTTCATATTCATGATATCGAATGCTTTTTAAATAGCTTTGATCATAGTGATATTGGTATCTTTCATAAAGCTTTATTTGAAACATTATATGGTTGTGGTTTACGAATCAGTGAATTAATTAATTTAAAATTAAATCAAATTCACTTGCAACAAGGTTTTATTAAAGTTTTTGGTAAAGGTCAACAAGAAAGAATAATTCCAATTCATCAAAATGGGATTAATGCTTTACAAACTTATCTTAGTTTAGTACGTAAATCATGGGATGTTAAACAAAGTCCCTATGTCTTTATTAATATTAAAGGTAATCAATTAAATCGTAGTTATGTTCATGATTTAATTAAACATAAGTTACAAGAATTAAACTTAAATCCAATGCTATCAGCTCATAGTTTTCGTCATTCTTTCGCAACTCATTTATTAGATGGTGGTGCTGATTTAAGGGTGGTGCAAGAGTTATTAGGTCATCAGGATATTAAAACAACACAAATTTATACTCATTTGCAAGATGAAAAGAAAAAAACAATGTATGATAAATTTCATCCATTTGCACATAAGAAACGTAATTAGTTTTAAGCTTAATTATTTAAGCATTAAAGGTTTCTTTTACGATTAAACTAGCAATAATATTAAATTTAGTGTATCATTATAAAGTATGTATTTATAGGAGGTTTTATTATGAGTAAATGTGATACTTGTCCAAATCATGGAAGTTGTTCCCAAAATGAACAAGGATGTAATAAAGTAATTAATGAATATTCAAATATTAAACATGTTATCGCTGTAATGAGTGGTAAAGGGGGAGTTGGTAAAAGTTCAATGACCGTTTTACTAGCTAAAGCTTTAGTTAAACAAGGATACCAAGTAGGTATTTTAGATGCGGATATTACTGGTCCTAGTATTCCACGTTTATTAAACTTAAGTCGTGAAAATGCTTATGGAAGAGGTAATGCGATTGAGCCAGTAGTTGATAAAGATGGAATTAAATCAATTTCTTTAAACTACTTATTAGATGATGAAAATAAACCAGTAATTTGGCGTGGTTCAATTATTAATAATGCGATTAAACAATTTTATCGTGATGTAGTATGGGAAGATTTAGACTACTTATTTATTGATATGCCACCAGGTACGGGGGATATTGCTTTAACTGTATTACAAGATTTACCGGTAGAAGGGGTAGTAATGATTTCAACGCCACAAGATATGGTTTCAATGATTGTTTCTAAAGCAATTAATATGTGTAAAGAAGTTGATGTACCAGTATATGGAGTTATTGAAAATATGGCTTATATTAACTGTCCAGATTGTGGTAAACGTATTGAATTATATCCAAATGCTCATTTAGATAAATTCTTAGCTGATAATAATGTTGAATTATGGAATCAATTACCAATGACTAGTGAAGTTTCCACAATCAATAAAGATCATGATTTTACTAGTGAACAACAAAAGACAATTGATGAATTAATGAAACCAATTGTTGAAGGTTTATTAAATAAAACTAATTAATAAGAAAAACTTTCGTTTTTATGACGAAAGTTTTTTTATAACATGTTTTTTTTAAAGAAAATTGTGTATAATATTTGATGAATTATGAAAGTGGTGATGTTATGAAAAAAATGCTATCAATCTTAGCTTGTAAATCATCTAGTTTTATTTTAGAAAAAATGCATCGTGGAGGTTCACTTCCAGGTACAATTGCCTTAAAACTAGATTCTAATATTTTAAAACAAATTAGTACTGAAGCGAAAATTATTGTTGTTACTGGTACTAATGGTAAAACTTCAACTGCTAATATGATTGCAACGATGTTAGAAACAGCTAATTATCAAGTTATTACTAATCGTCGTGGTGATAATATGCATGCTGGTATTACAACTTCAATTGTTAAAGAAGCTAGTTTAAATGGTGAGGTTAACGTTGATTATATTGTTTTAGAAGTTGATGAATTAAATGTTCCATATATTATGCGTGATTTAAAAGTGGATACAGTTGTAGTTACTAACTTCTTTAGAGATCAATTAGATCGTTCTAAAGAAATGGAACTGTTAATTAATAAAGTTGAAAATAGTTTAAAAGATTTTAAAGGAAACTTAATTTTAAATGGTAATGATCCTAATGTTTGTCGTTTAGCTTATGCTGCTAAAGATGCTCATGCTATTTATTATGGAATGGATGAAGCAAAAAATAGTAGTAAAGAATCTAGTGAAGCTAGTGAAGGGAAGTTTTGTCCAATTTGTCATCATGTTTTACATTATGATTATTATCAATATTCACATATTGGTAAATTTAGTTGTAGTAATGATGCATGTGATTTTGCTTCAAGTGATAAAGCAATTAATGGTAAAGTTGTTGATTTAAATAAACGTCTATTTACTTATCAAAATGAAAAATTTAAAGCTCCACAAGCTGGTTTTTATACGATGTATAATTGTATGGCAGTCATTACTTGTGCGCTTTTATATCATATTTCATTTAAATATGTACATGAATCTTTTACTTCTTTTGTTATTCCAAGTGGGCGTAATGAAACTTTAATGGTTAATAATCAACCTTGTATTATTAACTTAATTAAAAATCCTACAGGTGCTAATGAAGTATTAAAAGTAATTGAACAAGATGATGAAGTTAAAGATTTATTATTTGTAATTAATGATCAAGTTCAAGATGGTACTGATATTTCTTGGTTATATGATACTAATTTTGAACGCATTATAAGCCCTTTAAACAAGCGTATTATTTGTAGTGGAACTAGATGCTATGAAATGGCTTTACGTCTTAAATATGGGGGTTATAAAGGGGATTTAGTGGTAATTGAATCATTAAGTGAAGCTTGTAATGAATTTAAAGCTTTAAATAATAAAAAATATGCTTTAGCTACATATACAGCCTTACAACCAACTAGAAAAAATTTAATTAATTAATGAGAGGTTATAAATTATGCAATTAAAGATATTATGGATGTATCATGATATTATGGATTTATATGGCGATAAAGGTAATATCATGGTGTTAGAAAAAAGATGTCAAGATCGAAATATTGATGTAATTATTGATACATGTGGTATTAATGAAGATAAAGATTTAGCTACTTATAACTTAGTATTTTTAGGTGGTGGTGCTGATAAAGAACAAAAATTAATCATTGATGATTTATTGAAACGTAAAGATAATATTATTGAAGCTTTAAATAATAATACTTTCTTTTTCTTAGTATGTGGTGGTTATCAATTATTTGGTCAATATTATATTGATGGTTCTAATCATCAAATCAATGGTTTACAATTGTTTGATTATTATAGTGAAACTGATGAAAATCATCGTTGTGTTGGTAATATTGTTATTGAAGCTAACTTAGATGGTCATTTAATTAAAGCTATTGGTTTTGAAAATCATGGTGGTCAAACTAAAAATGTTAGTAATCCTTTAGGTAAAGTTATTAAAGGTTATGGTAATGATTATCAAGGTAAATTTGAAGGATTTTATAATGGACAAGTATTAGGAACTTATATGCATGGACCATTACTACCAAAGAATCCACAAATCGCTGATTTCATTATTTATAAAGCTTTAAAGAAAGATAATCCAGAATTTAAATATGAAGATTTAAGTATTTTAGATGATGAATTAGAAAATAAAGCTTTTACATTCTTATATAA
>CAZQJH010000112.1:0-4935 GCA_964593515.1 uncultured Erysipelotrichaceae bacterium
TAAATAAAGGAGTATATAGATGAAAAAAATAATTACCTTATTATGTTTATCGCTAACTTTATTAGCATGTAGTAATAATGACATTACTAAAAAACCTACTAAAGAAGAAGATAAAACTATTGAAAAAGAAGAAGTAAGTAATGATACTACTTTTAAAGAAGAAAAAAACTTAAATCTTTTAACTGGATTAAATGATTTAAGTGATGATGCAATTGGTAAACGTAGCGTTTGTGTTGCCATTAATAATGCTAAAGAAGCTCAACCTCAATATGGAATTTCTAACCTAGATTTAATGTATGAATTCCCGCTAGAAGGTGGACAAACTAGATTCTTAGCTTTCTTTGCTGATTATAGTAAATTAGAAGATATGTGTTCTGTTCGTAGTTCACGTTATTTCTTTCCTGTAACAGCCATGGGTTATGATGCTTTTTATGTTCATTGGGGTTATTATTATCCGGATGAAAATTATATTAAATCGTTAGAATTTACTGAATTTGAAGGTTTATATAACACTAATAAACTTTTCACTCGTGATCAAGATCGATTAAATAATGGTTATGCTTTAGAACATACTAGTGTTTTTTATGGATCAAAATTTAAAACAACCGTTGAAAAGAATAATTATCGTCAAGAATTAAAGGAAGATAAAAAGCAAAAAGCTTTTAATTTCAATAATGAAGATACTACTATCTCTAATGAGACTTGCGAAAAAGTAACGATTAATTATGGAAGTACTATTTCAAAATTAACTTATGATGCTGATAATAAAGTCTATCTAAAATCTTTTGGTGATCAACCTCAAATTGATCAATCAAGTAAAGAACAATTAAGTTTTAAAAACTTATTTATTTTAGAAACTGAAGTTAAAGTTTTTAATAGTGAAGGAAGAAATACTGTCGAATGGAAAGGTAGCAAAGATAATTCCATTGGTTATTATATTAGTAATGGTACTATTAAACAAATCCGTTGGTATAAAGCTAGTGAAAATGATTATCTTAAATTCTATGATTTAGATGGTAATGAATTAGAAGTTAATCGTGGTAAATCTTATATCACTTATACTAAACCAAACACATATTCCTTTGAATAATTTAGAAAATTATGTGAAACAATTAATACCTATTATCTTTACCCTTCTTTTATCTTATAATATAGCATATGAGGAGTGATTAGATGAATAAATTATCAGGTATGTTATATAAATTTATGTATGGAAGATATGGTAATGATCGTTTAAATAAATGGCTTTTAGTCTTTACTTTAATCTTAATTGTTTTAAATGGTTTCTTATTCCATAATGG
Source organism: uncultured Erysipelotrichaceae bacterium (assembly GCA_964593515.1). Taxonomy (GTDB): domain Bacteria; phylum Bacillota_I; class Bacilli_A; order Erysipelotrichales; family Erysipelotrichaceae; genus JAXJYR01. Next base: position 1,302 of record CAZQJH010000112.1, read on the forward strand.
TATTCTTAATATTATTACTTGGATATTATTATTTATTGCTATTTTTAGATGTTATTCTAAAAATATTAGTAAAAGACAACAAGAAAATTATAAGTTTGAACGTATTCTATATCCATTCCAACATTTATTTAAAGTAGCAAAACAACAAGCAATGGATAAAGAACATAAATATTTCTTTTGTCCTAATTGTAAACAAACTGTTCGTGTTCCTAAAGGAAAAGGTAAAATTACCATTACTTGTCCTAAATGTCGCATGAAGTTTGATGGAAAATCATAAGAGGTCGATTATTTTCGACCTCTTATTTTCTTTATATCAATATTATACATTTCTTTTAAATGTTCACTTAAATCACTAATTGATTGTAGTGAATGGAAGAATTTAAATTTCTTAACTCTTTGACTATTTTTATCCCGAATATAGTCTTTAATTAATTCATATTTTAATTCTAATTCATTTTCATGCGCAAATGCTTTTAGTTTCATAATTAAGTTAGTAGAGTTTACTAAATCCACAATAAATATACCAAAGAATAAACCAATAAAGAATGAAAAAGCCAAATTATTAGCTAGCCATGTTAATCCATCTAAAATATGAGGATGAATTACAAAGTAATAAAAAGCACCTAATAATGCCCAAAACACTGAGAACATTGGACAAATAACTCCTTGAATATTTCCCCAACGATCACTATAATCCCACAATCTTACTTTTAAATATTTAACACAGAAAATACCTGCGATATATTCAATAATGGTCATCGCAATTGCCATTAAGCTAAATAATAATATTTGATTTAAAATATTATTGTTGGTTATGGTATATTTCTCTAAACCTGCTAGCAAATATAATGCAACCAAACCACATCCATAAATTGGTAAATAAGGACCAACACATAATCCTGGATTTCCAATTCGATGTTCTTTATTAGTTAAAAATCTAAATACAAATTCTAGACACCATCCCAATATTGAGCCAACACAAAACAAATAAGCTAAAATTAAAAAATCACTCATATAATATTCCTCCTTGATATTATTTTAGCACAATAATATATATCATTTATGTGATTTAATCATCATTTTATGTAACATTAACATTATTTTATGCTATAATAGGATATATATAAGTGGAGGTATTACTATGGCTAAAGTAGTTATTATGGATCACCCTTTGATCCAACATAAAATTGGTATTATTCGTCGTAAAGAAGTAGGTTCTAAAGATTTCCGTCAAATGATTAGTGAAATCGCAATGTTATTATGTTATGAAGCAACTAGAGATCTTGCTTTAGAAGATGTGGAAATTGACACACCTATTTGTCATGCTACTGTTAAACAATTACAAGGAAAGAAATTAGCTATCGTTCCAATCCTTAGAGCTGGATTAGGAATGGTTGATGGATTATTATCAATGATTCCAGCAGCTAAAGTTGGTCACATTGGTTTATTTAGAGATCCTGAAACATTACAACCTAAAGAATATTTCTGTAAATTACCTGCTGATTGTGATTCTCGTGAAGTATTTGTAGTTGATCCAATGCTTGCAACTGGAGGAAGTGCTATTGCTGCTATCCAAATGTTGAAAGATAAAGGAATTACTAACATTCGTTTCTTATGTATCTTAGCTGCGCCAGAAGGAATTGAGGCTTTAACTAAAGCTCATCCAGATATTGATGTATATGTTGGAGCTAAAGACTCACACTTAAATGATCATGGATATATTATTCCTGGATTAGGAGATGCAGGAGATCGTATTTTCGGTACTAAATAGTAATAAAAAGATGCGGAATTTAAATTTCGCATCTTTTTTATTACTCATTTTCAATTACATCATCACTAGTTTCTTCATCAACTTGTGAATCGCTATCCACAACTGCATCATTATTGATTGTTGAATCAATGATTTCTTCTTCTACTTCTTCTTTAACTTCGATATCATTTTCAATAATAACTGCTGTTTGATTAATTAATTTTTCTTCTTTAGTAATAACAACTGGTTTTTCATTTACTTCAGTATCATTTTCAATACTTTCGCTTGCTTGAATACCATATGTAATTAAATCATTTGCATTAACATCATGACCTTCAATTGCACAAGTTCCCCATTGTGGTGTGATTTTCAATACACAATTTTCATTAGCCTTGATTTTAAAAGAATATTCATCCTTAGGAATAATTGAATTAGTATAATATACTTCATTACCCACTTCTACCTTACAATATCCACTTGTCGCATTACCACTAGCTTTAATTGTAACAAGATATTCTTTACCACTCTCTAAATCCATTTGAGAAATAGTATTTGTTTTAACCATACCACTAGTAGCTCCATCAACATTTATCGCTACATCCGCATCATAAGTAGCACTTACAATGCTACTTACACTACTTACTTGAGATGAGCTATACCACGCCCATGAAGTACCACATAAATAAAGAGCACAAGCCATAATAGCCATTAATGATGGCGCTAAAAGATGGTTTAAACCATCACTGCGTTTTTCTTCCTTATGCTTATTTGAATTGTATATGCGATCATAAAGCTTACTCTCATTATCATCATTAACAAATGGAATTAGACGCAAATAAAGACATCTCAATTTATAACGCCAACTTAAATACTCTTGATAATTTGATGCAGTACGCATCTTTTTAACAATATTATATTTCTTTTGGTTAAAATTCATAACAAAATTCACCCACAATATAATAATTAATAGACTTACTATCATGATTAAACTTATGACAAATATTATTCCATCATTTTTCATCTAACCACTCCTTTTCTATAATAAGGCTATCAAAAGGTACAAACAATAATTTATACCTTTTGATAGCCCTCTCTACAAAGAGAGAGCTAATTAAATTAATTATTTTTCAACAGTTTCTTTATATTGGTAGTATAAAGTTCTATCATTAATAGAATTTACATTGCTTTGTTGCACATTGTCCATTCCATTTACTACCGCATTATTAGTAACACTATTACCAAATAAGTTGTTACTTGATCCAAATGAATTTACCCAAACTAAATCCACATTATTAACTGAACAGTTTGTTAAAGTAACAACTCCAGGATTACTAGTATTTCTACTTGCAATACCAACTAAAGCCCCTAATTGCTTACTAGCACAAATAACTGAGTCACTAACTTTTACATTATTAATTTCTAAAGTACCTTCAGTGTGTGAACCAACAACTGCTGCTGAGTAACTATATTGATTGTATCCAAATACTAAAGCATTCTTAATATTGATATTTTTAATAACAGCTCCATCACCAGTTACCCCAAATAACGCAGGTGCACCAACTAATTTCTTAGTTTTGAATTGGTAAGTATCACTTGTCATCATATTAGAAATAGTATGATTTTGTCCATCAAATGTACCATTAAAAGGAATTAACTCTAAACTTCCTCCAGTAGCTTCACGTGCGTAAATACCAATTGGCAACCATTTGTACCCTTTTAAATCAATATCATTTTCTAACTTAACGCTTACTCCAGCTAAACTATTTCCATTATTAACATCATTTGCTAATTTAATTAAATCATTAGCGTCGTAAATTGGGCGAGTAGCTAAATGTACATTTACATTAGTTGCATCAGCATCTGTAGTGTTTGTACTACCATTAG
>CAZQJH010000113.1:0-4815 GCA_964593515.1 uncultured Erysipelotrichaceae bacterium
TTAAGTATAAAATTTCATGTGGTGTTTTACCATCACTAATCCATTCATCAATTACTTCATTAGTTTCTTTATCAATCACTTGTAACTTAACATTAGCTAAACGCTTATTAGTTGTTTCATCAACTTTATCAAAGAAGGTTTTAATTGGATTATTAACAACTTCAACTAATACTTCTTGATTTAATTGTTTTACTTCAACTTGATAGATTGTATTATTTAATTGATATCCATTAACATATTCTTCTTGAATATAATAAGTACCATAAGCTAAATCATAAAAATAAGCTATTCCCTTTTCGTTGGTAATAGCCTTTTTTAGCACATTTGACATATCTTTCTTATCACTAATATTAAAGGTTACACCTTGCATTAAATCACCGTTATAACCATCCGTTTTAACAATTCTTACATTAGCTTTAATAATTTCATCTTCAAAAGTTTGTTGAAGAGTTTGATTAGGATTCTTAATTTCTACTTTATAACTATTTGTATCTAATATATAGCCTAATGGAGCTTTAGTTTCTTTAATTGTATACATACCTAAAGGTAATTGTTTTGATTTTATCCATGAGCCATCAGCCTTAGTTTCTAAGCTTTCTACTAATTGATTATTCGCATTATATACTCCATAAATAGCTCCACCTAAAAATTTATTATCAGCTGAATTAGATGCCTTTTTACGAATTTCAAGATATCCATAAGCATCATCATATACTGTTTTACTAGCAACTAAGCCATCATGTGATAAATTAATTTCATATGTATTAGTGTCTAATTGATAACCATCAGGTACTTTCACCTCTTTTAAAATATAAGTATCTAAAGCTAAATCATCAATTTTCACCCAACCTTCACCATCAGCAATAGTTGTAATATATGATACAATCTTACCATTTGAATTAGTTAAAGAATAGACAGCTCCACTAACTAAACTATCATCATAACTACATTTCTTACGAATTTGAATACTTCCTTTAGGTTCAACTACTTTAATATTAACTTCGGCACGATAAGGGTCATTACCACTACATAAATTAGATACTGGTTGAGCACCATCACTATTAGTCACAATAAAATTAGCTTTAGTTTGAGCTTGACTTACACTTCTTTCAAAATTAATTATCATATCCCCTTTACCATTAGGAGTAACAATTAATTTATTACCATCAATTTTCGCACTACCATTACTTACTGATTTAATTTTTAAACCACTTAATACTTTATTTGTATCTTCAATCGTAGTGGAAGTACCATTTTTCACTTCATAGGTTTTCGCATCAAAACTAGGTAATTTCATAAAATTATCTACTTTAGCTAAAATATCTTTTTGCCATGCATCTTGTGATGCTCTAGTAGGATAAGAACTATTCACCACGTGTTGAATCGTACCATCATGTGATTTCTTACCAATTAATTCCCATATTAAATTCTGGGTTAAGAAATAATTAGTAACACTTTTATTACTACGATAACCATAATAAACAACTAAGGCTAGTTTATATACCAAATCTTGACTTAAACCCAATTCTTGAGGGGTTAAAACTTGATTATAAGCTCCTGGAACGGAAGTCTTGGTTGAATCCAAACAAAAGACTTCATTATCATTACTTACAGCACTAGACCACGAATTAGAATTAATCCACATTTTAGTAGGATTACCTGTTTTTCCACTTCCATATCGCCAGTTACCATCAAATTCTTCTTTTAATGTATAACTATCAGCATATACAAAATTAATTGAACTCATTAAACAAACAACACTTAATAAACATAACATTAACTTTTTAAATATTTTCATTCTTATATCCATCCTTTCATCTTTATAATAAAAAGATAAGTGAAATATTATCACTTATCTTAATAACTAATTTATTCTTCCCAATATTTTACATTAAATAAAATTGTACCAATTTTACCACAACTACATTCACAAGAAGTCCATCGACAACTTGCAATACCTAATTCATCAGCGATTCGCCATGCATATTCATCTGATTCATCAAGGGTATCAACATAAACCGTTGGGTCATAATAAGTTAGACAACCAGTAGCTTTTAAATCATTTTCGGCTGCGAAAAACGTTTTATGAACATGAGGTTCTTCTTTCTTTACTTCTTCTTTAGGTGGTTGGGGTTGACTAGGTTTAACTGTATCTTGTTTTGTTTCTTCTTTTTTAGAATCATTTTTAGAAACATTTTCTTTTTTAGGAGTATCTTGTTTTACTTCGGTTTTAGTAGAATTTTCACCTTTAACTGGTTTAGATTCGTTTGTAGAAGGATTTTCTTTTAGCTCATCATCAGGTTTTTCATCTTCCTTTTGATTAGTATCGATTTTAGAAGTATTTTCATTTTCATCAACAATAACCTCATCGACATTTTCTTTATCAGCTAAATTAGAATCATTTACTTTCACAATTTCATCATTTTTCTTTTCTACACTTGTGCTACATCCAAATAACATACATAAACTTAATAAACATAAATATAATTTTTTCATAATTTAATCACCTCGATTACTAAGTGCATTATGATCAAAGTTATGATATTTACTTCTTTGATATAAATCACTTATTTGATAATAGTTTTTACTACCATCTATATTAATAATATCATAAATTGAATAAGAAATGACATTATTTGAACGATTCTTATCACTTATTTTATATCTTTTTACAGCTAAAGGCTCTATTTTATAACTTCCTTTATATAAGTCATCAATAACGATAGTTTTACTTAACTTATGATTTTCCACATCATTTGAATCAAAAGTAAACACATAACAACGTTCAACTTTTTGATTCAAGAAATCAGTTCCTTCAACTTGGTAAATGAAAGTTGGATTACCATTAGGTAAATAGATTTCATTATCTAATATTAAACAATTAAGTTCAACTTTTTGATATGGCACACACTTAACTTTTATATAATGATCTTCACTAATATCAATAAATTCATAAATATTTTCTTGATTTAATGATTCAACATAATTTTTACTTATATCACAATCATCAACTATTACGGATTCTATATAGTAACCATCTTTGGGTTTAAAAAACACTTCATAATCATCATGTTTAATTAAATCATCTTTACTTTTACTAATATAACCATTCTCTATTTCACAATTTATTGTATATGTTGGTTCATATATAACTTTAATTTGATGATTGCTTGTAACATTATTAAAAGTATATTGATTTGAACAAAGATTTTTATCTACTTCATAACCATCAACGATAACTGATTTTAAAACATGTTTTGTATCCCCTTGATATTTTATCGTAATATTGTCATTGCTTAATACTTTAGTAGAAGGTGTAATTGTTCCATTTTCAACGATTGTAGTAATATCATATAAACGTTCATAAATAATTTCAACATTACAATCTTTAGATAACATAATTTGATAGCTAGTTGGATATTTATTAATATCGATACTAACACCATCAATAATTACTTCTTTTAAGCCATAGCCATTATTGGGCTGATAATTAATTGTTACTTTATCCATTGCATCTAAAAGATAAGTATTACTCTTATCTTTTTCGCTAAATGTTATATCTTCATTACTAACATTATAAAAACCATTAATGACATTAACCTTTAAATTACATTGATATTTCATAAATACATGACGTACATAATCCCAGCGATGTTGATTATGCACATAATCACCTTCTTTCACTTTATGAGGATTAAATTGTAACTTCAAAACTCCATGTGCCCCTTCAACATTTCTTAAAATATCACTATTAACACTATCAACAATTCCATTATCATAAGAAAAAATTTCTCCACCATTAAAATTATGAGATTTATTTCCTAAATACTCCCCTTGAGCATAATCAAAATTTAATTTAGGATTCTTTTTCACATCAACTTCAAAATAAAAATATTGTCCATATAAATCATCATTTTCTTTATCTAGAAAATCAAATAAATAAATATCATTTACACATTGACTTTCTTCTTTTGAAGCAAAGTTAGTGCTGCTTATAAAATTCCAATCATCATCATAATTATCAAAATATAATAAACGTAAATTATCAGCAAATAAGGCATCATTTTGTTTAAAATAATACATTTTAATCCACTTATCACCCACACATTGTTTATCTTTAACTACTTGATTACTATAATAATGTTTGCTATTTTGATCATCAACAATATAAAAACGATAACCTACTACTTCCATTAATTTTGATATATCTAATTGATATCTAAAAATATCATTAAAACGATATTCTTCTTCAAAATATGGAATATATTTTTTTACTTGATAAGTAAGTACATCATCTTGATTTAATATTATTTGATGATATTTATCACTAGTTAAATCATTTTCATCAGCAAATAATTTTCCATTTAATAATAGTTTAGTTTCATTAGGTGTTCCTAATAACTCAGCTTGTGCATATATTTCAATACTACCATGACAATCAGTTAATTCATAAACATAACCATCATATAATGGATCATATGCAACATAATCATAATACTCTTCATTATTACGCTTAATTTTTAAACGGATATCACTTAAATGATTACTAACACTACTGGCATGACCAAAACCAGTTACAACATTTTGAAAATATATTTTATGATTACTACCATCCACTATTTCCTTACTTTCTCGTATATTAGCTTTTGATATTAATGGTTTACTATTTGTTTCCCAATCATCAATTGAACCAATCATATTATAACAAGATACTTTAATCATATTAGGATTATTAAAATTAGCTTGAAGAACATATCTTCCGCTATGGGATGGATTAAACCAAATATGATCTAAATAAGTAGGATTGCTTAGATC
>CAZQJH010000114.1:0-4736 GCA_964593515.1 uncultured Erysipelotrichaceae bacterium
ATGTTTGTACAATTATCTAACTTAATTACTAAGAAATAACTAAAAGGGCAGTTTAACTGCCCTTTTAATATCAATTAAAAGAATTATATGATATAATCTTTTTGTAAGTGCTATCATGCCAGGAGGAAACATAATGAATAAACTGTTAAAGATGATTTTAGCCTTTGTGATGACATGTTCAACGATTAGTTTTATTCCAGCTAAAGCCGCTAGTGATAATATTGCTTTAAATAAAGAAGTAACATCTAGTAGCTATGAAGCTGAAAGTACAGCTGATCATTTAGTTGTTGACGGTGATTTAAAAACCCGTTGGGGAACAGCGCAAAACAAAGCGGTAGGTGAATGGGTTAATATTAATTTGGGTAAAGAAAGTACCATTCGTGAAATTCATGTTCATTTTGAACGAAATGATGATGCCCAAAATATTACTTCATTCAAAGTTGAAATTAAACAAGGAGATAATTATACCGAAGTATATCGTAAAGATAGTAAAGCTTTACAAGATGAAATTATTCAATTAGATAAAGATTATGTCGGAAGTGAAGTTAAAGTAACCATTTTAGGTGCTAATGGTGGTACCTTAAATTGGGTTAATGTCGGAATTAATGAAATTGAAGTATATGAAAAATTACAAGATCAAGCACCAGTTGAAGCTACTTTAGATGGAATTATTGCTTCATTAAAAGGTGGAACGATTGAAGCAGGAACAAGTGAATTTAGCTTACCTAAAGTACCTGCAGGCTTTAGTATTGCCATTAATGGATTTGACTTAGCGGAAGTTATTTCTAATGATGGAGTAGTTAGAACGCCAATTGAAGATAAAGTAGTTAATGTATCTTATGTTGTAACTGATGAAAAAACTAAAGAATCAAAAGTTACTGGTGATTATATTTATAATGTGAAAACTAATAAAACTAAAGTAAATGATGCTTTAGCTAAACCTAAAGTTATTCCTGAAATTCAAGAATGGTATTCTTATGGAAATCAATATGTAAGTGTTAATGCTTTAAAAACAATTTACTTTGATGAAGCATTAACATCTGTAGCTGAAGAATTTATTGCGGATTTTGAAAACTTTACTAATATTAAATTAGGAAAAACAACTAATAAAGAAGAAGCTAGTATTGTCTTAACTTTAAATGATGACTTTAAAATGTTAGGTGAAGAAGGACAAAATATTAATATTAATAATGGTAAAGTAGTAATTTCATCTTCAACTAAAGTTGGAGTTATGTATGGATTACAAACTATCTTACAAATTACTAAGACAAGTGAAAATGGTTTACCATGTGGAGAAATTAATGACTATCCACGTTATTCAACTCGTGGTTTCTCATTTGATGTGGCACGTAAACCAGTATCATTAGAAATGATTAAAACCGTAGCAAGAACAATGCGTTACTATAAGATGAATGATTTACAAGTTCACTTATCAGATAACTATATTTTCTTAGAAAACTATGATAAATATGATAAAGAATTTGAAGCATTTGATGCTTATGAAGCATTCCGTTTAGAAACTAGTTTAACTAATGATGAAGGTGAATCACCTACAGCTAAAGATTATGCTATTTCTAAAGATGATTTTAGAAACTTTATTTTAGAAGAACGTGAAGTGGGAATTAATGTTGTACCAGAAATTGATGTACCTGCACATTCTACTTCATTTACTAAAGTATGGCCTGAATTAGCCGTCTTAAATAAAGTATCACCAACAAATGCAAATCGACCATTGATTGACCACTGGGATATTTCAAGACAAGATGTTCGTGATAAAATCAAAGAATTATTTGATGACTATACTAAAGGAGATAATCCAGTATTTGATAGTGAAACAGTATTCCATATTGGAGCTGATGAATTCTTAGCTGATTATAAAGCTTATCGTGAATTCTGTAATGAAATTGTTCCTTATGTTAAAGAAACTAATACTGTTCGTATGTGGGGAGGATATTCTTGGATTAAAGATAACCCATTAACTGAAATTATTCCTGAAGCAATTGAAGGAGTTCAAATGAATATTTGGTCTAGTGATTGGGCTAGTGGTAAAGATATGTATGAAATGGGATTCGATGTAATTAATACTATCGATACTTATGGATATATGGTACCAAATGGAAATGGTAATCAAGGAGCTTATGCTGATTACTTAAATATTACTAATGTTTTCAATAACTTTGAAACTAATGAATTAAAATCAAGTGGTAATGTTTACTATAAAACCCCAAGTGGTGATGATCAAATGTTAGGAGCTATGTATGCGGTATGGAGTGATAATATCGATAAATCAGCTTCAGGATTAACTGAATCAGATTTATTCACACGTATTATTAATGCAATGCCAGTATATGCTGAAAAAACTTGGGCAAGTAATGGTAAAGCTAAAGGTACAATTAATAACTTAATGAATATTGCGGCAACAACTGGTTTAGCCCCTAATACTGATCCATACTATTCAGCAATTAGTGTTGATGATTTATATGCAATTTATGACTTTGAAAGTTTAGAAGATACAAGTGATAATAACCGTGACTTAACAAACCAAGTAAATGCTAATGTTAAAGATGGTGTATTAACTTTATTAGGTAATGAATCATATGTTGAAACACCATTACAACGTTTAGGAAATGGTAATGCTTTATCATTTGATATTACTTTAACTAAAACACCACAAGCCGGAGATATTTTATTTGAATCAGATTTCTATTATGGAAGTCATGATCTTCGAATTTTAAGTGATGGAAGTTTAGGATTTACTCGTGAATTATACGAATATACTTTCAATTATGAATTACCAGTTGGACGTAAAGTAAATATTCGTATTGAAACAGCTGAACAAAAAACAACCCTTTATGTTGATGGAGTTAAAGTAAGTGAAGCTAGTGGTTCATTTATCCACAATGATATTGTGAAGAAAACAGGAATTAAACATTCAACATTTGCTTTACCATTAACTCGTATTGGTTCAAAAACACAAGCGATTAAAGCTATTATTGATAATGTAGTAGTGGAAAAGAATGTTGAGAAAGATCCTTATAATAAAGCAGCATGGAGTGGAAGTGCTGATACTGAAACAATTTATAGCGAAACTGAAGGTAAATTTGTTTATGCATTTGATGGTAAAGCTAATACAATTTGGCATTCTAATTGGCAAGGAGCTAGTGATAAATTAAATGGTTCTAACTCATTTACGGGAACAATTGATATGGGACAAGCATATGAAATTAACACCTTTATGTTTACTCCACGTCAAGGACAAAATTCAGGTCAAATTACGAAAGCTAGTGTATATGTTAAAGCTAATGAAGCTGATGAATGGATTCAAGTAGCAGATGGACAAACTTTTAAAGCTGATCAAAGTCAAAAAGCCGTAACGTTCGCTACTCAAAAGGTTCGTTATATTAAATTTGTAGCATTACAATCAAATGATGGATGGGTAGCTGTATCTGAATTTGATGTAGCTAATCGTGCAGCTAGTGATGAAAAGGTTGTTATTAATGCAACAGCAATTAAAGGAAGTATCGAAAATAATGTTACAAGTGTTGAAAAAGGAACAAAAGTAACTTTAAAAGCTAAAGCTGATAGTGATGATTTAGTATTTGCTGGATGGTATCACTATGATGAATTAGTAAGTGAAGAATTAACATATACCTTTAATGCTGAAGGACATACTTCATTAGTAGCTAAATTTATGTCTAAAAAAGATATTTTAGCTGAATTAATTGAAGAAGTTGATGCTTTAGTTAAAGATGAATATACTAAAGCTAGTTATGATAACTTAGTAAAAGTTAATGAAGAAAGTAAGGAAGTATTAAATAATACCCAAGCTAGTGCTAGTGCTCTTCAACAAGCTATTGAAGCTTTAACTAAGGCTAAAGATGCATTAGAAGTTCGTGGAAATAAAGCCCAATTAAAAGCTTTATATGCAACTAATGCTAACTTAGAAGAAGGTATTTATACTGTATCATCATGGGCTAACTTTAAAGCAGCTTATGAAGCAGCTAAAAAAGTAATTGATGATGTTGATGCAACGCAAAGTGATATTGATAATGCGAAAATTGCCCTTACAAAAGCTATTAATGATTTAACTGTTGATGATGGTTTCCCTGAATTAAAAGATGAAAACTTAATTAATAAAGAACCTAATAGTGTAACAATTGTTGATAAAACAAGTGAATGTACACCAGAAAATGGGGCTAATGAAGGTGCTGGATTAGGTAGCGCAATTGCTGCTTTAGATAAAGATGATACAACATATTGGCACTCTCATTGGGGAGCTGGATATACATTACCACAATCAATTACAGTTGATTTAGGAGCTACTTATAAATTAAGTGATGTTACTTTCTTACCACGTAATGGAAGATCTAATGGGGATATTTATAAAGCTAATGTATATGTAAGTGATGATGCCACAATTGATGAAAATGATTTAGTTGGTACATTTACTTGGGACCATGGAGCTAGTGGATTTGTTGATCGTAAAGTAAAACGTGCTTACTTAGGTGATGGAGTTAGTGGACGTTATGTACGATTTGAAGCGATTGAAACTTATGGACCAGATACTTCTAATAAATATGCAACAATTGCGGAAATTAACTTCTATGGAAGTAAAGAAGATGAAGAAGTAGTAGTTGATAAAATGGCATTAAATACAGCAATTAGTGAAGCTGAAAAAGTAAATAAAGCAGATTATACTGATGAAAGTGTTAAAGCTTTAGATGAAGCTTTAAGTG
>CAZQJH010000115.1:0-4686 GCA_964593515.1 uncultured Erysipelotrichaceae bacterium
AAGAAGAAGTTTCTAGTTGTATTATTTTTAGTACTAACTTTAGCAGGATGTAGCTCACCACGTGGTAAAAACGGTAAAACTTATATTAGTTCAATTATCACGATGGAAGATGTTACAGTTCGTAAAGATTCAATTGATTTCAAAACAGAAGAAGAAGCAAAACAATATGACGATTTAAAAAATGATGATTTAATTGAAATTAAGAAAACAACTTTTAGTGATATGTTTGATGAAGGTTGGTTTGATGCCTTTATCGTATATCCAATTGCCCAAATTATTAACTTTATTGCTTCATTAACTGATGCAGGAATTGGGATTATTGCTACAACATTCTTAATTCAATTAATTGTATTTGCTTTCTCATTAAAATCACAAATTGCATCACAACAAATGCAAATGATTCAACCAGAATTACAAAAGATTCAAAGTAAGTATGCTGGTAAAACAGATGAACGCTCACAAATGGCTCAAGCGCAAGAAATGCAAGCATTATATGCTAAACATGGTATTAAGCCATTTGGAACAATTATTGTTACTTTTATTCAATTACCAATTATTTTAGGAATGTATCAAGCTACAATGCGTGCATATAGTGTAGTAGAAGGACATTTCTTAGGAATTAGTTTATCTAAAACACCAATTGATTTATTTAAATTAGGTGCTTATGGAGGAATGGTAATTTTCGTCTTAATGTTAGTATTCCAAGTATTATCATTAAAAGTTCCTCAATGGTTACAAAAACATAAAGTTAAAAAATCAGGAGTTAAACAAAAGAAATATGCTCAAGGTGATAATACAATGGCTAATACTACTAACATGATGAGTTATACAATGACAGCTATGATTGGTATTTTAGCTATTTCATGGCCATTAGGGATGAGTTTCTACTGGTTAGTAAGTTCAATGTTCCGTGTGGTTCAAAACCTTGTTATTTACAAATTCTTTATGAAAGATAATAAAAAAGGAGCATAGAAGTTTATGAAACAATATGTAGGTAAAAATAAAGATGAAGCTTTATTAAATGCAGCTAATGATAAAAATGTTGCAATTGAAGATTTAACATATGAAGTAATCGAAGAAACAAGTGGATTTTTAGGATTTGGTAGTAAAGTAGTAATTAGTGCATATTGCATGAATGATATTGCTGATTACATGAAATCTTACTTAGAAAATTACTTATCAAACATTCAAATGAATGGAACAGTTAGTGTTGAATTAGAAGGGGAATACTTCCATGTAAATATTGATGCTGATAACAATGCAGTATTAATTGGTAAAAATGGACAAACATTACAATCAATTAATACAGTATTAAAAACAGCAGCTAGTGCTAAATTCAAATGTAGAGTACATGTTTTAATCGATATTAATGGTTATAAAGAAGTTAAGTATGAAAAAGTAACTGCTTTAGCAGCTAGAGTTGCGAAAAGTGTTCGTCGTACAAAAACTGATGCAATCTTAGATCCAATGCCTGCGGATGAACGTAAAGTTATCCACAATTATTTATCTAGTATGAAAAATATTTCTACTGTAAGTGAAGGGGAAGGAAACCAAAGAAGATTAAAAATTGTTTACAATCCAGATAAAAATTAGTAGCCTTGAGCTACTTTTTTTTTGGTAAAAATTAGCTTAAAAAATTATGAATAAGACTATAAAAATAGTAGCTTTTTTGATATAATAGTCACTGTGTGAAGGAAGGGGAGTTAATGATGAAAATAGCTTTTGATAACGATAAATATGTTAAGCTTCAATCACAACATATCTTAGAAAGAATTAATAAATTTGATAACAAATTATATTTAGAATTTGGGGGAAAATTATTTGATGATAACCATGCATCACGTGTTTTACCCGGATTTGAACCAGATAGTAAATTAAAAATGCTTTTAGAATTAAAAGAACAAGTTGAAATTGTTATTGTTGTATCAGCGCAAGATATTGAAAAAAATAAAATGCGTAGTGATATTGGAATTACTTATGATTCTGAAGTATTACGTTTAATTGATGCCTTTAGAGGATTAAATTTATATGTTGGTAGTGTAACTATTACTCAATATAAAAATCAAACTGCGGTAAATGATTTTAAAAATCATTTAGAAAATTTAGGAATTAAAGTCTTCATTCATTATCCAATTCCAGGATATCCTAATGATATCAACTTTATTGTCTCTGAAGAAGGTTTTGGGAAAAATGACTTTATTGAAACAACTAAACCATTAGTAGTTATTACTGCACCAGGTCCTGGTTCTGGTAAAATGGCTACTTGTTTATCACAATTATATCATGAACATAAACGTGGTATTTGTGCTGGTTATGCTAAGTTTGAAACTTTCCCAGTATGGAATTTACCATTAAAACATCCAGTTAATTTAGCTTATGAAGCAGCAACAGCTGACTTAAATGATGTGAATATGATTGATCCATATCATTTAGAAGCTTATGGGGAAACAACAGTAAACTATAACCGTGATGTGGAAATTTTCCCGGTTTTAAATACTATTTTCAAACAAATTATTGGGGAAAGCCCATATAAATCACCAACGGATATGGGGGTTAATATGGCTGGATATGCTATTGTTGATGATGAAGCAGCTTGTGAAGCTAGTGTCCAAGAAATTATTCGTCGTTACTATAGTGCTAAAGAAGATTTTGTGAAAGGTAAAGGAAAAGAAGATACAGTTAAGAAAATCGAAATGATCATGTCTAAAGCAGATATTGATAAAACAAGAAGAAGTTGTGTTAATGTTGCTTTAGATAAAGCTAACAATGAAGAATTACCGGTTGTTGCTTTAGAATTACCAGATGGTCGTATCGTTACTGGTAAAACTTCATCTTTATTAGGAGCTTGTAGTGCTGCTTTATTAAATGCTGTAAAAGCTTTAGCTAATATTAATGATGATATTCCATTAATTTCACCAAATATTATTGAACCAATTCAAAAATTAAAAGTTAATACTTTAGGTAATAAAAATCCACGTTTACATACGGATGAATTATTAATTGCTTTATCAATGTGTACGACAACTAATCCATTATCACAATTAGCAATTGAACAATTACCTAAATTAAAAGGAGCACAAGCTCACAGTAGTGTTATTATTTCACATGTTGATATGAGTACATTTAGAAAATTAGGTATTCAATTAACTTGTGAACCAATTTATGAAACACAAAAATTATATCATCGATAAGTATGATTAAATAAATAAAAAAGCAATCGTGAATTTGACGATTGCTTTTTTACTTATTTAAATCTTTTTCACAAATTGTGATTTTAATTTCATTGCCCCAAAGCCATCAATCTTACAATCAATATTATGATCATCACTTGAATCATAAATTAAACGAATATTTTTAACTTTAGTACCAATTTTAATCGAAGAAGAACTTCCTTTAACTTTTAAATCTTTAATAATAGTAACACTATCACCATCATTTAAAACAGTTCCATTCGCATCTTTAATAACTTCTTTACTTTCTTCTAATGATTCTAACGTGAATTCATGACCACATTGTGCACATACAATCATTGAACCATCATCATAAGTATATTCATATCCACAAAGTGGACAATTTGGTAATGTATCCATTATCGATCCTCCTAAAACTATAGCATAATAACATAAGCTATAGTTAAAATCAATCATCTAAGTTAAGATTAGTAGCTTTTGTATTAATAATAGGATGTTTTTTATTACGTAAGAATTGATTATTGATACTAGTAATATCATGACTTATGTCACTTGTTTCAAGACATAATCCAATTCCATTATCTAATACTTGATTATTAGTAATTAAAATATCACTACAATTACTATCTAAATAGATTCCTGCATGATTATTTTCATAAATAAGATTATCATGGATATTCACATGACTAGCACCACGAATTCCAATCCCTTTATTTTTACCATTACGAACAATACAATTAGAAATAATCATTCCTTTACTTTCACTTATATGACCACTCCAACCTTGATCATATTGATTTTCAATAAAGATTCCATATTGACCAGAGTTAATTGTTATACAGTTATTGATGATGAAGTTTTCATTATCCCATCCACCACTACCAATACCAATACCACTACTACCACTTTCACTACCAGTATAAGTACGACCACAATCAATCGTAATTACATTTTCAATTAAGACTTGATCAAGAAAATCAATTCCTAAAGCTGTAGCACTAGTTCCTTTTAAGGTTAAATCTTCAAAGATAGCATCTTTTACATATTGAAAGAAAAAAGCTTTAGCATAAACAACATTCTCATTACCACTATCATAAGCATCAACACTAAAGTTTTTGAAACTAACATTTTGTAATGGGTTGTCTTTATTGCCTTGATAGTAAAATAAAGAATTCAAATTATTTTGCTTAAAAACGGTTTTTGCGCGACTCTCACCGATAATTGAAACATCATCATAACATAATAGGGTATAGTGATAATTGCTCCACTCAGAGGTAAAATCGCTATTAAATTGATATATTCCATTAGGAACATAAATAGTTCCTCCTCCATTATGATGAACTAATTCAATTAAAGCTTGCATCGCTTTAGTATTATCTTGATTATCACTACTAATTCCATAATTTAAAGCGTTATATGTAGTATTTTCATTTACTTGATCTAGTTTAAAATAATTATTAAGACTTAAAGTAAAAGAAGTAATACTTAATAATAA
>CAZQJH010000116.1:0-4605 GCA_964593515.1 uncultured Erysipelotrichaceae bacterium
ACTCCTTTATTTTAGTAATTTTAAGGGCTTTAGACCCCGTTACTTTAAAGGTTTTACAGGTGTTAACCCGCTATAATTTAAAGCACCCATCTTTTTTGTTTTCTAATCGCTAATGATTAATTACCTAATGCAGATTCTAAAGCGCGAAGTCTTTCAATATCTTCTTTCAACTCAAAATATTCTTTTTGTGCTTCTTCAGCTGCTCTCTTTGATTTTTCATATTGTTTGGTTGCTTTTTCTAATTTACGTTCTGCTTCGCTTTTACAACCACATAAAGAAATAGCAGTGGCGAAAACAAGTAAAGCAATCATCCATTTTTTATTCTTCATAATTATATCCCCTTAATACTTTTTAATTAATCATATTTAATATTAATCGTTAACACGAATAATTCTTAATTTCAATAACCCCATACAAATAATTAATGTTCCAATAACCAAGTAAATCGGATTTTCTACAACCATTTTAGTATCATAATAACCTTCTATTGTTTCTATAGCGCAACATGCTTGAATTAATCCAATAATGATTACGATAGCTGGCATAACATTAGCATTAAATGTTTTTCCCAAATCGATTTCATTTGTGTCTACTGGTTTTAAATCAGCAACATTTGTTGGTTGGGCAGCATTTGCTGGTTGTGATTGATTAAAGATAATAAAATAATTTTTTATTCAAATCCCAAGTCTTCAATTGTGATTGGAAGTCCACTATCACTTAATATATTTGATGTTTCGATTACGGAAGTCTCAAAATATTTATAAATACCATCAAATATTGCGTCTTCAAGATTAGTAGATTCTTTTATATTACCATCTATATCTTTGACTGATTGAGTAAACTTATCCGTTTTAAGTTCGGTAGTAGTTGTGAATTTTGATATATCTTGTTTTCCGTTAAATCCTTCAATCGTATAGCAGGTGTATAGCTGAAATAACGAATATCCTTCCCATTCTACTATCGGATCATTCTTTTTAATGTTTATTAGAAAATCACGATGTATAGAGGATGAGTAATCATCAGTATCATAATAATCTTCTAACGTTATGGTTATATTATTTGGACTAATAGCACATAAATAAACATTAACTCCTTCACTATTAGATGTTTTAATACTCTTAACCCCTGAAATAGGAAAAGAAGTACTTTCAAATGGCCTTTCATATGTTTCTCCATTCTCTTGAATGTAGTTAAAAAGCATATTCCATTTTGCATCTGTTATATATGTTTTACTATCTTCATAATCTTCTAACGATTCAAAGATTGTTAAAGCTTCGCTATAATTACCTTCATCATATAACTTTACAGCTTTTTTATAATCCATACTATCACATGCACATAATGAAAACATCATTACAAATGATAATATTACTGTAATCATTTTTTTCATAAACGTTCCTCCTTTGTTAAAAAATATTTCTTTATAACATCCTGATAAAATAGTTTTTCTTAATTGTTTAGATTAACCCATATCATCGGACGAACAACTATTCTATCATAATCAACCGAAGCACCATATGAGTTATAAAATCCCATAGAAAGCATATTCACAGCACTATCTTGTTTACTTCCAGGTGTTCGTAACCACCAATGACAGTAACCATCATCATCTGTATCTGCATTATTGTTTATAGCATATTTTGTTGGGAAACATTTTTTTTCATCATCTGATTCAAAGTATTTATAAAGCTCTTGGCAACTTGTTATAAATACTTTGTCTTGGGTATCATTTCCACATTCTACATGATAAAAATAATTTGATGATGCTTCTACATTTGTTGTTGCAATATACTCTATTTCTTTATCATTAAATGCTTCTTTTAAAAAGTTGTTGTTTAACCATTCTCTTAATGAACAAGTTTCCCATGTAACATTAGTATATACAACGTTATATGGTTGAGTATCTAAACCATATTTACTAATCAATAATGCTTGATTATCGTTTTTATCTAATACTAACCATTCAATTTCTTCTTGACCATTAGTTTTGTTACCATCTTGTTCATAGCTTCCAAAAGTAACATATTCACCAACTTGTGCTTCTGCAATTGAATTAATCGTATTCTTTATGTTACTTCCTGAAGTAAAGAAATAAATAGCTAAACTAATGATAATAGCTAAGAAAATTAAACCTATAACAAGGGCTAATTTATATTTTTTGTTTTTTGCAAATTCGCTTATATTAATTTTTTCTCCCATCTTATTCTCCTTAATAGTTATCTTAATTTATATACTCATTATTACAACTAATACTTAACTGTTCTTTTTCCATATGTAACTGAGCTTTTATATAAATAATAGAAATTATTGGAATAATCATCTTTTAATGAATATGAAAGATTAAATTTTCCATTTGCATATTTCAAAGTTGTGTTACTATCAATCTTAATTGAAGAAGGAATTGATTTAACGTTTTTAATAGTAAATGATTTTGTAGTATTTCCATCTTCACAATATTTAGAAAGTGATGAATATTTTGTAAATCTGCGAAATGTAACATTACCTTTTATCGTAATTGTATCATCGTTATTAAGATAGCATTTCACTTCAAGTGATTGACCGCTTACTGGTTCATCATACACCCAACCATCCCCGCTACCATTTCTTCTATAAACATCTCTAGCTTCTATATAATTCGAAGTAACTGTCCACTTACCGCTGATATTACAAAATGCATTGAACTTTTTAAACTGATTTTTTCTTTTTGATACTTCAATCCCATTAAAACTGAAGTCTTTTGGTAATTTGGTATAAATTTCTTTTGCTTTATTTATTTCACCATTGCTTAAATATTGTTCTGCTTCCATTAAATCACATGCTGTAAGGTAAGTTTTAGCCTCAGAGTTATCACCGGCTTTTTTTAGTTGTTTCTTAGCTTCATCATAATTCTTTTCATTAAAGTATTGTTTTCCGTATTCACAATAAACCTCAGAAAGTTTTTGGTTAGCAATTTCAACATGATTTTTAGCTGCTCCTAAATTTGCTATCGCAGCTGTGTAATTCTTTTCATTGAAAAAACTCATTCCTAGACAATAATCATAATTTGCTTTAGCTTCATCTGTTGAAAGTAAAATAAAACAACTTGCAGCGTCGTCATAAAGCTCATTTTCTAATAATATACTTCCACATTCGAAAATCTTTTCATCTGAATCAAGAATCCCTTCAGCTTTGTGGTAATTAGTAGCTGCTTCTAAATATGATTTTTCTTCGAATTTAGTTGTTGCTACTGCATATGAATATTGTTGAATGTTATCAGGATTTTCTTGATATCCTGATTTTTCATATAATTCAATGGCTTCGACATAATTTGATGCATCAAAAGCTTCTTTTGCTTTATTTAAATTTATTTGAGGTAATATAACACTTGGAATAAGAATAGCTATAACTAGTACAATTAGAACGGCAGCAGTTCCCAATAATAATTTACGAGAAGGCTTTTTCTTTGTAACTGATTTTTCTTCCAAATCAGTTGCATCATTTAATAAAGGTTCATTTTCTTCTTCCTTTTTTACTTCATTAGTATCTTCATCAATGACTTCTACTTCATTAGTATCTTCATCAGTGACTTCTACTTCATTAGTATCTTCATCAGTGACTTCTACTTCATTAGTAAGTTCAACTTCGTCAGTGTCGCCATCAGGTTTTAGTACAGAAGAATTTTGATTGCATTCTAAATTAGTGCAACCATGATTTTCTTCCCAACATTCTTCATGGTGTGGGATTCCACAACTAGGACAAACTTTAATAGCGTCATCATCTTTTATTTCCGTATTGCAATACGGACAAATTTTTCCGATATATTCTTCCATATTAATCTCCCCTATAATAATTTTGTATATTTCTTAAGTATAAGAATATAATCATTTTGAATTATTAGATAAACAAATACTACAAGGTTCATACTTGCTTTTTTCTAATAATTCAAATGAAATCTTTTCTACATTGTCGTTGTATTTGACAAATCTACAATTTTTATCATGATATTTAGTACCAGTTGGTGTCACATAGAATTCGTTATAATTGTGTTGATCTTTTTGGATATGACTATAAGTGAATCCTAGAGTTAGAACACAAATAATTGCGATTGTAGCAGCAACAGTTACTTTTCGATGTGTTTGAATGTATTGACTTATTGTTTGTCCAATACTTTGATGTAACAAATAATGAGCAAATTCATTAGCTTCATACTCTTCTAAAACTGTTTTACCAAGTATAGGAGTAGAGTAGAAGTGATTTAAGTAGATGTGTCCTTCTTCATGTGCTAAAACAATTAGTTTTTCATAATAAGATAAATCTTTATGAAGAAAAACAAGTCGATATTTATCATCAACGTAAGTAAAACCGGTTTTACATTGACAATGTTCATGTAGATTAAGCGCATTAATAATAGTGGAAACATTCTCATTATTGTGGATGTTATTAAACTCCACAATGGTATATCCTTGTCGTTGAATTATTTGGCGTAGATTTTCAAGAGATGTTTCCTTCAAGTTAAAATACTTTTTGAATTTTTTTACTTTATTTTTAATATTATTCATCATTACTATTTTCGGCTATGATGGCTCGTATTGCATTAAGCACTTTTATGTCACGCTCAGTGGCAGT
>CAZQJH010000117.1:0-4555 GCA_964593515.1 uncultured Erysipelotrichaceae bacterium
ATATCTTTTTCTTCTTGGGTTAATGTATATTGATAACGAGAAAACTCATCATATTGTTCATTCACTTTCATAAAACATACAACAAAAATAACGATTAAAATCAAGATAAATAATAGTCGTTTAAACTTCATCTAACCACCTCGACAAATATTATAACACAAATTTATTTATAATTGAATTTCATTAAGTCTTAACAATTCTAATACTGCTTGTGTACGATCTTGAACTCCTAATTTAATAATGACATTAGAGATATGATTACGAATTGTTTTTTCACTTATTGATAACTTATTAGCTATTTGTTTACAACTATAATAAGCAATAATTAATTCAAAGATTTCTTGTTCTCTTGTAGTTAATAATTTCATCAAACACCTCAAAGTATTGTATGAAGGTTTAATGAAATGTTTCATAAATATTTAAAGCTACTTTAATTGGAACTACTTTATTTAACTCTTCAACACTTGCTTCTTTAATCGCTTTTAAGCTTTTAAAATGTTTCCATAAAGCTTGTTTACGAGCTTCACCAATTCCTTCAATATCATCTAAAACTGATTTTTTCATCTTTTTACTACGTTGTTGACGATGAAAACTAATTGCAAAACGATGGACTTCATCTTGCATTTGCGTTAATAAGAAAAATAAAGGACTATCTTTTTTAACTTCAATCACTTCTCCATTTGAAGACAATAATTGTGAAGTTCGATGATGATCATCTTTTACTAAACCACATAATAAAACATCATCAATATAAAGACTATCTAAAACTTCTTTAGCCGCTTCAATTTGCATTAAACCACCATCGACAATAATTAGATTAGCTTTACCTTTATTTTCTTTTAAAACCCTTAAATACCGTCGATAAATAACTTCTTTCATTGAATCTAAATCACTACGATATTCACCTAATTTATATTTACGATATTCACTTTTACAAGGTACACCATCAATATAAACAACCATTCCACTAACATTATTACTTCCTTGAATATGAGAATTATCATATAACTCAATCCGATGTAAATCATGATTAAAAATCTTTTGTAATTGTTTTAAACCTTCAACTTTAATATCATCTTTACGTTTTAATAATTCAAATTGTTTAGCTAAGGAAATTTTCGCATTATTAGTAGCCATTTCTACTAAACGTAACTTATCTCCTTTTTGTGGTTGAATAATTTTAGTATCAATTAAATCAACTAAATCACTAATATCTAAATCATTAGGTAATAATAATTCTTTAGCTAAAGGATTAATTTGATAATATTGTAAGATAAAAGCAATAAAAGCATCTTGAGCTTCTTCATATAAAGGATTAATTGTTAAGGTACGTTCTAACATCTTTCCATTTCGTATAAAGAAACCTTGTATCGAAATATAGCCATTATCAACATAATAAGCAAATACATCACGATCCTTTAAATCTTTAAAATCAATTTGTTGTTTACTAGTAACATGTTCAATTGCTTGAATTAACTCATGTTTCTCTTGAGCTTTTTCAAATGCTAATACTTCTATATCTTCATTCATTCTTCGTTTTAAATCATCTACAATATCTTTTACATCACCTTTTAAAAACTTACGAATATCAACTACCATCTTTTGATAAGTTTCACTATCAATCGCTTTAACACACGGAGCTAAACATTGATTCATATGATAATATAAGCAAGGCTTCTTCCCTAAGTTTTTACATTTTCTTAAAGGATAAATACGATTTAATAACTTCATAATCTCATAAGCTGCACTACTATCAGGAAAAGGTCCAAATAATTCACCTTTTTTAGCTTTTTTAAGATTACGAACTACTTTTAAAATTGGTGCTTTATCATTAGTTAATTGTAGATAAGGATAGCTTTTATCATCCATAAACATGATGTTATATGGTGGTGTATGTTGTTTAATTAAATTAATTTCTAATAATAAAGCTTCTTTTTCACTATTACATACGATATATTCAAAGTCATCAATATTAGCTACTAATCGCGTAGTTTTATAATCATGAGCACCGACAAAATATTGACGAACCCGATTTTTTAAGATTTTAGCTTTTCCTACATAAATAATTTCTTGATGTTTATTTTTCATTAAATAACATCCTGGTAATGCTGGAAGAATAGCTAATTTATCTTTAATTTTCTCCATATTTGCCATAATTATTTACCTTTATGTTTTAATTTAACTTCTGTAGCCCCAAGTCCTCCTTGATTAGAAGGTGCAAAAACAAATGAATCAACATTAGGATGATTTTTTAAGAAAGCATGCACTCCTGCTCTTAATTTACCACTACCAAATCCATGAATAACGCGAACTTGATATACTTTAGCCATCAAGGCATCATCAATATATTTATCTAAAACTTGTTTTGCTTCATCAACTCTTAAACCAATTAAATTACATTCCATTTTAAAGCTTCTAACTTTAATATCATGTCCTTTTTTACCTTTTGGTTTATTTGCCACTTGTTGTTGAGCATGCATTAAATCAGCTAACTTAGCTTTCATCTTCATTCCATTACATAAAATTTGTGCACTATCTTTCTTTAGTGATTCAATAGTTCCATAGTAATTTAATGATTTAATACATACATAATCACCAACTTTAAATTCTTCATTAACTTCATTAATTTCTTCTTCATAAGCTAAATCATCTAATGCTTTCTTTAAAGCAATTCGCTCATGTGGTTTACTATCATTTTTAGTTTTTAATTCATCGATAATCATTTGAGCTTCAGCTAATTTTTCTTGTAAAGCTTGTTCTTGTTTAGCTTTAAGTTCATCAATAATGCGTTGTTTTTGTTGTTCAAACTTAAATTGTTTATTTTCTAATTTAGCTTTTTGGGTTTCAATTAAAGTTAATTGTTGATTAACTTCATCTAATTTAGTTTGTAATAATACTTGTTGTGCTTGTAATTTTTCTAAAACTACTTCATCTTCTTTAGCATTTTCATCTTTAATTTGTTTAGCTCGCGCTAAAATAAAATCATCAACCCCATAACGTTTAGCAATTAAAAAAGCATATGAACTTTGAGAAATACCTTCTAAATAGCGATAAGTTGGAGCTAATTTTTCTAAATCAAATTCAACACAAGCTGATAATACATAATCACTACTTGCCCCATAACTTTTTAAAGCACTAAAGTGGGTAGTAGTAACACACATACAACCAATATTTTCTAAGCGTTCTAAAATAGCTAAAGCTAGTGCCTCTCCTTCTTTAGGATCAGTACCATTACCAATTTCATCTAATAATACAAAAGAATCTCTTGATGCTTGTTTTAAAATTAAAGCAATCTTAGAAATACTAGCTGAAAATGTTGATAGTGATTCTTGAATCGATTGTTCATCTCCAATACCAACATAGATTTGATCAAATAAAGGAATAATAGCTTCCTCACAAGGTAAAGGAATTCCACAGAAAGTAAGCATCGCAAATAATCCCATGGTCTTTAAAGCAACTGATTTACCTCCCGTATTACTTCCAGATATTAATAGAATACGTTTTTCACCTTTTAATTCATAAGTATTAGCTACTACTTTTTCTTGATCAATTAAAGGATGACGTGCTTGTTTTAAATAAAAATGTTGTCTAGTTTCATCTAATTGTGCGATACAACAATTATATTCTTTACCCCATTTAGCTTTAGCAAACAATTCATCTAAAATACCTAAAGTATCTAAATTCATCATTAATGCATGAGCATGTAATTTAACTTGCTTTGATAAATCCATTAAAATGCGATGAATTTCTTCTTTTTCTTGAGCAAATAATGATTCTAAATGATTATTTAAATGCATTAAAGCTTTAGGTTCAACATAAGCACTTTGCTTAGAAGAACTTTCACCATGTAAGATTCCATCAATTTTATTTTTTTCACTTACTTTAACTAATACACAACAACGATTACCACGTAAGGTAGTAATTTGATCCATTAACAAATTAGCATTATTAGCCATAAAACTATTAGCTTCTTTATTAATTTCATGTTGTGTATTTTTAATATTACGACGAATATTTTTAAGTGTTGCACTAGCACTATCCATTACTTCATATTGTAATGAAATAGCTTTTTCAATATTACTAGCTAATAATGTTTCAATCGCAAAACTATCTACTAATTCTTTTAAATATTCACATTCAATCTCACAAGCATTAAAGGCTTTAACAATTCCTTCAACCCCACGAATTTCATCAGCAATCTCTCGTAACTCTTGTGGAGTTAAACACATATTTTTTTGCGCATCACCTAATGCTAAAGAAATATCTTTAATTCCCCCAAAAGTTAAATCACCATAACGATATACATAAGCTAAAGCTTCTTTACTTAAAGCTAATTGTCGCTTTAAATATAATTTATCATAACGAGCTTCTAAGTTAAGAATACGACTTCTTCCTAAAGAAAAACTAGTATATCTAGCAATATCTTCCTTAACTATATCAAGTTCTAATAATTGTTCTTCTAAACGCATAAATCCTCCTACAAAATATTATTCAAATAATTTTCATATACATATTCATGAACTATTTTACTATACTTAAACCAACTATTTTCCAT
>CAZQJH010000118.1:0-4543 GCA_964593515.1 uncultured Erysipelotrichaceae bacterium
CCGTTTATATTACTACTTTTCTTTTTAAATTGCAAGCTTTTTTTGAAAGTTTTTTGATTTTTTGTAATGAAAACTTAATTTAAGACATATTTTTTATCATAATAGGCTATTAGGCTACTCAACTATCACTGTTTAACTTATTTTTTAAAAAAGCTTTTTTTCTTTAGCATCTAAATATTTTTGATAGAATTCCTCTACCTCTTCAACATCAAAGGGAGTCTTTTTCGCATTAACTAAACTTAATACTTCATCTAGTGCGTGATTTAGCACTCGATCTAATGTATAACTATAACCCATTTGCATCGCATGTGTCTTATACTCTTCACGATCTAAAACCATCGTCTTTCCTTTTGGACTTACTTTTACATCTAAATCATAATCAATATATTTTAACGCTTCACCATCATAAATTGCTGGTGATGCGATATTAACATAATAATGAATCCCGGTATTTCTAATCATTGCTAAAGCATTAAACCATCGATTAGGATAAAAATAACAAACCGCTGGTTCTCTTGTAACCCAACGACGACCATCCGCTTCCACAACTAAAGTATGATTAGTAATTACTACTGTTCTTTCTTCACTAGCTTCCACTACATAACCATTCATCCATGTTCGATGTAAACTACCATCATGTTTATACCCTTGGATATATATACAGTCATTAATATTTAACTTTTTTTCCATGAAACCACCACTCTTTCCTACAAAAAAACGAAAACCAACTTTTAAGCAAGTTAGTTTCTGTTTACAATTTTACCCCTTTTAGCTATTATATGTCTATAACAAATTACAAAGAGAGGAATTTAATTTATGAACAAACAACAAACATACAACACGTTAATCCAGACCCTTGATGCTTTATTAGAAAACGAAACGGATTTAATTGCTAATTTAGCTAATGCTAGTGCTCTATTATATCAAAGTTTAACTGATCTAAATTGGGCTGGTTTTTATTTACTAAAAAACAATGAATTAATCCTTGGTCCTTTTCAAGGTAAAGTAGCATGTATGCACATTCCTTTAAATAAAGGTGTTTGTGGAGCATGTGCTTCAAGTCTTAAAACGCAACGCGTTGACGATGTGCATAAGTTTGCCGGCCACATTGCCTGTGACAGTGCTTCTAATTCAGAAATTGTCATCCCTTTAATTCACCATAATCAATTACTAGGTGTCTTAGATATTGATTCACCTTCATTTAGTCGCTTTGATGAAGAAGATGAATATTACTTAACTTTATTCACTCAGCACCTTTTAAATCATTTACCATAATATGTATTAGCTAATTGAAAAGCTGTTTTAGCATTAAACAATTTTCCACTTTGATCTGCCAAATAACTTTGGGTAAGTGCTTCTTGTTGAATAAGTAAGGTTTCTACCTTAGAAAAATCCACTTTTTTAACTTCATAATCTAAAATAGCTTTCCAAACCAGCATATGATTACTTTCAATTGGACAATAATCAATTACAATCGGTTGTTGTTGACGACAATTTTGAACATGTTTAAAAATAACACATTCATCAAAATCATGTCCCAATATTAAACAAGCACCATTTAATTCAATAATTTTAGTTAAAGGTGATTGTTCACCCAAACCAAAATGAAGAGGATGTTTATCGCATATCGCTTTCGCATATCTTCCCCAGGCTGCAAAACTATAAATCGGATGATATGATCTTAAAACTGCTTCATTACATAAAAATTGACGTGCTAAAACATCATCGGGAGATGATGTTTTTTTATTAAAAGGCATCATTGACTTTCTTATTTCTTTCCATTGTTGACGATTGTATTTATTTAAATTAGCCGGATCTTTTAAATTTAAAGTAAATGATGGTATTACTAATGTACCATCATAACCTAAGATATCAATCAATACTTCAATAACACTTTGAGCACCACCTACAACCCATTGATAATCAAAATTAGCAATCTGTACTAGGACTAGCATGCCTTTTTTTACACCAAGTTTTATGAAATATTGTTTTAAATCATCTTTTGTAATCATCATCTGATTAGTTGTAAACTCGTTAACCATTTTAATAATTCCGTTTCTTCTAAATATCCGGCTTTAATATTTTCCGGCAACAATGTACCTTGATTAAAATAATAAGTCATCGGTAATTGTTCTACCTTTCCAATCGTAATATCTAATTCATCAATGGCATTAGTAAATGTTTCGTCTTTTTTAGTAACATCATAATGTAAAACATATAATTTAATCCCAAATTCTTCAACAACTTTTTCCAAAACTTTATTATATTCTTCACATGTATAACAATTATCGGTTGTTATATATAGTAAAAAAGAATTATTATTACTTTGTAATTTTTCCACAATTTCATAAATGCTTAATTTAGTTGCAAATGATTTCGTCGTATCTTTCTGACAACCGCATACTACCATCAGCAACATGATTAATATTAATATTTTTTTCTTTATCATATATCCATCACCTATATGTATTTTAGCACAGTTAAAGTCATTTGTCTTTATGATATCGAACATAAAATATAAAACTATAGCGAAATTAAATTAAATTTTTTCAAAAAACAATTGACACAAGTATTATTAGATGGTATTATAACTAGGCAAATTCAATAGAAATGGTCCAGTGGTGTAGTGGTTAACATGCCTCCCTGTCACGGAGGAGATCGTGGGTTCGAGTCCCATCTGGACCGCCATTTTTAAATTTTAAATATTTTGGTCCAGTGGTGTAGTGGTTAACATGCCTCCCTGTCACGGAGGAGATCGTGGGTTCGAGTCCCATCTGGACCGCCATTTTTAAATTTTAAATATTTTGGTCCAGTGGTGTAGTGGTTAACATGCCTCCCTGTCACGGAGGAGATCGTGGGTTCGAGTCCCATCTGGACCGCCATTTTTTTATTATAAGTATATAAGCAACCGGATTCGGTTGCTTTTTTTATATTGCTAACGAAACCTTAATCGCATCATCAATTCGATCAATGGTTTTCTGATCTAAAGTACAAATCCATTGACCCAACCTAGTTTTATCAATTGTCCGTAGTTGTTCACATAAAATCATCGAAACATAACTAAGTGAATCATCACTAAAAATCACATGAGTTGGTATCGGTGGTTTACTCATTTTCTTCGAAATAGGTGCAATAATTACCGTCTTCGAATATCGATTACCTTTATCATTTTGTACAATTACCACTGGTCGTACACCACCTTGTTCACTACCAATAACTCCTGATAAATCAGCATAAAATACATCGCCTCGTTTAATTATCATTTCAAAACCACCACCTGCACACTTTCTAATACATCCATCATTTCTTCTAAACTCAAATTATCAGCGTATAATTTATACTCAATTCCACTATTCATAATACTCATACTATTCCCATCAAAAAAAACAATCAAATCCATATTATCTAAAAGTTGATATGGCACCATTACTCTTGTGAATTCATCCATTGCTTTTATTTTACTTTCTACTAGGGTAAATCCTTTATCCCCTGTATATTCTAAAACTTTCTTATTTTCATATTGTGTATCTAATTGATACACATTTTTTAATTTGGCCCCATATGTCTGTACAGGATAAAGTGGCAAGTCTTCTTCATTTACCCTAGCACTAACTTTTTCACTACCTTGATAAGGTGTATTAAATTCACTTTTTTTAACTTTCGCATTATAATCACAAATTCTAAAATTTATTTTAACTAACGTTTTATGGTTTTTATCAAATATTTCTAACCATTTAACCTTTCCTTCTTGATCATAAAATATCGATTCATATTTATAATCTTCATCATCTAATTCAACTTTAATCAAATATCCATCCTTTCTTTTCTCAACCACCTTACCTTTACTATTGCTTAAAGCAAATATCGTTTGTAATAAATATGGTTTTTTAGAATTATTAGGCCAATCTCCTTCGAATTTAAATAATTGATTTAAATTAGGTGTCAGTACAAATACACCTTCACCATTTCTAAGTATAATTTGTTCCTGTGCTAATTCTTTGTCGAATAGTGATACACGGTAATAATCTTCTTGCTTTTTTAAATAACTAATCTTTAAATCATAGCATTTAACTTCTTTACCTCGCGTTAGTTCCATTTGTCCTTCTAATACATAACTATTTAAATTATCCATTGATGTAATTTCTTCAACTATTGTTTTTTGTTTGAGTTTAAATACCATTATCACCCCACATATAAGTATTATAACCAGGATAATGCGTTTCACTTCATTCCTCCTCACATCTAATTTATGCTTTTTTACACTTTTTTATTCATACAAAAAAAAGATTGAAGCTTTACTTCAACCCTTATAATACAACAATTCCTAATTGTGCTAATTCTTTACGAGCAATATGCTCCATATCATAACTACCTTCAATTACAATACATTTATTATTCACATCAATTTCATATTGTAATCTAGTTTCATCAAATTTATCTTTAATTTCCGCAATTTGTTCTTCATCAATTTGTTTCTTCAATAATAATACTCTTCTCATTGTCAACACCTTCTTTTTTATTATTATAACACACTATCCCTACA
>CAZQJH010000119.1:0-4494 GCA_964593515.1 uncultured Erysipelotrichaceae bacterium
ATAATGGGCCAACCAACTAAAATCATCGTTATTAATAATAATGTAATGATAATTAATGAAAGATATTTAAATTTAAAATGTTTTTTTAACCAACTAATCAAATAAGCAAAAGGCATTCCACTAGAAATAACTAAGGAAGCTAATTCATCATTACTTTGGAAAAACAAGGCATATTGATACCATGATGATAAAGAAGAATCACGACATTTAGCATATATTTTACTTTTAATACTATCGCCTTTTTTAAGCAATGTTGCTTCTTTAACCGACATACTATAAAAGTATTTCTTTTGATTAGCCCATTGTTTAAAATTAAAAACATTAGGATTATTAGTACTATCAATTAGTTGATATTCACCTTTTAGCTGATATACATCATCATAATTCACATCATGCATATTATATAAAATAACCGCTTGATTATCATTATAAGCTACAACATAATTTTCTTTAATTTCCATAATACGAACTATCTTACCATTACATGGTTCAATACTAGCTGGTTTAAAATAACCCAAACAAAATATTTCCACTACAATAACAATGATACATATTTGTCGATTACGATAAAAACTATATAAAATAATACCAATAACTAAAAAGTAACGAGCAATATTAGTAAAATACATACTTAATACACAAGCTAAGGCAATAAAGAAATAATATTCTTTCATAAACAAATATCATCCTTAATTTTCGCAAAAAGTTTTTCTTTAATACCTTTTACTTGCATAATTTCTTCAATTGTTTTAAAAGGATGTTCATTACGATAATCAATAATCTTTTGCGCAGTGGAAGGACCTATACCACTTAGGGTCGTTAATTCTTCTAAACTTGCATTATTTAATGATATTTTCGTTTTAGCGCTTATTTTCCCCACGACAATAACGCCACCATTTTCAATATTAAGTGCCATATTTAAGTTAGAAGTATCTCCTTCATCTAAAACTCCTCCACTTAAAGCTATAATTTCTTCAATCGTAGCATCATAATCAACTTCATAAACTCCAGGATTTTTAACTTCACCTTTAATTTCAACTTGTTTAATAACTCCTTGATATTCATTTAAATTAATAAAATCATGACTATCATAGAAATATAAACCAAATAAAAGCAAAATAAAAACAGCAAATAATTTCATCGAACTCACCTCATATAATTATTCGATTGAATTTGCTGTTTTATAGATTATTTTTATTTTAATCCAGTAATTTGTACCTTGTAAGGTAATTCAACATTGTTGATTTCCACAATGTCACCTAATTTTTTATCCATTAATGATTGGGCTAATGGTGAAATATTAGATAATAATCCATTAAAAGGATCAGATTCGATTGAACCTACAATTGTATAAGTTTCTTCTGTATTATCATCTAAATCTAATAAAGTTACTGTTGAACCTAATCCAACTGAAGAAGCTGTATCACTTTCAGATTCGATAACAACTGCATTTTGAATCATTGCTTCAAGTTCACGAATACGTGCTTCAACACGTGCTTGACGATCACGAGCAGCATCATAATCGGCGTTTTCACTTAAGTCCCCTTGAGCACGTGCTTCTTGTAACTCAACGATAACTTCTTGACGTTCAACATGTACTAATTGATCTAATTCTTTATTAAGTTCTTCTAAACCAACTTGGGTTACATAATACTTCTTTTCTGCCATTTTATCTCTCTCCTTATCTTTATTCTTCTAACGTTAATAACGTATCCGCAATTTCATAGACACAAGCCAATTCATCTTCATCACTAATTGCTTCATAAGTATTATCACTCATCGCTTTCGCAACAAAAATTTCTTCTTGGTCTTGATCTTCAAAAATTACATAATCTTGTTCATATTCATCTAAATGGAAGAAGAACAATAAATGCATTGCTTGTTCTTCTCCATATTCATTTTTCACATAAATAATATCACTATCTAACATATTAACTCCTAAAATCGCATACGATCTAAATAACCTTGTAATATTTCGACTGCAGCTAATTTATCAATGATTTTTTTACGTTTTTTACGTGAAATATCAGCATCAATTAAAATACGTTGGGCACTAACTGTTGTTAAACGTTCATCCCACATAATAACTTCCATACCGATTGCTTCTAGTTTTTTCTTAAATTCAAGACAAATTTCACCACGAATACCAATATCACCATTCATATGTTTAGGTAAACCTAAAACAATCTTATGAATATCATATTGCTTAATATAAGGTTTTAACTGTTCTAAACAATCATCATAATCATCACTTTTAAAACGAATTGTTACAACCGTAGAAGCAATCATTCCTAATAAATCAGAAACAGCTACTCCACAAGTAACACTTCCTAAATCTAAACCTAAAATTCTTTCCATCTATTCATCTCCATTTAAATAATAACGCACTAATTCTTCAATAATATCATTACGATCAACTTTTTGAATTAAAGTACGCGCATTTTTATATGAAGAAATATAAGCAGGATCATTACTTAATAAATAACCTACGATTTGGTTAACCGAATTATAACCACGTTCATCTAAGGCTTCTCTAACTAAACGTAAGATATGCTTGATGTTATCACGACGAATTTGTTCTGAATTAATTGTAATTGTACCACCATCATGTTCTTTTTCTTCAAATAGTTTTTTCATAGTAGTACCTCCTTTAACTTTAATAAGTATATTTTAGCTTATTTTTTAATAATTGAAAAGACTTACGCTAATTTATTTTGCACAAATTGAATAGCTTCTTCAATTTTTGAAGCATCCTTACCACCAGCTTGGGCTAAATCAGGACGACCTCCACCTTTACCATCACAAATTTGGGCTGCTTCTTTAACTAAATCACCACATTTAATACCACTAGCTACACAAGCTTTATCAGCTCCAGCTACAAATGATACTTTACCATCGCAAATACCAGCTAAGAATACAACCACATTTTCTTTTTGTGATTTAATTGAAGTAGCAATATCTTTCATCGCATTAACACTTACATTGTCCATACGTTTGATTAAAACATTACGACCATTCATTTCTTTAACTTCATTAACTAATGATTTAGCTTCCATTTCAAACATTTTTGATTGTAATGTAGCATATTCTTTCTTTAATTCAGCTTGTTCTTGAATTAATTGATCTACTTTAGCTTCAACATTCACAATACCTTTTAATTTTAAAGCTTGAGCCATACGTTGTAAGGTTGTTTGTTGGTTAAAGAATTGTTCATAAGCATCATATCCAGTTTTCGCAATAATACGACGAACTCCTGAACCAACACTTTCTTCACTCATAATCTTACATAAACCAATTTCTAAAGTGTTATTAACGTGACATCCACCACAGAATTCTTTAGAAACATCACCCATCGTAACAACTCTAACAACATCTCCATATTTTTCATCAAATAAAGCTGTTGCTCCACTAGCTTTAGCTTCATCAATAGCCATTTCTTGTTTGATTACAGCATAGTTTCCATTGATATATTTATTTACTAAGTTTTCAATTTCATTTAATTGTTCTTCGCTAACTTTTTCAATGTGGTTGAAGTCAAAACGTAAATATTCATCACAAACAAAACTTCCAGCTTGCGCAATATGTTCACCAACTACTTCTTTTAAAGCACTTTGTAATAAGTGAGTACAAGAGTGGTTACGAGTAATTTTGTTACGACGAGTTGCATCAACTTCAACATGTAAATTACTACCAACTTTTAAAACACCTTCACCAACAACAACATGGTGTAAATGTTGTTTATGTGGTGCTTTTTGGGTATTAGTGATTTTACCACATGCATCATTGCTAAAGCTTCCTTGATCACCAACTTGACCTCCACTTTCAGCATAACATACTGTAGTATCTAAGATAATATCTCCTTCATCACTAATTTCATCAACACTAACTCCATCTTTAAATAATGCTAGTACTTTCGCATCACAAGTTAAATGATCATAACCAATGAAATCACTATTAGCAGTAAAATTCATTAAATCAGCTGATTGGCTAGCCATTGAACCAGCATCACCACGAGCATTACGAGCTCTTTCTTTTTGTTGTTTCATTTCCACATCAAATCCAGCTTGATCAACACTATATCCATTTTCTTGGGCAATTTCAATCGTTAATTCTAATGGGAATCCATATGTATCATATAACTTGAAGGCACTAACTCCATCGATACATTTGTTATCACTTTTAGCCATAACATCCATTAATAATTTTTCACCATCTTGTAATGTAGCATGGAATCTTTCTTCTTCTAACTTAACTAATTTCGCAATGTATTCTAACTTGCTTTCTAAGTAAGGATAGAAATCTTTCATAATATCATATACAACTGGTACTAATTTATACATAAATGCACCTTCGATTTTTAATTTTTTACCGAAACGTACCGCACGACGTAATACACGACGTAATACATATCCTCTTCCTTCATTAGAGAATGATGCTCCATCAGCTAAAGCAAAAGTAACCGTACGAATGTGGTCAGCAATTACACGATAAGCC
>CAZQJH010000120.1:0-4471 GCA_964593515.1 uncultured Erysipelotrichaceae bacterium
GTTTTATGTTAGAAAGTGCTAAATATTGTTATGTTAGTGATTTAAATAATTCTAATTATTTAGATTTTATGACTTATTATGATATGCCTAAAGATAATTTTATTGCTTATGATGATAACGAAGAAGCTTTAAAACATACTTGTAAAGTTACTATTTTTGCTAGTGATGAAGAAGAACGTCAAAAATGGCGTGAATATTATAATGGTATTTTTAATATTTCGATTCATCGTGGAGTATATAGTATGGATTTAATTAGTAAAGAGATTAATAAAGGGTGTGGGGTAAAGAAATTATGTCATATTAAACAAATTCCTTTTGAAAATACTTATGCTTTTGGTGATGGTGATAATGATTATGAACTATTAGCAAGTGTTAATTGCGGTATTGCCATGGGTTTATGTTATCCATCATTATTAGAAGTAGCTAAATTACACACTACTAAAGTTATTGATGAAGGTATTAATCAAGCTTGTCTTAAATTAAATTTAATATAAAAAAAAGACAATTACTTGTCTTTTAAGTTAAATAATGGTGCATCCAGCGAGACTTGAACTCGCACGAGCATCAGCTCACTACCCCCTCAAGATAGCGTGTCTGCCATTCCACCATGGATGCAATTTTAAACTATCAATATTTTACTAAAAATCAACTCATTTGTAAATGATAATTATGAGCTAGTGTATGTGAAATAATGTTATTTTAGATAAAAGCTATCTTAATTAATTTAGTTATGGCATAATGGTTTAGGAGGTTTTATTATGAATAAAAGTAGATTAAATATTATTTTTTATGTAGCTGCATTAATCTTTTTAGGGATTGCTATTTTCACAATGTATACTACTTATCAAAGTATAGCTTTATATCAAACTAATTATTCAACATCATTATCTGTTGTAGATATTTTAAATACATATTTTAATAATTGTGCCCGATATTTTGCTTATGCAATTATTTGTTATGGAGTAGGCATTATTTCGAATCAAGCTACTTTAATTTGTTCTTTTTTAGCTACACATTTTATTGATGATTCACAAGTAAGTGATGATCAAGAACAAGAATAACGATTTAAGTTGTTCTTTTTTTTTATTGTTTTAATTGACAACAATTATAAAAAAAGGTAAAATGATTACGAAAGTTAGTGGTGGCTAACATATAGTCACCACTTCTTTTAAGGGTATAAGTTAGCTAACGCTAACTTATGGAAAGGAGTAAGTCTAATGCAAATTATATATCTTTTATTATTTGTGATTGGTTTGTTATATTTTGATTTTAGGATTAAAGCTTTAGTAAAAAGTGAATATGTTCGATATATAAGGGGGAAGGTTAATGATTGATAAGCAGTTATTAAGTTTGCTTAAAGGTAATAAGAAATATTTAGTTTATTGTGTCATTTTAATGATTGTTGGTTTATTAGCTAATTTAATGGTTACTACTTCGATATGTATGATGATATCTAGTTTGATTAATCATAAAATAACTTTAATACCATTACTTTTATCTTTGTTAGGAATAATAATACGTTATCTTACCACACGTTTAGTTGGTAAATATAAAACGATATTAGGTAGTGAAGTTAAAAAAGATTTACGTCAACAAGTATACTTAAAAGTAGTGGAATTAGGTCCTAATGTAAATGATGAAATTAAGATGGCAGCTTTAACTCAAGTTTCCATGGAAGGAATTGAACAATTAGATTTATATTATAGTTCATATCTTCCCCAGTTCTTTTATGCTATGTTAGCACCTATTATTTTATTTCTAGTTAGTATTTGGATTGAATGGCATGTAGCATTAGTATTAATTATTTGTGTACCTTTAATTCCAATATCAATCGTATTGGTTTCTAAATATGCGAAAAAGATCTTTGCGAAATATTGGGGTAAATATATGTCGATGGGAGATTTATTTCTAGATAGTATTCAAGGTTTAAAAGAATTAAAAATCTTTAAGTATGATGATATCCAACAAACTAAGATTCATAATTATAGTGAAGATTTTCGTAAGATTACCATGAAAGTATTAGTTATGCAATTAGCTAGTACCACAATTATGGATTTAATTGCTTATGGAGGAGCTGCTTTAGGGATTATTATTACCCTATTAGCTTTAATTAAACAACAAATAAGTATTCCTCAAGCTATTTTTCTTGTTTTGATTGCACCTGATTTCTTTTTGCCATTACGTAGTTTTGGTTCAGCTTTTCATGTAGCAATGAATGGAGTTAGTGCTAAAGGTAAGATTATTGACTTACTTAAGCAAGAAGGGTTATCTTGGGGTGATAAACAAGTTGAAAAAGTTACTTTAGAAGTTGATCATGTTACTTTTTCTTATGATGGTCAAAGTGAAGTATTAAATGATGTTTCTATGTGTTTTAAAGAAAAAGGAATGTATGGGATTGTAGGTGAATCTGGTTGTGGTAAATCAACATTAGTTAAATTATTATTAGGAATTAAAAAAGCTAATGATGGTAGCATAAAAGTAAATGGAGTTGAGCTTAGTTCTTATGAAAGAGCTTCTTATTATAAACATGTTGGTTTAGTAAGTTATAATACTTATCTTTTTAATATGAGTATTAGAGATAATTTTAAAATAGCTAATCCAAAGGTAAATGATGAAACTATTTATGCTAATTTAGAATTAGTCAATTTAGCTGATTTTGTGCGACAAAATGGTGGATTAGATAAAGTTATTAGTGAAGATGGAAATAACTTGTCAGGTGGAGCGAAACAACGTTTAGCATTAGCTATTAATTTAGCTACAAATAAAGATATTTATATATTTGATGAAGCAAGTTCTAATATTGATATCGAAAGTGAATCAATAATAATGCAAAATATTAAAAAGATAGCTAAAGATAAAATTGTTATTGTTATTTCTCATCGTTTAGCTAATGTTGTGGATGCTAAAGAAATATCTTATTTAGCTAATGGAAAAGTTATGGAACAAGGAACTCATCATGATTTAATGAAGTTAAATCAAGGATATGCTTATTTATATAATAGGCAAAAACAATTAGAAGAAGGATATTTGGAGGTTAGTTATGCCTAAGACAAGACGTAGTGGAATCAAGATTATGTATAATTTAATCTTATTATTAGATCATTTAGTTTATATTATGTTATTAGCTATTACTTGTGGTTCATTAGGTTTTATTGCTGCTATGGGAGTTAATGTAATGAGTATTAGAGATAATTTTAAAATAGCTAATCCAAAGGTAAATGATGAAACTATTTATGCTAATTTAGAATTAGTCAATTTAGCTGATTTTGTGCGACAAAATGGTGGATTAGATAAAGTTATTAGTGAAGATGGAAATAACTTGTCAGGTGGAGCGAAACAACGTTTAGCATTAGCTATTAATTTAGCTACAAATAAAGATATTTATATATTTGATGAAGCAAGTTCTAATATTGATATCGAAAGTGAATCAATAATAATGCAAAATATTAAAAAGATAGCTAAAGATAAAATTGTTATTGTTATTTCTCATCGTTTAGCTAATGTTGTGGATGCTAAAGAAATATCTTATTTAGCTAATGGAAAAGTTATGGAACAAGGAACTCATCATGATTTAATGAAGTTAAATCAAGGATATGCTTATTTATATAATAGGCAAAAACAATTAGAAGAAGGATATTTGGAGGTTAGTTATGCCTAAGACAAGACGTAGTGGAATCAAGATTATGTATAATTTAATCTTATTATTAGATCATTTAGTTTATATTATGTTATTAGCTATTACTTGTGGTTCATTAGGTTTTATTGCTGCTATGGGAGTTAATGTAATGGGAGCTTTGGGAATAGCTAAAGTATTAGGTGAAGATATAGCTTTATCTTATGAATTAATTATGATATTAGCTTTAACTTTTGGTATTATTCGCGGTATTTTACGTTATTTTGAACAATATGTTAATCACTATATTGCTTTTAGTTTATTAGCGCTCTTACGGGATAAATTATTTAAAGCTTTAAGAAAGCTTGGCGTAGCTAAGATTGATAATGAACAAAAAGGTAATTTGATGGCGATGATTAGTAGTGATATTGAAACTTTAGAGGTATTTTATGCCCATACTATTTCACCAATTGTGATTGCGATAATTGTATCTAGTGTCGTAATCTTCTTTCTTAGTTATTATATTAGTATTTATTTAGCTTTAGTGGCTTTAATTGCTTATCTTTTCTTAGGTATTGTTTTAGTTTTAATTTCTTCTAGTAGATTAAAAGATATTGGGGTTAGTTATCGTAATACATTTGCTTCATTTAATGCTTATTTTTTAGATAGTATTAAAGGGATTAAAGATATTGTATTACATAATACTTGTGATATTCGTAGTAAAGAAGTTAATGAGCGTTCAAATATATTAATAGCTGAAAATAAAAAGATTAGGGATGAAAGTTGTAAGGCTAGTGCTTTAGGGGAATTAAGTGTATCTTTATTTATTATTATTGCTTTATTAGTTGGTATTTATTT
>CAZQJH010000121.1:0-4465 GCA_964593515.1 uncultured Erysipelotrichaceae bacterium
AAATAATTATTTCAATATTTATTGCAAAACGCTTACATAAATATTACATTTTTTCATAAAAAAACTGTTGATTAGAGGATAATCAACAGTTTGTATGGATTATTGTAATAAAGTGATATGTTTTTTTACTTCATTAGACATAAAAGTTGAAAGAATTTCGACATATTGTTCATACGTTATTTTAACACCACTAGTGATTACTTCCATTTCAACCCCATATAAGGTAATACAGAAATCCATGGGGATCATTCCATTACGTAAGTAGAAAGCTTTACGTTTGCTTTTTTGTTCACTAGGATTAATTAAGGTATGTTCAATTTCACCAAAATAATCTTTTTGATAATATTGTTTTAATAAAACTAAGGCTTGTGAACCATAACCACTATTTTGATATTTAGGTTCAATTGCAAAATAATCTAATAAAATAGGATTAGATAAAATGGTAATCATGATACCAATCATTTGATTATCATCTTCTAAAACTAACATATCCATTTTATTTTCTTGACATTTACTAATAATTAAATCGAATGGTTTTTTTTCATTGTCAGGAAAGCTAAAATCATATAATGCTTCATAAGCTTTTAACTCATTAGGTTTAACTTGTCTTAAGCGCATCTTTTTAATAAATAAGCTAATAATAAATTAGCTGTTTCCTCCATACCTTTAATATGCGTACGTTCAACTGAGTGTGAAGCTAAACATCCCATTCCAATACAAGCAGCTTTAATATTATTACCAGCTCTAATAGCTGCACTAGCATCACTTCCATAGCGATGGAAAACATCTACTGCAAAATCAACATTATTATTTCTAGCTAATTCGATTAATTCACTAGTTAAATTGTAATCGTATGGTGTGTAGTTATCTTTAGCTAAGATTGTTACTTTCTTTTCATCACCATCTAATTCTTCACCGATTAAACCAATATCGATTGCCACATATTCACTAACTTCTTTTGGTAAGACAGCTCCACCATGACCAATTTCTTCATAATAAGGGAAAGCAAAAATAGTATCATATAATGGTTTTTGGTTAGTTTCAATTAAGTGTTCGATAGTTGCAAGGATAATTGCCACACTAGCTTTATCATCTAAGAAACGTGATTTGATATAACCATTATCTAATACAGTGAATTTAGGATCAAAACAAATAACATCACCATTCATAATTCCTAAAGCTAAAACATCTTCTTTGCTTTTCACATCTTCATCAATAATGGCAACAATTGAATTTTCATCACGAGCTAAAGTATGAGCATCATCATAAACGTGAACAGAATGTGATTTACAGTGTAAAGTAGCACTGTATTTACGTCCATCACGCGTAATAATTGTGGCATAACTTCCTTCTAAACTATTATAGTTTAAACCACCTAATGGTTTAATTTTAAGCCATCCATTACTTTGGATTGAACGAACAACCATTCCTAAAGTATCTAAGTGAGCTCCTACACATACGGTTTTATCATGGTTACATCCTTCCATCTTCATATAACAAGTATTTTTTTCATCTTCAAAGAAAGTTAAACCGTAACTTTCACAAAGTGCTTTTAAATATGGGGTTAGTTCACGATAATAACCAACACAAGAAGGAATATTAATAATTTCTTCTAATAATTTAATCATTGTATCTTTTTTCATTATTTACACCTACTTTCTTATTTAGAGTATCATTTTTTAAGCAAAATCACAAGAGTAAGCGGTGATAAAACATTATTTCACATAGCATTATAAAGCTAGTTATGATAAAATAATTAGAGGTAAAGGAGTTTTGTATGAGATTATTTACACCATGTTATTATATTAGAAGATTTGATGCATTAAGAGTTGAATTTCTAAAAGAAAAAGATATTAAATTATTGATTTGTGATATAGATAACACGTTAGTGGCTCATGATGAGCCATTACCAAGTGAAGAAGCTAAAGCTTTTTTAAAGAAGATAGTGGATGCGGGAATTGAAGTTATTTTTATTTCTAATAATAATGAAGCTCGCGTTAGTAAATTTGCAAATGAAGTAAATTTACCTTATTATTCAATGTCATTAAAACCATTACCAATTACATATTTAAAAGCATTGAAAGCTTATCCTTATGATAAGAAACATATTGCCGTCTTAGGTGATCAAATTATGACGGATATGATTGGAGCTAATTTTATGGGCTTTTATACTATATTATGTGAAAAGGTTGTGGAACGAGATTTATCATTTACTAAATTTAATCGTATTTTTGAAAATTTAGTATTTAAATATTTAAAATGGACTAAGAAGTTAGTGAAAGGAGAATATGATGAGTAAGCATTGTAGTGGTTGTGGAGTAGAATTACAAAATATTGATAAAAACAAAATTGGCTTTACACCTAAATTAGAAGCTGATTTATGTCAA
Organism: uncultured Erysipelotrichaceae bacterium; assembly: GCA_964593515.1. Classification (GTDB taxonomy): domain Bacteria; phylum Bacillota_I; class Bacilli_A; order Erysipelotrichales; family Erysipelotrichaceae; genus JAXJYR01. The sequence continues at coordinate 2,388 of CAZQJH010000121.1, forward strand.
AGATGTTTTAGAATTCGTCATTATGGTGACCATGTAATAAGTATGCGTCAAGGTATTGATTCTGATAAAGTATTAGCTAAGATTGCTAAGATGGATGCTTTAGTAGTTTGGGTTGTGGATTTATTTGATTTTGAAGCTAATATTGTGAAAGGAATGAATCGTCACTTATTAGGTAAAGATATTGTAATGATTGCTACTAAACGTGATTTATTACCAGATACTTTATCTGATTATAAATTAGGTCAATTTATTATTCATCGTTTAAAAGAAGAAGGAATAAGTGTTAAACAAATTGTTTTAAGTGGTGGTTTACAACAAAAAGAAGAAAGTTCTGTAGCTGAAATTCGTAATTGTTTAGATTTATATCGTAATGGTAAAGATGTAGTGGTAATGGGAATGGCTAATGCTGGTAAAAGTACTATGCTTAATGCCATTGTTGATGATTTAGATTTAACATGTTCATTACATCCTGGAACTACTTTAGATTTTCAAGCGATTGATTATGAAGGATTTAAGATTTATGATACCCCAGGTTTAACTCGTAATGATTCATTATTAACTAATTTAGATGATAAATTATTAAAACAAGTTGTGCCTTTAAAACCGATTAAACCTAGAATATATCAAATTTATGAAGATCAAAGTTTTGCAATTGCTGGTTTAGCTAGAATTGATTTACAAGTTAAAGGTAATGCTAGTGTAGTAGTTTATGCTAGTAGCCAATTAAATATTCATCGTGGTAAAAAAGCAAAAGCTAATGATTTATGGGAAAAACATTATGATGAGTTATTAGCTCCGACTAGTGGTGAATTAGCTAATATGAAAACATTTAACTATGGTTTAGTTAATAATAAATTAGATATTGTTATTCATGGTTTAGGATGGGTTTGTGTTAGTGGTGAAATTGAGAAAATTGATGTATATGTAAGTGAAAATAGTAGTATTACATTTAGAAAGGGAATGATTTAAGATGTTAACAAATGCCGAAAAGAAAACTTTAAGAGGAATTGCGCAAAATCAACGCGCTTTATGTATGGTAGGTAAAGATGGAGTTACTTACAATGTGATTAAAGATGTACAAACAGCTTTAGAAGCTCATGAATTAGTAAAAGTAAGTTTATTAAAAACTTGTCCAGCTAGTATTAAAGAAGTTGCTTTAGATTTAAGTGCAGCTACTAGAAGTGAAATTGTTCACACTATTGGACGAGTAGTAATTTTATATAAACGTTCTAAAGAAAATAAGTTAGGTTTATAATGAAAATTGCTTTATTTGGGGGGAGTTTTGACCCTATTCATGAAGGACATTTACAAATAGCTAAATATGCTTTAAAACGAGGGATTGCCCAAGAAGTTTGGTTTTTACCAAGTTATGATGCACCCTTAAAAGATGGTCAGTGTGCAAGCTTTAAACAACGTTTAGCAATGATTGCTTTAGCTATTTATCCATTTCGTCGTAAGATGAAAGTATTAGATGTCGAAGGAAGAAGTCATGGTAAATCATATACTTATGATACTTTAGTTTATATGAAACAAAAATATCCCCAACATGAATTTTGTTTCTTGATTGGTAGTGATCAAGCTTTAGCTTTTAATGCGTGGTATCGTTATGAAGAATTATTTACGTTAGTTGATTTTTATGTTTTTTCTAGAATGTTAGATGTAAAGATTGATTCACGTTTTAAACAAGTATCAATGCCTTTAATTGAAGTATCTTCAACGAAAGTTAGAGCAGGTTATGATTTATATTTAGTGCCTAAAGCAGTACGTCATTATATTGCGAAAAATTATTTATATCTAGAAGAAAGAGTTAAAGCTCGTTTAAATGAAAAACGTTATTTACACAGTAAATCAGTTGCGGATTTATGTGTTAAATTAGCTAAAGCTCATCATTTAGATGAACAAAAAGCTTATGTGATGGGAATCTTACATGATATTTGTAAATATTATCCCTTTGAACATGTTGAACGGTTTATGATTTATCATGAAAGTGCTAATTTATTATCACCATGTGCTATATGGCATGGATTTCAAGGAGCTTATGAAGTAAAACATACTTTAGAAATATATGATAAAGATAT
>CAZQJH010000122.1:0-4441 GCA_964593515.1 uncultured Erysipelotrichaceae bacterium
AGCAAAAGGAGTGATTTCAATCGTTATTAGATTGATTAATCACTCCTTTATTTTACTAATTTCAAGAGCTTTAGACCCCGTTACTTTAAAGATTTTACAGGTGTTACCCCCCCCGCTATAATTTAAAGCACTATTATTAGTGGAGGAGTTACATATCCTGTTTTTAGAAATATTTATCTTTTAATTTAGCACTACTTAACATTAATTTTAAACGGTTTTCTTGGTTAACCTTAGTAGCACTAGGGTCATAGTCGATAGCAACAATGTTTGCTTCAGGATAAATACTCTTAATTTTATGAGCCATTCCTTTAGCTACAATATGGTTTGGTAAACAACCAAATGGTTGAGTTGCTACAACATTATGAACTCCATGTTTCACAAATGTTACAATTTCAGCTGGTAATAACCAACCTTCTCCCATCTTAACCCCTTTATTAATGATTCCTTTATGGTTTTCATATACTTCACGATAAGAGTGTGGTGCTTCAAAAGTACCATCTTTCTTAATAACATCATTAGCTTTATCTTGAACATTAACGATAAAATCAATCGCTTTTTGTGTTAGGTTAGCTGATTTTTTTGATTTCATTCCATAATATTCATGGTCAACTGTACCATGTTGTAAACAATAAAGAGCAAAATCAATTACTCCAGTTAAGACTGGTTCACATCCTTCTTCAATTAAGAAGTCTTCTAAGTGGTTATTTCCAAGTGGAGCATATTTCATATAAATTTCTCCAACAATTCCAACTCTTGGTTTTCTAATTGTTACTCTTTCAATCGTTTTAAATTCTTTTAAGATAATTTTATATACTGATTTAATTGAATAAAATTTAGGTGATTTCATCATCTTACATAAACGTTCAACTAAATTATCAACCACTTTTTGCGTTGCCCCTTTATGAATTTCATAAGGAAGGCATTGGTTTTTAAGCCACATAATTAAATCCCCATAAATAAATGAGAATCCAATATCAGCTAACATTTTATTAGTGAAAGGAAATCCTTCTGGATTTTTTAAATCAGCTAAGTTTACTGCTACAACTGGTACTTGAGGGAATCCTGCTTGAACTAAAGCTTTTCTTAATAAGTAAATATAGTTAGAAGCACGACATCCTCCACCTGTTTGTGTAATAATTAAAGCTACATGATCAACATCATATTTTCCACTTTTTAAAGCATCAATAAATTGACCAATTACTAATAATGCTGGATAACAAGTATCATTATGAACATAACGTAATCCTTCTTCAATTACATTACTTCCTTCATTTTGTAATACTTCAACATCATATCCATAACGTGAAATAACTGGTTCTAAGAAACGGAAATGAACGGGAAACATCCCTGGAATTAAGATTTTGTGGGTGTTTTTCATTTCAGGTTTATACTTTGGATAACTCATCTTAGTTCTCCTTTCTTTCGTCCATTGCCGCTAATAAACTACGACAACGAATTTTAATAGCACCTAAATTATCGATTTCATCGATTTTAATTTGTGTATATAATTTTCCTTTAGCTTGTAAGATTGATTTAATTTCATCAGTAGTAATCGCATCAATACCACAACCAAAACTTACTAATTGAACTACTTCACAATCTTTATGTGTACTAGCAAATTCAGCTGCTTGATACATACGTGCATGGAATGTCCATTGGTTTAAGACTTTTAAATCAGGCATCTTAGTTGTTTGAGGAATACTATCTTCACTTAATACAACTGCTCCTAAGTTACCTAATAAACGATGAATTCCATGGTTAATTTGTGGATCAATATGATAAGGACGACCAGTTAAGATAATAATCTTACGGTTATTCTCTTTAGCATATTGATAAGCACGTTCACCTTCTTTAATAACTGCTAATCTAAAGTCTTCATAAGCTTTATATGCTTTAGTAGCAGCTTCCTTTACTTCTTCTAAGCTAATATCAAATCCTTTATCTTTGAAATATTCATAGAATGAACTTACGAATTTTTCTTTATTTTCTAAGTATAAGTAAGGATAATAAATCTTAGTTTTACCTAAGTCCATATTAGCTGCAATAACTTCTGGATAGTAAGCAACTACTGGACAGTTATAGTGATTACTTGTTTTTCCTTCATCAAAGTTATAACTCATACATGGATAGAAAATAGCTTCAACCCCTTTATCTAATAAAGATTGAATATGTCCATGAACTAATTTAGCTGGATAACATGCTGTATCTGAAGTAATTGATTGTTGTCCTTTACTATATAAAGCACGAGATGAAGGATCAGATAAAACAACTTCAAAACCAAGTTCACTTAATAATGTTGTGAAGAATGGTAATTCATCAAACATATTTAAGACAACTGGAACCCCTAATTTACCTCTAGTAACCTTTTTTTGTTCAAAATTAAATAAGTAATTGTACTTAAAGTCATATAAGTTAGGTAAATTTTCTTTTTGTGCTCTTCCTAAAGTTGGACGTTCACATTTATTACCAGCAATATGACGAGAACCATCACTAAAAGTATTAATTGTTAAGGCACAGTGGTTAGTACATCCTTCACAGTTAGTAGCTACTGATGTATGTTTAAATTCAGCTAATTCTTGTTTAGATAAAATAGAAGATTTAGTTAAATCATGACGTTTAATTAATAAAGCACAACCATAAGCTCCCATTAAGTGAGCAATTTGTGGTCTAATAACATTAGAACCTAATTCTAATTCAAAACTACGTAATACTGTATCATTTAAGAAAGTTCCACCTTGTACAACAATTTGGTTTCCAATTTCTTCTTTACTACGAGCTCTAATTACTTTATATAATGCGTTTTTAACAACCGAAATACATAAACCAGCTGAAATATCTTCAATGCTAGCACCGTTCTTTTGCGCTTGTTTAACACTTGAATTCATGAATACTGTACAACGTGAACCTAAATCCACTGGATGTTTAGCCATTAACCCTAAAGAAGCAAATTGCTTAATATCATATCCCATACTATTCGCAAATGTTTCTAAGAAACTTCCACATCCACTACTACAAGCTTCATTTAAGATAATATCATCAATGTTTCCATCTTTAACTTTAAAACATTTCATATCTTGACCACCAATATCGATAATGAAATCAACATTTGGATTAAAGTGTCTAGCTGCATGATAATGAGCCATAGTTTCTACTACTCCATAATCAATATGGAAAGCATTTTTTACTAATTCTTCTCCATAACCAGTAACACAACTTCCTTTAATGATAGCATCATCATTAGCTTGAAGATAAATTAAATTTAATTCTTCTTCCACAACTTCAATTGGATTACCTAAGTTACTTCGATAACTTTGATATAAGATATTTTCATCTTCATCAATTAAAACAACTTTGGTTGTTGTACTACCACAGTCAATACCTAAATACATATTTCCATGGTAAGTAGTTAAGTCTTTATTAGCTACATCAGCTAAATGATGTCTAGCTTTAAATTCATGGTATTCTTCTTCATTTTTAAATAGTGGTTCTACACTATCACTGTGTAATTCTTCACTATTCATTTTTTCCATTCTATGTAATAATTCATCATATGTAAAACTATCTTTTTCATCTTGAGCATATAATGAACTTCCTAAAGCAACAAAATAAAGAGATAATTCTGGATAAATAGCTTCTTCATCACTTAATTTTAAGGTTTCTTTAAAACGAGCTTGTAATCCTTTAAAGAAGTGTAATGGACCTCCTAAGAATAAAGTCGTTCCTTCGATTTTTCTTCCTTGCGCTAATGTTGTAATACTTTGTTCAACTACCGCTTGGAAAATTGAAGCCGAAATATTCTCTTTTGATACCCCTTGGTTCATTAATGGTTGAATATCACTTTTCGCAAATACTCCACAACGTGAAGCAATTGGATATAAACGATCATAGTTTAATGATAATTTATCCATTGTTTCTAAATCAATGTCTAATAATGAAGCCATTTGGTCAATAAATGCTCCAGTACCACCTGCACAAGTTGAATTCATACGTTCTTCAATTGATCCTTGTAGGAAAATAATTTTCGCATCTTCTCCTCCAAGCTCAATAACTTGATTAGTTTGTGGATAATACTTCTTAACAGCTACAGCATTAGCAAATACTTCTTGCACGAAAGCTAATCCTGCTCCATTCGCAATCCCAATCCCTGCACTACCAGTAATCGCAATTTTAGTCTCATGATTTTCTAACAACGGTTTTAATTCTTTGATTTTTTGTACACAAAGAGGACGAACCATTGATTTATGACGTTCATAACTTTTATATATAATTTCGTTTTCTTCGTTTAATAATACTACTTTTAAGGTTGTTGAACCTACATCAATTCCTAAAGATAAACTCATGAAAATACCTCCTTTGAGCATATTCTTTCATATTAATTTTAATCAATTTTGAAAAAGTATCAAGAAAAAACGACAAATTCACTATGTGAAATTATGGTATA
>CAZQJH010000123.1:0-4439 GCA_964593515.1 uncultured Erysipelotrichaceae bacterium
ACTTGTTCAACATTACCAATTAATAATCCACTAGGATAACCTCCACCCATTCCACTTGTTACTACTTGCATATCTTTTTTCACATTGTTATTATCTTCATATAAATATATCGTATACATTCCCGTATTAGAATTATAACTTTGTAATACACCATCAACGCTAGTTTCATCATCAATATTAATTTTAATTGAAGCTGAAGTTGTTTTATCTTCACAAGTCAATAACTTCACAACACTTGTATGTTTATTAACCTTATCAACTTTACCAATCATTCCATTTATATTTTCAACAGCCATTCCAGCTTTAATCCCATCAGCACTACCTTTTGAAATAGTAATATAATCATTCCAAGTATTTTGATCACGTAAAATAACACTAGCCCAAATACCATCATAAGCACTAGCACTCTTATTCAATTCTAAAGCAGCTTCATATTCACTATTCTTACGTAAAGCATCTTCATATAAAGCTTTATAACCAGGAGTTTTACTGATTTCATAACGTAATAAATCATTTTCTTCTTGCACTTTCCATAATGTAGAAAAATTACTAACTCCATCTTTAATTGTTTGAATTGGATAATCAATAATACTATATTTAAGCATGGTAATAACATCATAACCTAAGTTATCAACTAATGAACCACCTGCAAGTTTTAAAACAATTCCTAAAACAACAACGAAAGCAATTAATCCCATTAATACTTTTTGTAAACCATCAAATTTAGACATTCTTTCACCTTATTTCATTAAAAACATTATTATTATAATCGAAAAATTCGCATTATTCAACTATTGCGAAATTTTCTCGAAAACTATAATAAGAATCTTTAGCTACAATAATGTGATCCAATAAAGGAATACATACTAATTTAGAACTATCGACTAATTTTTGCGTAATTTCCTTATCGGCATTTGACGGAGTTGGATTACCCGAAGGATGGTTATGTACAACCATTATCTTAGCACAACTAAGATTAATAGCTTCTTTAAAGATTTCCCTTGGATGAACACTTGAACAAGTTAGTGTTCCCACAAACATTATTTTATAAGTAATAACTTGATTAGCTTGATTCAAAAACAATACCAAAAAGTTTTCTTGTAGACAATAACCAATTTTTAATTTAAGCCACTCAATTACATCATCAGGACAACTAATCGTCGGCTTACTTAATACTTTATCAAAAGCAATTCTTTTACCCAATTCAAAAGCCGCACACAACTCAATAGCTTTAGCTTCTTTAATACCTTCAATATGCATAAATTCTTGCATTGTTTTATTACTTATTTCACCTAAACAATCACCTAAATTTAAGACTTCATCACTTAATTCTAAAACATTTTTATTTCTCGTCCCACTTCTTAACAATAAAGCAATTAACTCGCGATTACTTAAAACCTCAATGCCATATAACTTACATTTCTCACGTGGTAATTCATTTTTATTCATCGTACTTAATTTCATTAATCTAATCCCCCTTTATTTACCATAATTTGTTCAATAATCGTTTGATAATCTTTTTTAACCATTAAATCTTCTAATTTAGAATCATTAAATTCGACCTTTTTCACTACATAACTTAAATTTAATGATTCTAGCTTTTCTTTTACACTAGCCAATTGATCTTCCTTACTAGCAACTGCACTATAAATAATATAATTGTGGTCATTAGAAACAACATAAGCAGCAATATCATGCTTCTTTAATTCTTCAATTTTTTTATTCAAATTAGCTTCATTAGTAAATATCCCACTTTGCAATAAATATAAGGTTTCTAATTTTGGATTAGAAGTATAATAGTAACAAAAACCATAATATGTAAAAGCATTTAACAAAATTAATAAGGTGCTAAATAAGATTACAACTTGACTTCTTGACATCAATTACTCCTTTCATAAAAACATCCTCAATATAATATACGAATCAAAAAGCCTAAATATGAAAAAATTCCTGTTATAAAACAGGAATTTGATAAGTTTTAATTTCTTCTTGAAAATAACGATGAATATTAGGATAAAGATAAGCTAAAAACATTTTCTTTTTATGTAGATTTGAAGCAATCTTATGATAATGATGACGATGATATTGATGATATTCTTTTACATTACGGATATAGTCAAAATGAGCTAAACCATCAAATAAATCAGAACTAATTAAAGCATAAGTTAATTCATAATAACGTAAGAAAATATAATCATCACTATATTTTTGCCAAATATTATAATTAGCAAAAGCACTATATAAGGACATACCATCTAAAAAATCAATTCCAGACAATAAATAATCATAATTAAATTGATTTTTTAATTGATAAACCAAAGATTCATATTCAGTAATATATGGAATATATAAACCAAACTTAATACTGCTTTGTGGATAATTATTTCGAACTTGAGTAATTAATGCTTGATAAGAACTTATTGAGCATTTAGAAATGTTATCATACCACTCACGTTGTTCTTGATAAGAATTTCGTACTTCTCGAAACATCACTTCACATTCATTAAATAAATAACACGGTTGAAGAATATAAATATCTTTTTCATTCAAATATGGTTTTATTTCACTTAAAGTATATTCTTTTAATTCAATAAAATTAGCCATTTCGCATCCTTCTTTCCTAGTAAAAAAATTATAACAATTTTTTTCACTTTTTTCAATAAAACCCCTTTACAAAATATATTCTTTAATGTATAATATCATTCGTTACTGAAACACGGCGGATGTGGTGAAGTGGTTAACACAGCGGGTTGTGGTCCCGTCATGCGTGGGTTCGATCCCCATCGTCCGCCCCATTTCAGTTAAAAAAATTAAATATGGCGGATGTGGTGAAGTGGTTAACACAGCGGGTTGTGGTCCCGTCATGCGTGGGTTCGATCCCCATCGTCCGCCCCATTTAGATTTTATAAGTCTTTCTTTAGAAAGGCTTTTTTTTATACTTTAAACAAAAAAATGGCCCTCAGGCCATTTTTATTTTATCGCTTCTTTTAACACTTTCCCAATTGAATCATGAATTACTAATTCAGCTTTACGATCATAATTAGTGGCATCACGATTAATTAAAACTAAATGTTCACCATTAAAATATTCTAATAAACCAGCAGCTGGATAAACAACTAAAGAAGTTCCACCTACAATAATTAAATCAGCTTTTTGAATATGATTAATTGCTTGTCTTAAAGTATATTCATCTAAACCTTCTTGATATAAAACAACATCAGGTTTCACTACGCCTCCACAATCACAATAAGGTATATTACCTTTAGCTTCCATAACTTTAGCTAAAGGATAAAATTTATGACATTTCATACAATAATTACGTAAAACACTTCCATGTAACTCATAAACATTTTTACTTCCTGCTAATTGATGTAAACCATCAATATTTTGCGTAATTACCGCTTTTAATTTTCCACTAGCTTCTAATTTAGCTAAAGCTTTATGAGCATCATTAGGTAAAGCATCAGGATATAACATTTCATGATAATAAAAGTCATAAAAAGCAGCTGTATCTTTCATAAACAAATCATGTGACAACATGTATTCAGTTGAATAAGGATATTTTCGTTGTTGGTATATACCATTATCAGAACGAAAATCAGGGATATTACTCTCCGTCGAAACACCAGCTCCACCAAAAAAAACAATATAAGAACTTTGATCAATTAATTGTTTTAAATCAGCCATCTTAATTTCCTCCTACTTTTGATAAGTAAAATCAATACTATCATTTATTTCTTCAAAAAATAATCGCACACTTAATACATCCCATTTCGCATCTTTATCAAAAGTAATACGATATAATGTTTCGGCTTTAATCGTATCACCTAAATCATCTCTAGTTGTTTTCACATGAACTTTATCATATTGAATATCATCAAGAATCAACATATTAGGAACATCTAATAAATTAGCTTTTGAATATTCATAAGTGAACTTGAATTCATAACTATAATCTTCACCTTCAATAACTTGTAAACTAGTTGATACAACAGAATCAATAACAACTTTAGTTTTAGCTTGATATACTTTTTGATCTTTAGTATTAATAATTAAATTAAATTCATTATCTCCAGGTAGCACATGATAATCCTTACGGAAAATTTGATATGAACTATAATTAGTCACATTCACAATTGGTTCATTTCGATATTGAAGATAAATAGATTCAATATCACTATCGTTTAAATTGTAACGCCAATTAAACTGAATTGAATCACTTTTTCGCTCATATTGTCCAACAAAGTCCGTAACACCTTCCGTTTTTAATGATTCAGCCTGTTCTTCACTAGAAGAAATAATGATATCTTTATGTTTAGAATCAGGATTAGCTCCTATATAAATAAATACTATCGATGTTAAACATAAAAATAATAACATCATTGAAAAAAACAAATTATTTTTAATAAATTTAATCATATAATCTCGATTTCAAGAAT
>CAZQJH010000124.1:0-4357 GCA_964593515.1 uncultured Erysipelotrichaceae bacterium
AGATAAGATAGAGAATAAAAAAAAGGAGTTAATATAATGAAAATAAACAATCAAACTATAATTAAAGATAATGACCCTCGCATTCGTGTGAAAAGCGAGGATGTTTCACTTCCTTTATCAGATGAAGATCGTGATTTACTTTTAAGCATGCTTGAATATGTAGAAAATTCCCAAGATGCTGAATTATGTGAAAAACTAGATTTATCACCAGCAGTTGGAATTGCTGCTATTCAATTAGGAATTCCTAAAAAAATGTTAGCTATCGTTGTTCCTGTAGATGATGAAGAAGTAATTGAATTTGCCTTAGTAAATGCGAAAATTATTTCTGAATCAGCTCAACGTGCTTATTTAAAAGATGGTGAAGGTTGCTTATCAGTACCTGAAGCTCATGTTGGACATGTTCCTCGTGCAGCACGTATTAAAGTTAAAGGTTATGACTTAATTCAAAATAAAGAAATTACTTTTGAAGCTCATGACTATTTAGCAATTGTTTTACAACATGAAATCGATCATTTCTCTGGTAGATTATATTATGATCGTATTAATAAATTAGAGCCTTGGCAAGATATTGAAGGTGCAGTTATAATTTAAAGAAAGGAGACGATATTGTGAATAATGATGAACACAAAGAATATCAAAAAGTGAGTTCACAAAAAGGCGATACGTTAATTTATGCACTAGGTGGATTAGGTGAAATTGGAAAAAACATGTACTGTATTGAACATGAAAATGAAATTGTTATCATTGATGCTGGTGTACGTTTCCCTGAAGATGAATTATTAGGAGTTGACTATGTAATACCTGATTATAATTATTTAAGTCGCTCTAAAAAAAGAAAGATTTTAATTATTACTCACGGTCATGAAGACCATATTGGAGGTATTCCCTTCTTATTAAAAAGTGTTGAAATTGAAGCAATTTATGCTCCTAGTTTTGCTCTTGCCCTAATTAATCGTAAATTAGAAGAAAGACGAATGAATCGTCGCGTTAAAATGATTGAAATCAATAATGAATCTAGTGTTAAATTAAAACATATTGTTTGTGGTTTCTTTAATACTGTCCATTCTATTCCTGATTCATTAGGTATTTTAATTAATACACCTAATGGAAGAATTGTTCATACAGGAGATTTTAAATTCGACTTAACTCCGGTTGGAACTAATTCAGATTACCAATTAATGGCTTATATTGGACAAATTGGAGTTGATTTATTATTAAGTGATTCAACAAACTCTAATGTGGAAGATTTTTCAATTTCTGAACGTAAAGTAGCAGCTGAAATTTTAGAAACAATGAAAAAGACTAAAGGTCGTTTATTAGTAGCTACTTTCGCTTCTAACGTATATCGTGTATCACAAATTCTAGAAGCTGCTGTAGCTTGTGGACGTAAAGTTATTGTCTTTGGTCGTAGTATGGAAAATGTTGTTACTATTGGTCGTAAAATGGGTAAAATTAAAGTTGGTGAAGAACACTTCTTAACTCCAGAAGCTTTATCTTATACCCCAGCTAATAAAACTTGTATTGTATGTACTGGTTCACAAGGAGAACCATTAGCAGCTTTATCAAGAATTGCCAATGGTACTCACCGTTATATTAAATTAATGCCTGGTGATACTGTAATCTTCTCTAGTTCACCAATTCCTGGTAATGGAGCTAGTGTTAACCAAATCATTAATAAAATGTTTAAAGCTGGAGCTAATGTCTTAACTAAATCTATTTTAGGTAACTTGCATACAACAGGACATGCTTCTAAAGCTGAACAACAATTAATGCTTCAATTAATTAAACCTAAATACTTTATGCCTATCCATGGTGAATATAAGATGTTGAAACAACATAAATTAACCGCAATGGAAACTGGTATGAAAGAAGAAAATATTTTTACTTTAGCAAATGGAGATGTTTTAATCTTAAGAGATCATACTATTTACCAAAGTAACTATCGTATTCCTGCTGATGCTATTTATGTTGATGGAAATGATGTTAGTGGTTTATCAACTGCTGTCTTAAAAGATCGTCAAATTTTAGCTGATAATGGATTAGTTGCTGCCGTCGTTTGTATTGATTCTAAAGAAAATAAAGTATTAGCTCCACCTGTTATAATCACTCGTGGATTTGTATATATTAAAAACTCACAAAGTATGATTAAAGAAGCAGAACAACTAGTATATCAAGCATTAAATGAGAAAATGAAACAAAAAACAACTTTCTCAGAACTAAAGAATACGATTAGATCATCTTTAGAACCATACTTATATGAAAAAACTCATCGTAATCCGATTGTTATTCCAGTTATTTTAAACTCAAAAGCAGCGATGATGAGTATGATGAATAATCGTAATCGTAATTATCGTAAATAAAAAGTGGCTTAATGCCACTTTTTAATATAAATTAGGAGGATATTCTATGCGAAAATTACTACTTAGTTTGTTAGTAGTTATCTTAGCTATTTGTCTAACAATTATCTATGCTTCAACACTTGCTTTAGATAATACTAAAATAGTAAATAAAACCATTATCTCTAATAAAATTGATTCATCATTCGATGATATTAAAATAGTTTTCTTTAGTGATATTCAATTCGGTGAATTTGTCGATGATAATCGTTTAAATAACATGATTAATATCGTTAATGAATGTGATGGGGATATAGTTATTTTTGGTGGAGATTTATTAAGTAATAAAGCTGATTTAAATGATAAAAATACTAAAATATTAAAAAAGGCTCTTTCCTCAATTGATGCTCCATTAGGTAAATTTGCTATATTAGGTGATCAAGATAATCGTAATAGTGAATTTAGACAAAAATGTATTGATTTACTATATGATTGTGATTTTGAAGTAATTGAAAATCAATGCTATAAACTATATAACAATGATAATGCCTATATTAATTTAATTGGAATGGAAAATATTATTAATGGTGATTTAAATTATGAAGAAGCTATCAAAGCTGCTAATACAAAATCTTATAATATTTTAGTATCTCATTGTCCTGATATATTATCTAATAAAAGTATTAATCCATCACATATTGATTTAGCTTTAACTGCTCATACCTTAGGAGGTCAAGTTTATATTCCTTTTATTAGTGAAATGAAAGATATTCCTGGAGCTAGTATCTATTATCGTGGTACATATGACATTTCAGGTTGTGAACTTATCGTAAATAATGGTTTAGGAACTAAAGATTATAATTATCGTTTATTTACTAGACCTGAAATTCATGTATTTCATTTACGTAGTAAAACTAATGAAGTTAAAACTGAAACAAAAGATGAAGTAAAAGAAGAAACCAAAACGAAACAAAATAACCAATAAAAAGCGAGCTGACGACGCTCGCTTTTTATATTAAATTACATCCTACTACAATTCTTTCATTTCGGCTTAAAGTACAAGTAAAAAGAATTAAATCATAATCTAAAGATAATAATCCTTCAACATCATATTGTGATATTCTCATAACATCCACTACTTGATAATTAAATAAATTACGATTCATATCTTCAATAACAATCTTTTCACCATATGAAATAGAATTTAATTTACCAAACTGTGAAGTATAATTATGACCAACAATAATTAAGTTTTTTAAATAAATGCTTCCTTGATAAATACAAGGAGCATTTTTTAAATTAGCTTCATTATTATCTTTACAAACTAATAATTCCAAATCTAAATTAGGAATCTTTAATAAACAACTATATTTAATACCATCAATATCAATACTATTCATTTGTTTATTAGGATTAACTAAATAAGTATCATCCTTATCTAAAGGATGATACTTATCAACAATATTACTTTGAAATTTCTTAACTTGATAATCTTGAAATAGATTATAACTAAATAAGCCTAATGAACTAACTAAACAAATGATTGCACATGTGAACCACTTTTTAGCCTTTCTCATCAACTTTACCCCTTTTAACAGATATAAACCCTAACATAGTAAATAAACATCCTAAAAAGGCTAAAAATAAGCAAATAAGCCAATTTTGACCAGCTTGTGTTAACTTATCATCTTCATCTTTAATATTTGGATTAATAACTTTATTCTCTAAAACTAATACGTTATCTTCTAACATAACTTGTTTATAAAAATTATCTTGATCTACCTCATATAAAGTATATTCATGAAACTTACTTAAATTAGGAATACTAACTTGCCAATTATTATCCTTACTTAAGATATAAGAATCATAAACTTGATCATCTTCAAACAATACAGCTTTAATCTTAAGATTCGAATCATAATAAGCATCATCACTAAATACTTTCATAAGTTTTAATGTAAATGAATCATCTTCACTAACAAAATCATATTTAATATTAATATCATAACTAGTATCAACAT
>CAZQJH010000125.1:0-4101 GCA_964593515.1 uncultured Erysipelotrichaceae bacterium
AAAACATGTTTAACGACATGTTTTTTATTTTATTTTGTGTAATATTGTTGGTTATGATAAGATATTTATGTAAGAGGTTTCGATGAAGGAGTGATAAGATGAAATATAGAGGGTTAAAATTATTATTAAGTGGATTATTAGCTTGTTCTAGTTTAGCTTTACCCCTTAATAGTAAAGCTAATAGTATTGATTTAAATGATCATTTAAAAGTTTATTATAATTTTGATAATGGTAAAGCTACTAATTTAGTTGATGCTAATAAATATGAAGGAGTAATCAATGGTAATCATTTAAGTATTGAAGATTCATTAATGGGAAAAGCATTACATTTTACTAAAGGTGATGATTCTTATTTAAAAATTGATAATTTAGTAAATACTAGTACAACATCTTTTTCAATAAGTATGTGGTATCGTTATGATAGTGAAGTAGATCGAGGAAATAAAAAAGTAGTTCTTTTCCAACAAGATAATAGTGGTCGTACTTTAACATCCCTTACATCAACTAATCATTATTCAAGTTATATCAATGGACAAGATATTGATAGTAATAATGAAGTTGATATTGATAAATGGCAACATATTATTTTTACCTATGATAAAGATAGTAAACAATTAAATTATTATCTTAATGGGGTTAGTGATGGCTTAAAAGCAAGTGGTAATAATGTTGTGGATGCAACAACTGCTTTATTATTAGGAAGACATAAAAATACAGGTAGTGATCCATTACAATTTGTTGGTGATATGGATGAAGTAAGATTTTATGATAAAGTAGTTAGTGATCAAGAAGCTAAAGCTATCTATGAAGATAAAGCAGCTTTCTTATTAAAAGAAGACTTACAAACTTTAGTAGATGAAGCTATTAGTTTAAAAGCTAGTCAATTAGTTGAAGATAATCATGTTAGTGCGATTAATCTACAAAATGCAATTGATGAAGCTAAGACATTATTAAAACAAAATGATTTAAAACTTAGTGATATTGAAAATATTAGTACTAAATTAAAACAGATGATGAATGCTTATCGTAATGCGAAAGGAATTGTCCTTAATTATCAAAGTGATAAAGTAGTACGTGAATTAAGTGCATCATTATTTGGAGTAAATCATCGTTATGGATTTAATGGATATGGTAGTTTTGATGAAGTAAATAAACAAATGAATGAAGAATTTGTGAAGTTATATCAAGAAGCGGCTTTTGGTTCATTAAGATATCCAGGGGGAACAATTTCCAACTTGTTTGAATGGAAACATGCGATTGGTGATAATCGAGTTAAACAAATACATGGTTTCTATAATAATCCTAATCAACATGGGATTGAACCTAACTTTGGTTTAGATGAAGTAGCTAGTTTTGCTGATGATATGAATTCTGAATTAGTATATGTTTATGGAATGGGTCGTGGTAGTGCGAAAGATGCTAGTGATTTAATCGAATATTTAAATGCGAAAGTAGGAACTAATCCTAATGGAGGAATTGATTGGGCTTTAGTTAGAGCTAATAATGGTCATGAAGAACCATATAATGTTACTTATTTTGAAATTGGTAATGAAATGCAACAAGCATATGCAGGTAGTGATGGGACTGCTTCACAAGGATATTGGTTAACATCTGTAGTTGGTAAAGGTAGTGAAGATGCTTATATTGAAGGTGGAATTGCTAGTTTTGATAAGCAATATGCTGTTGTTGAAGATGATTGGAATGTTTCAGCTTCTTATTCAACTGGTTTAGCTAATCAAGTATTCTATATGCGTTATGCTAATCCTGATAATGAAGATGATGTTAACTTTAAAGCGGTTATTGAAGGTAGTGTTGAAGTATATGTTGGTAATGAAAAATGGAATATTGTTGATGATTTAAATAAAGCAAGTGCTAATGATAAAGTAGTTGAGATTGATTATCGTGAAGGTGGAATTAAGTTTGGTGATGGTATTCATGGAATGATTCCAAGTAGTGGTCAACAAATTAAAGTTAGCTATCAAGTACAACGTGAAGGTTTTGTGGGAATTAGTGAAGCAATGCGTGAAACAATGAATAAAATTAATGAAATAGAAGGAAGTAAACAAGAAATTAAGATTTATTCAAGTTATGAAACAAGTGGATTCATTAATAAAATGCATAATGCTAAAAATGATGCTTTATATGATGGATTAACCATTCATCCATATTCAGGAACCCCACAAGGTGGTAGTGGTAGTGAAGCAAGTTCATTAACTTTCTATTATGATGCTTTAAAGAAAGGTGATAGTAAAGCTAATGATGTTTTAAACTATGTGAATTTAATGCAACAATATGATGCAAGTAAAGTACCGGTTATTAGTGAATATGGAATCTTTAGATCAACTGATCCATTAGTACGTTCCCAAACTCATGCATTATATATTGTGAAACAAATAATGGATTATATTGAATTAGGAAGTCCTTATATTCAAAAGCATTGTTTAGTTGATTGGTATTCTTCTGGAGCTGATTCTTTAGGACCAACTCAACAAGCACTTATTCAAGCTGTACCACAAGCAAATGCTTCAACATTAGATGGAAGTGGGGAATTTAAATACTTCTCAACTCCTAGTGCAAGAGTATTTGAAATGTTTAATCATAACTTTGGTAAAGTTATGATTGATAGTAAGATTAGTAATAATCCTAAAGCTACAACTGATTTAGATGCTATTGATGCGATGGTATCTTTAGATGATGATTATTTATATTTCGCAATGACTAATTATGATGTGGAAAATACTTTACGAATTAATTTAGCGGGAGATTTAGAAATTAGTGGTAAAACATATGAAATGTTTGTTTTAGATGGTGATAGTATTAGTGCTGAAAATACTTTAGAAGATCCTACTAATGTTGATATTAAACGTAGTGTTCATGTTTTAGATGATAGTCAAAGTATTGAATTAGCTCCTCATTCATTTGTAATTGTTAGAGTTAGTTTAAATGAAAAAGAAGATGATATCTTAAATCGAGCTTTATATGAAGCTAAAAATTATGATGTAAGGGGATATTTAAGTGATGGCGTCAATGCTTTAAATGAAATGATTAAAGCATATGAAACATTAAGTGATAATTTAAGTCAAAGTGAAATTAATAAATATGCTAATGATTTATATCAAGCAATTGAAAACTTACAAAAAGTTGGAGATGCAAGTGAATTAAAAGGATTATTGGCTAAAGTTAAAACATTAAAAGAAAGTCAATATGAAGCTAGTTCATGGGAAAAATTACAAAATGTAATTAAAGAAGTAGAAACTTATTTAGCTAGTAGTGATCAATACTTACAAGATGATTTAAAAGCTAATTTAAGTAAGTTACAAGATGCTTATAATCATTTAAGTTATCGTGAATTAACTAATTTAATTAATCAAAAAGCTAATGATGTTAAAGTGGTTAGTTTCTCATCTCAATGTGGTGGAAATACTGGAATTGATGAAAATGGTACGGGTGAAGCTAGTGCTACAGTTGATTACAACAATAATACTTATTGGCATTCAAATTGGATGAGTAATAATGGTGAAAAACATACGATTACTTATGATTTAGGTAAAGAATATACTTTAACTGATGTAACATTCTTACCACGTCAAGATAAACGTAATGGGGATATTCATAAGTTTGAAGTATATGTAGGTAATGATGTTGATTATACTAAGAATACTTTAACTGGTGAATATGTTTTTGTGGAAGATGGAACGTTAGATTCAAGTGTATGGTATCGTGCTTTTGTAAGTGATAATGGAAGTTTTAATGGTCGTTATGTTACAATTCGTATTACTGGATCTTATGGTGATAGTGGTAATGATTTATTTGCTTCAATGGCTGAAATTAGATTCTATGGAAGTGAAGTAAGTGAAAAACCAGTTGTAGTTGATAAAACTAACTTAGAAAAAGCTATTAAAGATGCAAAAGATGTTGATACGACAAATAAAACAGAAGATAGTATTGCGGTATTAACTAGTGCTCTTATTGCTGCAGAAAAAGTATTAGCTGATGATAAAGCAACCCAAGATGAAGTAGATGCTGCTATCAAAGCTATTAATGAAGCTGTAGCTAACTTAAAAGATATCGAAGTTAAACCAGAATACAAAGGTTATGATG
>CAZQJH010000126.1:0-4076 GCA_964593515.1 uncultured Erysipelotrichaceae bacterium
TATTAACTCAAGGAGTGATTAACTATGAATTTAAAATATCGTGTAAAACGTTTTTGGGATGAATTTTTATTACAACATAAAAATATTGAAGAATATTTAGATGATAATGATCAAACATCAATTAAACGTATATTAGATGTCTTTAATGAACGTCTAACTAAAATTACTGGTTATAAAATGACTTTAGAAAAACTAGAAAATGGGTTCTATGAACTAAGTTTTATTACCCAAGGTGATAAAAATGCACAATTTGCAGCATCTTTATTAAAGAAGAATGCCCCTAAAGAATTAGCTGATAACTGGTTTATTAATCCATATCGACCACCATTATCAGATGAAATGTTAAATAAACCATTACAAGTAGATAATGAATTAATCTATGGAAGTGATGTCTTAGTTTATTATGAAATTGATGAAGCTTTAAAATGTATTAATGTTAGTTTATATAGTGAAAAGTTTTTAAAGTATGATATTAACCGTCGTGGTCAAATTGCTTTAAGTATGCTTGAATTATATATTGGAGAATTAGAATTAGAAGCTAGAATCAATGCCATTGAAGTATTAGAAAAAGAAAATAGTGAAGCGGAAAACTTCACTTATTTAGCTAATTTCTATGAAGATTTATGTGATATTATTGTCGATAATGATTTTAATATGTATCATGAACCATTAGAAATCTTTCAAGTATTTAAATTAGATGAACAACAAACTTCTAAAACGATTCGTAAAGATATTTTATTATTAATTACGACTAATACTCAATTACATATTGAGTTATTAAATAACGAAGATCAAAGCTTAGTTGCTTTTAATGCTTTAGGTGGAGAATATGGTTATTTATACTATGAAAGAATTTATGATGATGAAAAAGAAGCTATTCATCGTCAATCTTTAGAAAAAGAAATTAATAAGTTATTTTATGAAGATATGAGCATTGCTAGAAGTATGGGAGGAGCAATCGGTAGTGATTATTCATATATCGATGTTGCTTTATTTGATAAAGATATGTTTATGCTTGCTTTAGCTAAATTAAATGAAAAATTAGATTTTAAAATTTATTATCATCCATTTAAGAATTTTTAATTGATATCTAACATATTATTTACTAGGTGATGCTGTGATTGAACTATTATTTCAAATATGTGCAATTACTTTAGGTTATAGTGGCTTTATCAAGACTAAATCTTTTGAAGCTCCATTAACTAAAGAAAAAGAATTACAAGCTTTACAAGCTTTAAGCAATGGCGATAAAGCAGCTAGAGAATTACTAATTGTACATAATCTACGATTAGTAGCCCATCTAGTAAAAAAATATGATATTAATAAGGAAACAAGTGAAGATTTAATTAGTATTGGTACTATTGGTTTAATTAAAGCAATTGACTCTTATAAATTAGATAAAGGTATTAAACTAACAACATATGCTTCACGTTGTATTGAAAATGAACTTTTAATGTATTTTCGTTGTAATAAACATCATTATCAACAAGTATCTTTAGATGAAACTTTAATTTCAAATAAAGATGGTAGTGAAATATCAATGTTGGAAACAATTGCTAGTAATAATGATATTGATGTTATTAAACAAATTGAATTAGAAGGGAATATTCTTAAGTTAAAACGTTATTTTTATCTTTTAGATGAACGTGAACAATTAATTTTAAGCAAACGTTTTGGTTTATTTGGTAAACGAATATATAAACAAAAAGAATTGGCTGCGGAATTAAACATTTCTCGCTCATATATCTCAAGAATTGAAAAACGAGCTTTTATTAAACTTTATAAAGCTTTTAATAACGAAAAAAGGAATTGAGAAATCAATTCCTTTTTTATATGTATTTAGTTTTAATTACTAGTCAAAGAAATCTCCCCAATTAATAGAATCTCCATCTCCCGTACCACCGTTTGATAAAGCCATGAAAACTTCTTGTTGAACTTGTAATAATTCCATTGTAGGATTTTCGTATTTCATTTTAATTACCTCCATTAATTAACTGAATTAAATAAAGTTTCTAAATTGTAAGAAGCAGTTCTACCATTTACTTTAACTCCATTAGTATACCAGTAAGGAGTAACTGTAATTGTTAAATCCTTTTGATCATAAGGAATGTTAGTTAATTTAAATGTATAGAAGTATTGAGATGCTTCATTGAAGATTGTTGGATTAACAAAATCATTTTCAGCACTAATTGAAGTATATACGGTAGTTGATTTTGCATTAGCAGTTTTACCATTGCTTAATGCTACATCAAATCCAACTTCATCTAAGTTTAATGAAGCAACACTTGAAACAAAACGTACAGTGTAGTTATCACCATCTTTTTTAGCTTGAGCTTTAACACTTAAGACATCTTTAGAAACATAACGTAAGTTGAAGTCTTGTGCATATGTAACACTTGTTTCTTTATCAGCAGCATAGTTACCTTCTAATACATAGTTATCATTATATAATAAAGTAGTTTCCCAACGTTCACTTCTTGCACCTTTAACATCTAATAAACGATTAGCTTCTAAAGTAATTTCATCAGTTGATAAAGATTTACCATAAACAGAAGCACATCCAACTTCAATAGAATCATTATCTAAAGGTGCCATATATAATTCATTAGCATCATCACTAAATTGAGTTAATGTTTTTCCACGACCTGTCCATTTATTTCCTGCAATATAATGTCCATCAATTGTTACATAAGAGTCATTACCATTTGCATCAGTTTTAAAAGTCATAACATGCCATTTACCATCACTAATAGTGATAGTAGAATCAGTTGTAAGTACTGTTTCGTTTGTTTTATTTGCATTAGTCATTTGATATCCAAATTTGTTTGTAGCTGGGTTTACAACAAATTTAAAATATGTATCATTATCACCTTGGTATGTGAAAATAGGAACATTTTCATTTACACTAGCATCCTTAATACGGAATAAAACACTAGTCGTATTAACATTTAATGCTTTAACTGCATCTAATTCATCACTACTTGCATATAAATCACTAAATAGTAATTCATCAGCATATCCTAATACTTTAATTTGATCTTTTCCTAAAATAGTACCATCACTTGCTTTAATACTTAAATATTGTGTTGTAACTGGATTAAACTCAATACGCATTGTGTTTGAGTTAACTTTAATTAATTCAGTTTCAGCTAATATCGATAAATTTCCCTCTGAATCAGAATAATAAATTTCATAATCTTTTGCACTGCTATTAGTGATTTCTAAACCACATACAGTATTAATTTTTTTCATATTGATTTGAGTAGAATGATTGATTTCAAGTTCTGATACAGTAAAGTATTCATTGTTTAAAGTTGCAGGAATACCAAATGTATTATTTACAATTTGTTCATCAATGAAAGCACCAATTTCAGCTAAACAGATAAATGCTGATGAATTAGTAGTTCCTTCTTGGAAATTAACGTTAGAAGTTCCTGTTGCATCAAAAGTGATTTTGAAACGTTTAACACCTTCTTGAACTTCATCAAACATTACTTCTTTTTCATCTTTACTATAAGTTGAATAGTTTGTGTGCTCATTAATAAAATAATCTTCAACAACAGTTGTCCATTCATCACCTTCAGCTTCGCTACTTACCGCAACATCAAATTGAATTGGACATCCATTTCCATAAGCATCTTGACGAGGTACCAAAGTAATTCCTTGTAAGTCAGTTGCTTCTTCTAAAGTAATCGTAATAGTGTTGTTGCTTTTTAAATAACCATTTTCAACGACAGGGGAGTTACCATTTCCTCCATAGTATTTTGAATGGTAATATGTATTGATATCACCATCAACTAAGGTACTAGCACGTCCATTTACTGCACCTTCGCCACTAGTTTCTTCACTATCAGCTGTAGCAGTTAGTTTTTCGCTAGATACTTTAGTGTATCCACTGTAGCTTGTTTTATCAGCGTTGAATGTAGCTGCTTTAACATTGTTAGGAACAAATGTTAAACTTCCACAAGCTAATAATGAAGCTAATAAAAATTTAAATGTTTTCTTCATAAATTATAAGACCTCCTTGCTATTTAAATTTTTAATTATCCGTTTTATTCTATCATATTAAATAATTA
>CAZQJH010000127.1:0-4064 GCA_964593515.1 uncultured Erysipelotrichaceae bacterium
TTTCTAAAATAAATCGACATGACAAAAAGTGTCAATCATCATTTATTATAGCATCATAGTTTATAACAAAATATAATAAATTTAATAAAAAAAGACAAATTCATCGCGTAAATTTGTCTTAATTTTTTAGTTCATTTGTCGATTGATATCTAATAAAGTTACTTCATCATCTAGATTAGTAATAAGCTCTATATCATCGGTATTTATTATCGAATTATATTCACCTTGAAGTTTAAAAACCGTATTCACAATTGCATTATGTTGGGTTGCCAGTAATTTGTTTTCAATATCGATAATTGAATCAACTAAAACATAATTAGTATTATCCGTGGTATCCCATAAGATAAAATCATTAATAATACTATCCCATATATAAGCAAGATAAATTGTATCATGTTTATTATTGTTATTAGCATAACATAAAACAGCTCGACCATGACTTTCTGAACTATACCATGCTCTAGCTAAGGTATAATTATCACCAACAACTTTACTTCCATCTTGATTTAAGTAAGCAATAGCATTAACCTTGATAACTCTATTTTGTGACCTATTACTTATTTGATATGCCGCAACAAAGTTATTATCACGCATATAACTATCAGCATTTTTTAAAATACCAGTATTAATTGCAATAATAAAACATAAAATTAAGCTGATAATAACTGCGATAAAGGCAATAAATAATTTATATAAACGTTTATTCATAAATAATTACTCCCGGTTAAGTTTATAATATGCTAAGTTATGATAATCATAAATAGTTATTTGATTAGCATCATTGAAATTTAGTTGGAATTGTGGTGTTATTTGTCCATCATTCACAACAAATAAAATATTTGAATTAAAGAAGAATTCTTGATGATTATCTAATTGATTAGATAACTTAAAGCTAAGCATTAATTGATTATCTTTAAGATCAATTTTTAAGTATTCATCATTATTACTATACCAATTACCATAAAGGAAAGAGGCAATGTTTTTATCAGTCATTAAGTATTTATTGATGAATTTATAATTGAATAATGATTCAAATAAATAACGATTTTCAATGATATACATTTGATCATTAGTTTTACCAAATTCTTGAATACTCATGCGATAGCATAAGTCTTTAAATAAGGATGCTTTCTTATTAGGAAAATCATAACCATCTAATAAAGTATATAAAGTTTTAGCGTGATATTGATTACGTTTAAGATCATTGATAACATCAAGATTATCTAACTTAATTAATCTTACATTAATTTTGTTAGATAATAATAGGATTTGTTCATTGGTTAATTCAACATTCTTAGTAAAATATAAAGCATCATTGTAATTACCAAATTTAATAATTTCATCCATCCAATCTTCAAGGATATCTTCTTGTAATTGCTTAGCTTGAGGACTATCAAGTTTGTCTAGTGAAGCATAAGCTTGTTGGTATAAACCTTTTTCGATATCTAATTGGGCTATATGGATTTTTTGGCTTTCTTGATTCATATATAATCCTAAAGAAAAAGCACTAACGATAATTGCTAGTAAGATAATAATAATCGAGATATGTTTTTTGATCATATAACCCCTTCTTTCTTTAAAAAAAGCAAGTATGATACTTGCTTATGCTTTTTCTTGTGCCATCATTTTGTCGATACGACGTTGATGTCTTTCATCACCACTAAATGGTGTATTTAACCAGATATTAACAATTTCTTTGGCAATTAATGCTCCGGTTGTTAATTGTCCTAAAGCTAAGACATTTGAATCGTTGTGTTGTCTAGTTAAAGCAGCTGTTGTTGTATCGTGAACTAAAGCACATCTAATACCATCAACTTTGTTAGCACAAATACTAACACCAACTCCAGTAGAACAAATAACAATTCCACGTTCATTATTACCATTAGCTACTGATTGAGCAGCTGGTAAAGCAAAATCAGGATAATCAACTGAGTCTTTTGAGTTACAACCGAAATCTTCAATTGTATGTCCTTGTTCTTCTAACATTTCTTTGATCATTTCTTTGTATTCATATGCACCATGATCACAAGCCATTGCAATTTTCATTTTAATCTCCTATCTAGCATATTCTAATGCTTCATTAATATCTTTTTCACTAATGTCACCTTCACGAATGACAATTGGGTATTCCTTAGTACAATCAACAATAGTACTAGCTTTATTACCTTTACATTTACCCATAACAATTCCATCAATTCGACCATCTAATTGTTCTAATACTTCATCGCCATCTTCACCAGTATCTAAACCAGATAAATTAGCACTAGTAACCATTAATGGTTTTTCACATAAATCAATTAGATGCATAACGTTATCATCATCAGGCATTCTAATCGCAATTGTATCTAAACCATCAGTTACAAATGAAGGAACTTTAGAACGTTTACGTAGAATTAAAGTAATTCCTCCAGGCATAAATTCTTCAATTAAAGCACGTGCAAAATCATTTAAGTGTGCTAAAGCTTCAATTTGTTGAAGTGATGAAACCATTACGGGAATTGGTTTTTTATCGTCACGATCTTTAGATGCTTTTAAAGCTTCTAAAGCTTCTTCATTACCATAAATAACTCCTACTCCATAAACAGTATCAGTTGGAAAAGCAACTACCTTTCCATCAAATAACAAATTGGCTATATGTTCGATATCTTTCGTTTCAAATCGTTGAGTTTTCATTTTATTCACCTACTACGTTATATTGTATCATAGAATTCAATTTTTTAATATTCTTTTTTTAAATCTACAATATTTTCTAAGCTTTTACCTTGGGCATAGGCTAATAAGTTACGTTCTAATAAATTTACATACATATCATAAGCATAAGGGAAGTGAAAAGTTCCACTACAATGGGGTGTAATCATCACTTGATTTAAATCCCATATTGGATGATTACTAGCTAAAGGTTCATGTTCAAAAACATCTAAAATAGCTCCTTTAAGTTGATTATTTATTAAAGCTTGATATAAATCATCAAGCTTTAATAAAGCTCCACGTCCAACATTAACTAAGATAGCTTTTTTCTTACAATATCCATAATATTCTTTTTTCATAATATATTTCGTTTTACTTGTTAAAGGTAAAGTTAAAATAATTAAATCACTACTTGGTAAATAATCAATAATTTGTTCTTCTTTAATAATTACATCAAATGGTTCGACTAATTTACCACTTTGATTACAACCAACACAAGTAACATCAAAGGCTTTTAAACGTTTAGCTATTTCTTGACCTAAATTACCACAACCTAAAATTAAAGCTTGATTGTGATATAAATTATCAATAGTTGGTTGAACACACCATTCATGTTGTAATTGTTTTAAATGATAATGTTTAAAATCACGTTTTAAAGCTAAAATAGCGCCAATAACATATTCACTAATCGCAATACCAAAACATCCAGAAGCATTAGTTAAGATATAATTAGCATCCGGATAATTCATTAATGTATCATTACCAGCACTTTCTAATTGAATCCATTCAATATGTTGGCTATAAGCTAACCATTTAGGTTCTACTTTACCAATTAAGATATCAGCCCATAAGATATCTTCTTTACTTACTTCATCAACTAAACAATTTCTAAATTCATAATAATTAAGTAATTCTTGCTTAGGGTGATAAGGATAATTACTAATATTTAATACTTTTTTCATAAATTCTCCTAAATTAAACCTAAAGATTTAATAATGAATAACCATAAGGTTAAGCTAAAAGCACTTCCTAATGTGGTAATCATCACAATGGCGCTACTTAAGACTCCTTCATGTCCCATATTTTTAGCCATAACAAAACAAGTTACTGTAGTTGCACTTGATAACATAACTAAAATAGCTACAATTGCTTCACCCCTAAATCCACTAAATATAGCTAAAGGTAAAAAGATTAAGGTAAAACCAAATAATTTCATAAAAGCAGCTAATAAGCTTTCTTTACGATAAGCAAAAGCTTTCTTTAAATCAAAACTAGCTCCCATCGCCATTAAACCCATTGGAGTAGCTAAATTACTAAGGTATGTAGCACTTTTATCAATAATCTTAGGTAAAGGTATTTGTCCTAATGATAATAAT
>CAZQJH010000128.1:0-4040 GCA_964593515.1 uncultured Erysipelotrichaceae bacterium
GTATTGTTTATATCTTTTTATCGATTATAATTTAAGTGTAAAGAAAAGGAAAGGAGCATGATTCCAATGGACACAAATCAGATCATGCTTTGTACAATCATTTCTTACCAATAGCAATGCATACATTGACTCTATGATTATCATTGCAGCAACCAAAAACATGATTATTCATGACAATAGAGCTGAAGATATAAATAGAACTATTTAGTAAGAATAGTTGTATAAGCAATAATCATAGAATTAATGATATTAATTTTAGTTATAAAAGACTGTGACATATGCGCAGATCTTTTCTCATAAAAAGCTAGAACCAGCCATGTTATTTAGCATATATTTGGTTCTAGCTTTTTCTTTATCTTAATAACTATTATTGTTGTAACCGCTATCTTTATCATTATAACACATAAAAAAATTTATTATAAGTATTGTTTATAATTTTATTAAGGTTATAATGAAAGTACAAAGAAAGGAGTAGATGCCAATGGACATGGACTCAACGTTTACTCTTCTTTATTCAAAGTTTTGATGGCAATGTATTTGTCTTAGTCATTAACTAATTGGTACGAACCTTAAGAAAAAAAGGTATCCATTTATCGCATATGCTTTGAAACTAGAATAAAGAATGATAAACCTAAAATGCAATTCTTTGTGTTTCAAGCAAGTGCGTGCAATCACTTGCTTTTTTATTTATTTAGATAAGATGAGACTTCTAGTTTTAAAGTCGATCAAACAAAAAAAAGATGAGCACTTAGTCTCATCTATAATTCTTCATCTAATCCACCTAATAATTCTAATAAACGATTTAATTCATTAGTATCACCATCATAATGGATAATGATTTTTTTAGGTTCGATATCAACTTTACTTTGAAATCTTCTAGTTAAACGTTCTTCTACTGCGATTACTTGTGCACCTTTAACTTTAGGATCAATTCTCGTTGGTTCACCTTCTAAATAACGTTTAACTGCTTTTTCTAAAGCACGTACATTCATTTGTTCTTTAACTGCTTTACGTGCAAACTCAAGCATTAACGATTCATCTTTTAAAGGTAGTAAACATTTCGCATGTCCATAGCTTAGTTCACCTTTCGCAACCATATCTTGAATCTTAGTTGGTAATTGTAATAAACGTAATAAGTTAGTAACATAAACTCTTGATTTTCCAATTCGTTTAGCTACTTCTTCTTGCGTATAATTTAAACGCTCAATTAATTTTTGATATCCAATTGCTTCTTCAATTGGATTTAAATCTTCACGTTGAACATTTTCCAATAACGCAATTTCCATCATTTGTTTATCATCAAAATCCACAATAATTGCTGGAATCATATCTTTTTGCGCTAAAATACTAGCACGTAAACGTCTTTCTCCCGCAATCAATTCATAACCATTGTTCGCTTCTTTAACTAAAATAGGCGTAAAAACCCCATGTTCACGAATTGATTCAGCTAATTCAGCTAATTTAACTTCATCAAATTCTTTACGTGGTTGATATGGATTACTTCTAATTGAAGCGGTAGGAATTTCTTTTTTACCATTTACATAAGTATCATTACGACCCTCTTGGATTTCATCTAAAATATTAATATCTTCACCAAAGATTTGTTCTAATCCTTTAGATAAACCTCTTTTCTTTGCTTTAGCCATAAAATTCCCTCCTACTAACGTTTAATATGATTACGATTTAATAATTCCTTCGCAACCTTTGCATAAGATTTAGCTCCTTCACAACGAACATCATATTCAAAAATAGACATCCCATGACTTGGGGCTTCACTTAACTTAACATTACGTGGAATATTAGTTTCATATACAATATTTTTTAAGTTCTTACGCACATCTTGACTTACTTCACTACTTAAGTTAGTACGTGCATCATACATAGTTAATAAGATACCCTCAATAGTTAAATGAGGATTAAAATATTTAGTAACTTCACGAATACTACATAATAATTGGGTTAATCCTTCTAAGGCATAATATTCACATTGTACTGGAATTAAAACTGAATCAGCTGCACTTAAAGCATTAATCGTTAATAAGTTTAAAGATGGTGGACAATCAATAAAAATAAAATCATAATCATCTTTAACTTTTTCTAAACATTTACGTAGCATCATTTGACTTCCACTTTTATATTGTGACATTTGAATATCTGCTCCAGATAATCCCATATTAGAAGTAATAATATCAATCGGTGGATTCTTAACTTTTTGAATCGCATCTTTAGTATCGACTCCTTCTAATAAAACTTCATAAATAGTATCGACATCACCAAGTGCATTAGCTCCTACCCCTTGTGAAGCATTACCTTGTGGATCTAAATCCACTAGTAATACTTTTTGATGCAAATAGGAAAGAGCTGCTGCAAGATTAATCGAAGTTGTAGTTTTACCTACTCCTCCTTTTTGATTGGAGATTGCAATAATTTTTCCCATAATCATCAACCTTTCTATTTAGGGATACGTATTAATAACAATACTTCATCTTCTTGTTCTTCTTCTTCAACTTGTGCTTGAATACCGGTACGTGCAACCATCTTTAAAGCTTGATGAATGGTATTAATCGCAATACGTACATTTTTACTAATTCCTTTAGCAAATGTTTTTGGTTTCTCTTCTTTTGGATTTAAAGTTTGTTTCACAAGTTTTTCTGTTTGCGCAACATTTAATTTTTTCTTTTGAACTTTAGCTAATACTTCTTTTTGTTGAGCTTGTTCTAATGAAAGTAATGCACGAGCATGTCTTTCACTAATCTCATGACGACTAATTGCATCTTGAATTGTTTCATCAAGTTGCAATAATCTAATTTTATTAGCAATTGAACTTTGTGACTTACCAATCTTTAAAGCTAATTGGCTTTGGGTTACATTAGTCAAACGCATAATTTCAACATATGACTTAGCTTCTTCAATTGCACTTAAATTTTCACGTTGAATATTTTCAATAAGCCCTAATTCAGCCATTTGCGCCTCATTAGCATCCATAACATGAACAGGCACCTCTAATGCCCCATTAAGCCTTAAAGCACGATAACGACGCTCTCCAGCAATAATTTGATAAATATCATCAACTTTTCTAACCGTAATTGGTTGAACTAACCCATTCTCACGAATTGATTGAGCTAATTCCATCAATGCCTCATCTTCAAATTTCAAACGAGGTTGATATGGATTAGGTTCAATTAAATCAATCGCAATCATTTGAATATCATTCATTACAATTCCTCCTATAATGGATTCT
Organism: uncultured Erysipelotrichaceae bacterium; assembly: GCA_964593515.1. GTDB lineage: Bacteria > Bacillota_I > Bacilli_A > Erysipelotrichales > Erysipelotrichaceae > JAXJYR01. Next base: position 3,242 of record CAZQJH010000128.1, read on the forward strand.
TTTTAATCTTCGCAAAAGCACGTGGATAACGTTTATCACATGCTTTAATCTTTTTAAAATGAAAATTAATCCTTTTCGCATCATCACTTAAAGTATGTTCAACACTTTGTTGTAATTCACAACCTAATACTTTAATTGCATGACTAGCTTTATCTAACTCTTGATATGCTTGAGCTCCTTTTAAAGCTAAAAACAATCCATTAACTTTTACTAACGGAATACATAACTCACTAAGCATTGCTAGATTAGCTACCGCTCTAGCCGTAACAATATCAAAACTTTCACGATGTTCAAGTGCATATTCTTCACTACGACCATGCACTAATTCAACTTGGATATCTAATTTATCACATAAATTTTTTAAGAAAGTAATACGTTTACCTAACGTTTCCACAATCGTTACTTCTAAATCTGGTTTCACAATTTTTAAAGGAATACTAGGAAAACCAGCCCCAGCTCCTACATCACAAATCTTACCACTAAGTTCAGCTTCAAAGAGCGGTAAAATTGAATCTAAGAAATGCTTTTCATATATCTCATCGATATCGGTAATTGCTGTTAGATTCATCTTTTGATTCCATTCCACAAGCATTAAAGCATAATCTTCAAATTGTTTTAATTGTTTTTCACTTAATTCAATTCCTAATGATTTAACAACCTCATAGAAATTAGCTTTATTACATTTTACCTGCATCTTCAAAAACTCCCTTCTTATTTATTTCATGTTACATTATACCAAATATATCGTTTATTTTAAATTATATTTTTAATGTAAACAATGAAAAGACAGCTTAATAGC
>CAZQJH010000129.1:0-3997 GCA_964593515.1 uncultured Erysipelotrichaceae bacterium
TTATATTATAGCTAATTATTAAAAAAAAGCCTATATGATTAAATATAGACTTAATTCCTAAAAACAACAATCGATACTTATAAATTAAAGATGTACTTTATATTCTGATTTCCGTAAGATATGGCTAAAAATACTTTATCGATGATACCAAACATCATATTAAAAAAAATTAGAATAATTAGACATTTTTGATGTCATTTGACAGATTTTTTAGGTAGTGTTAAAATTTATTTGTTAGGAGGATTTTTTATGAGTGTAAAAATTATTTCAGATAGTACTTGTGATCTATCAACAGAATTAGTAGAAAAATATAATATTGATATTTTACCATTACATATTGTACTTGGTGATAAAGAATATAAAGATATGGTGGAAATTACCCCTGATGAAATTTATAAATGGTCAAATGATAACAATGATGCTCCTAAAACATCTGCAGCATCAATTACTGATACCATTGCCCTTTTTGAAAAGTATAGTAAAGATTATGATGAAATTGTATGTTTTTCTATTTCGGGAAAAATGTCAACAACTGCTAACGTAATGCGTATGGCTGCCCAAGAATTAGAAATGGAAGATCGTGTCTTCATTATTGATTCTGAAAACCTTTCAACCGGAATTGGTCAATTAGTTGTTGAAGCAGCTTTACAAGCCCAAAATGGTGCTAATGGTCAAGCAATTGCTGATTATATGGAACAATTAAAACCACGTATTCGTGCCAGTTTTGTAGTTGATACATTAACTTTCCTTCATCGTGGAGGACGTTGTAGTGGAGTTGCTGCTTTAGCTGGTGGTGCTTTTAAATTACATCCAAAAATTACTGTTGAAGATGGTTCAATGAAACCAGGTAAAAAATATCGTGGTAAATTATCATCAGTTATTTTAAACTACGTTAAAGATTTAGAACCAACTTTAGCTAATGCAGAAACTAAACGTGTTTTCATTACTCATTCTGGATGTGATGAAGCAATTATCAATACTATCTATCAAGAAGTTAAAAACTTAAATATTTTTGAAGAAATTCATATTACCCGTGCTGGAGGAGTTATCTCTAGTCACTGTGGTCCAGGTACCCTAGGACTTATTTTCATTGAAAAATAGCCAACAAAAAGCAGCTAAGTTAATAATTAGCTGCTTTTTATATTTCATCTTATTTATTTAAGGTCCAACCAAAATCACCATGATAAATCATTTGTTTAGTCATACCACCATCAATACAAATATTTTCTCCCGTGATAAATCCCGCTTTATCCGAGCATAAAAATAAGACCATATTCGCAATATCGAGTGGATTACCTACTCTAGCAACACTATGTTGATCAGCATCACTTCCTTCATAAACTTTAAATGAAGTATCAATCCAACCCGGAGAAATCGAATTAACTCTAACTTTACCTGCTAAACTTATAGCTAATGCATGCGTTAAGGCATTAATTCCCCCTTTAGCTGCTGTATAACTTTCCGTCTGTGGTTGACTCATTCGATCACGAGAAGAAGAAATATTCACAATACATCCACCTTCAGTAAAATAAGGTGAAAATAATTTAGCTAAGTAAAAAGGAGCACTAACTCCTACAGCTAAAGCATATTGAAAATCTTCATAACTAGCATTATCAATTCCTTTTGAAAGAGGTGCAGCATTATTAATTAGATAATCAATCTTTCCATAATCATTAATCACTTTATGCACAAATTTTTCAATTGTTTCTTTATTAGCTAAATCACCTTGAAAATAATCATTTTCTAATAAATCAATAATACAAACATGTGCTCCTGCTTTTATAAATTCTTCACTAATACATTTACCAATTCCCCTCGCTGCACCAGTTACAACAACTACTTTATTATTAAAATTCATTATTTTAACCTCCATTAATTTAAACTCATTATAGCATGCCTAAAATGATAAACAAAACAATATCTTATTTAATCAGATGATAATCTATTAAAAAAGTCAGAATATTATTGATATAATAATCTGACTGTTTAAATATATATTTTTTAAAATTACATTGGATAGAAAAGACCAGTACCAATTCCAATTGGCATTTTAACTAATAACCAAATAATAAACATTAAGGTCCAACCAATTAAAAATACTACTGAATATGGTACCATCGTAGCTGTAATCGTTCCAATACCAGCCTTTTTATCATAACGTTGGGCAAAGGTAATAATTACAGCAAAATAAGTCATCATTGGGGTAATAATATTTGTACAAGAATCTCCAATACGATATGCTAATTGACAAAGTTCGGGACTATAACCAAGCAGCATAAACATTGGTACAAATACTGGAGCTAAAATATTCCATTTAGCACTAGCCGATCCCATAAATAAATTCATAAATGCTGAAAATAAAATAAAAATAATTACTAATGGGATTAAACCAATATCGATACTTTTAAAGAAATTAGCTCCCGCTAAAGCAATAATTGTTCCAAGTTTAGTATAACTGAAATAATTAATAAACTGAGCCGATACAAAAGCTAATGCTAAAAATGAACCCATAGAAGACATTGATTTAGACATAGCATTACATGCACTATTTTCTTTATTAAAAGTACCTACTGTTTTTCCATAAGCAATTCCTGGAAGCATAAATAATAATGAAATTAAAACTACAATTCCACTTAAGAATGGTGAAGTTGGACTTCCAAAAAGCGCCCCATTTTCATTTCTCATAAATGAATCAGAAGGAATACAAGCAACTACGATTAATAATATATAAATTAAGGCCACAATTCCCGCATTACGTAATCCTTTACGTTCAATATCAGTAATAGTTGTTAAAGTAGTATCTTCATCAACTACATTATCATTAAATTGTCCAAGACGTGGTTCCACAATCTTATCCGTTACAATTGTTCCAAGTATAGTAATTAAGAAGGTTGAAACAAATAAGAAATAATAATTTCCCATAACCGATACTTCATATGTAGGATCAATAATAGATACTGCTGTTTGTGAAATACCAGCTAATAATGGATCTAAAGAACCAATTAATAGATTAGCAGAAAATCCTCCTGATACCCCAGCAAAAGCAGCTGCAAGTCCAGCCATTGGATGACGTCCATAAGCACGGAAAATCATCGCTCCAAGAGGAATCAAGATAACATAACCAGCATCACTAGCTACATTAGACATAACCCCTAAAAATACAACCATTGGGGTAATTAATTTTGCTGGAGTTATTTTCACAGCTGATTTTAGTAAGGTATTAATCATTCCTGATTGTTCAGCAATACCTACCCCAAGCATTGCCGTTAAGACCATCCCAAGTGGTGCATAAGATGTAAAATTACTAACTACATTTGTTAGCATATAAGTAAGTCCTTCTTTGGTTAAAAGACTAACGGCAGTAACTGTTGTTTCTTTAAGTTCACCACCGGAAATTAATTCACCTGTAGCAGAAATACCAAGCGCGGAGCAGATGGCAGAAATCACAACGATTGCCGCTGCTAATGCAGTGAATAATGCGATAGGATGTGGAAGTCGATTACCAATCACTTCAATCCCGTTCAGCCAACGATTGTAAAGACTGACTTTTTTCGTTGATTTTGTTTTTGTCATATAACTTCTCCTTTTTTATTTGCCCTTTTACGATAAAATACGATAAAAATATCAAAATATGAAAAGCGCATTGCATTAAATATAACATACAATGACAATAACTGCAAATCAATTTTTTATCAATCTTAATCAAAAAAAAGGATAAAATTAATTTTTTCTATATTGAAATCATTGTAACAAACCCATAGAAAAAGCCAGAGGTTTTCACCTCTGGCATAATACTATCCAAATGTAGCTCACATATTCTCTATAAATATTCCATACCCCGTTGTCGCCTCATTTACCAAAACATGGGTCAGTGCTCCAATAAGCTTTCCGTTTTGAATAATCGGGCTACCGCTCACGAGTGATTGTCATTAGGGACAACAATTTTTTCAATCTCTATATTGACATTTTTACAAAATACATATATTATCATAAATAA
>CAZQJH010000130.1:0-3982 GCA_964593515.1 uncultured Erysipelotrichaceae bacterium
TCCATAACCTTTGGCATAATAATATTTGAACAAATATTAATTTCTTGGTTACTAGAGTCAGCTGCACTAGTAGGTGCAATACAAACAAAAGCGATTTCTGGATTATCATAAGGCGCAAAACCAATTTGAGCCGTATTAGTATACTTACCAGCATACTCACCGATTAAAATAACCTGTGCAGTACCAGTTTTAGCAGCAATATCTTCATCAAGGGTATTCATCCCTACCCCACAATAATTGTTAGCGACACAAGCTCTAAATCCATCTCTAACCGTTTGTAAATGTTTATCACTTTCAACTTGGGATAAAACAGTAGTCTTATTTTCATAAACAATATAGTCACTATTAACTTCAGTAGCATAATTAACTAATTTAGGCTCAATTCTTTTTCCACCATTAGCTATGGTACAAACATATTGAGCTAATTGAATTGGTGTATAACTATCATATTGACCAATTGAATAATCTAATAAGTTACCAGCTAAAGAAATATAACCAGTATTACCTAAACCTTCATTAGGTACATCTAAACCAGTTTTAATCCCTAAACCAAAAGAACTATAATAATTACGCATTAAATTTAAAGTTTCTTGTGTTTTTTGCGAACTAATATTTAATGGTTGACCAGCTACATAACTACCACCAGCTAATTTAATAACTGATTTCCACATATAAACATTACTTGATTTTTCTAAAGCAGTAACCGCATTTACATTACCCATATTATGATAAGAACTTTTCTTTAATCCAGCAATATCCATTGGGGCATCATATTCATAAGAAGTTGCACTTTGAATACCTTCATTAAGCATCATATATACGGTAGCACCTTTTACTACGGAACCTACTTGATATGAATTTAAATAGTTACCACTAGCAAATTTAGTAACTGTTTTATCTTCATTCAACATTCCACCACTCATCGATAAAATTTCTCCCGTATTTGGATTAATCAACATAACAAAGGCTTGATCAAAAGCTTCCCTACCTTTACTATGTCCATATTCTTTAATAATATCTTCTAAAATCTTATCAACTTTTTGTTGTAACTTAATATCAATAGTTAAATGTAAATCATAACCTTTTTTACCACTTTGTACTTCATCAAAGAAAGCAATACCATCATCACCATAATTTAAGATAGCAGTTTTAGGAGTACCAGCTAATAATGATTCATATTGTTTTTCTAAACCACTAGTTCCAACCCGATCACTAATATAATAACCTAAAGCTTGATAATAAGCTTGTTCTTCACTAGGAACCCCTTGTTTACTAGTTGAAACACTTCCTAATACATCTCGTAAAGTATCTTCATAAGGATAAATACGTTTCCAAGAACTAAAATCAACATCAAAACCAGCAAATTCTTCTTTATGTTCAACTAAATAAGCTACATCTTGATTACTAGCATCTTCAACAATAACTTTTAATTGATTACTAGGTGCTTGAATCATTAACATATAAATACTATAAGCATCCATATCTTCTTCACTTACTAAATCTAAAGCCATCTCTTTAGTTATTTTAGATCTAATTAATTTATCTTTTTCACTACTTGAATTAATTGAAGCTAACTCACTTTCACTTAATAAATGATTTCCATTAGTTTTATTCCCTTCACTATCACGATAAAAATATAGGTACATATCTTGATAATCAGATAATGTAAAGTTTTCTGCTTTAATTTTAAATTGTTTAGCAAACTTTTTAGCTAAGGCAAATTTTTCCTCACTTGTGGTATTTAAATTAGGAAAATATGTAATATTATGAGCACTTTGTGTTTTCACAATCAATTCTCCATTACGATCATACATTTCTCCTCGTGGCGTTGTGAAACGTTGTTCTTGTGGTGAATATGCTTCTAATTTAGCTACATAATCTTCATGTTGTAATACTTGAATAGAAGCTAAACGAGCAATAATCACAAAAAAGATACAAGTAATTACAATAGAAAGAATTGTAATTCTAGTATTCACAACCTTAAATAATTTATCATATCCTAAGAGTTTAACACTCATATTCATCTTCGATTCATTTCGCTTGAATGGTTTTTTCAATACAATCCCTCCAAATCAAGTATATTATAATACATTTTATTAAAAAAATGTAGAGCATAACAAAATATTAAGATTTTAATTAAATGGTTTGTATGCTAAAATGGAAATAGGAAATATTATGAAAGGAAGGATATTTATGCATCGAATGCAAACAAGAAGTATTAAAGTTGGACCTTATACCCTTGGTGGTAATAATGAAGTATTAATTCAATCAATGTGTAATACCCACACAAAACATATTGCAGCAACAGTTAAACAAATTAATGATTTAGCTAAACATGGATGTCAAATTGTCCGTTTAGCAATCATGGATATGGAAGATGCTTTAGCTATTTCACAAATTAAAGCGCAAGTTAAGGTACCTTTAGTTGCGGATATTCATTTTGATTATCGTTTAGCTTTAGAAGCTATTAATCAAGGGATTGATAAAATTAGATTAAATCCTGGTAATATTGGTGCACGTGAAAACGTTGAAAAAGTCGTTATCGCCTGTAAAGAAAAAAATATTCCTATTCGTATTGGAATTAATTCGGGAAGTCTTGAAAAAGATATCCATGAAAAATATGGTAAACCATGTGCCCAAGGAATGATTGAATCAGCTAAAAGACATATTGAGATTTTAGAAAGTTTAAATTTTTATGATATTTGTTTATCATTTAAATCTAGTGATCCCCTATTATGTTTAGAAACTTATCGTTTAGCTAGTGAAACCTTTGATTATCCTTTACATTTAGGAGTTACAGAAGCTGGTACTTTATTAACTAGTGCAATTAAAAGCAGTATGGCTTTAGGTTCATTATTAAATGAAGGAATTGGTAATACTATTCGTATTAGTGTTAATGGTGATCCAGTTAATGAATTAACAGTAGTTAAACAATTATTAAAAAGTTGTAACTTAATTAAAAATGTTCCTAATTTAATTGCTTGTCCAACTTGTGGACGTACAATGTGGGATATGAGTGATGTCGTTAATGAAATTGAATCTTTCTTAAATACAATTAATTGTGATATTACTGTAGCAATTATGGGATGTGTTGTTAATGGACCTGGTGAAGCTAAACATGCTGATATTGCTATTGCAGGTGGAATTAAAGAAGGTTTATTAATTAAAAAAGGTGAAATAATTGCGAAAATACCACAAGAAGAAATGGTAGAACGCTTAAAAGAAGAAATATTAGCTTTTGAAGCTAGTCATAACTAAAAAATAGCTGTTATAATAACAGCTATTTTTTAGTTATCTTGAAATTCACTTAATACATTTTCATCAAAAGTTTGTTTTAATAACATGGCAATTTCATTTTTGTAAGGTGCATGTCCATTAACATAAGGTGTTTCTAAGATTTTCACAACCTCATTTAATTTAGGATGATGAACAATCTTACATAAATTATCAAATCCAATATGACCAAAACCAATATTTTCATGACGATCTTTATGAGCACCACAAACATTTTTAGAATCATTGATGTGAATACATTTTAATTTATTAAAATCAATTTTATTACTGAATTGATTTAATACTTCATCAAAATCACTTAAATCATATCCGGCATCATGCAAATGACATGTATCCATACAAACACCTAAATGCTCTTGATAATCACAATTATTAATGATATAGGCAATTTCATCAAAACTACAACCACATTCACTACCTTTACCAGCCATAGTTTCTAATAAAATCATAACTTTTGTATCATTAATATTAGCTTGTTTTAAAGCGATATTTAATCCTTCTACAATCTTAGCTAAACCTACTTCACTTCCCGCTTTCACATGAGAACCTGGATGTAAAACAATATATTTTAAACCTAAACGTGCTACACGTTTAATTTCTTGAGCTAGAAATGAAGTAGCTAATTCAAAGGTTTCTTCTTTAATTGTATTAGCTAGATTAATAATATAAGGAGCATGAATAATAATAT
>CAZQJH010000131.1:0-3969 GCA_964593515.1 uncultured Erysipelotrichaceae bacterium
AATTAGCTATAGTACATTTTTTGTGGTTATAGCAAAAAGTTTCTTAACAATTTATACAATTGATAATTTAATTTGGTTTATGTTAATTGCTACTTATGGATGTGATACATTTGCTTATTTATGTGGTCGTTTCTTTGGGAAACATAAACTTAATGAGCGAGTATCACCTAAGAAAACAATTGAAGGTTCAATTGGTGGATGTCTATTTGGTACTTTATTAGCTACTTTATATTCACACTTCTTTATTTCACAATTAGGACTGGTGAATACTATTGTCGTAGCTTTTGCTTTAACTATTTTTGGTCAATTAGGTGATTTATCATTTAGTGCCATTAAACGTAATTTTAAAATTAAAGATTTTTCTAACTTATTACCAGGTCATGGTGGTATTTTAGATCGTATTGATTCATTAATTTTTAATTTTATTATTTTAGCTTTCTTTATTGTGGTAGGTGTATTATGAAAAAAATCGTTTTATTAGGAGCAAGTGGTTCGATTGGAACCCAAACTATTGATGTAGTTAAGCATCATGATGATGAATTTATGATTGTAGCTGTATCTATTGGTCATAATGTAAAGAAATTAGAAGAATTATTAGTGGATTTACCACACTTAAAAGCTATTTGTGTAGCTAATCATGAAGATATGTTGTATTTACAAGATAAATATCCTAATTATGAATATTATGATGGTGATGAAGGATTAAAAGCCTTAGCTAGTTTAGATGATTATGATATTTTTGTGAATGCGGTTGTTGGTTTTAGAGGTTTAGTACCATTACTATGTGCAATTGAACATGATAAAGTAATTGCTCTTGCTAATAAAGAAAGTTTAGTATGTGGTGGGGAACTAGTAAAAAAAGCTTTAAAAGAACATCCAGTTCCTATTTATCCTATTGATTCTGAACATTCAGCTATTTTCCAATGTTTAGCTTGTGGTAAGAAAAATGAAGTTGATAAACTTATTGTGACTGCTAGTGGAGGAAGTTTTAGAGATTATTCACGTGAAGATTTAGCTAATGTTAGTGTTAAACAAGCTTTAAATCACCCTAACTGGAATATGGGAGGTAGAATTACTATCGATAGTGCTACAATGATGAATAAAGCTTTTGAAGTAATTGAAGCCCATTATTTATTTGATATTCCATTTGAAAAAATTGATGTGCTTATTCATCGTGAAAGTATTATTCATTCAATGGTTCAATATATTGATCATTCAATTATTGCTCAACTTGGAAGTGCGGATATGCGTATCCCAATTCAAGTAGCATTAGGATATCCAAACCGCTATGATATGCCTCAAAGTGAACCATTAGATTTTTTATCAATTGGTAGTTTACACTTTGAAAAAGCTAGTTTTGAACGTTATCCTTTATTAAGCTTAGCTTATGAAGTTGGCGCTAAAAAAGGAAATTTAGGTACGATTATTAATGGAGCGGATGAAGAAGCAGTTTCTTTATTCTTAAAAGAAAAGATATCTTTCTTAGATATTGAAACTTCAATTTTTGAAGCAATTAAAAATGTACCATATATTAGTGATCCTTCCTTAGATGATATTGTTGAAAGTGATCGCTTAGCTCGTGTTTTTGTACGTTCATTATGGAAAGGAGAATAAGATGGAGAGCATCTTAAATTTGATTTACTTTATTGTAGTATTAAGTATTATTGTTATTGTCCATGAATTAGGACATTTAATCGCTGCCAAAAAATTTGGTGTATATTGTAAAGAATTCTCAATTGGAATGGGACCTTTAATATGGCAAAAGAAAACTAGTGAAACAGCCTATTCAATTAGAGCGATTCCTTTAGGGGGATTTGTTTCAATGGCAGGAGAAGAAGAGGAAGAAGATGAAGCAATTCTTGCTTTACCTCCCGAACGTTTTTTAAATGGTATTGCTCGTTGGAAACAAATTATTGTTATGGGAGCGGGAGCTTTCATGAATATTATTTTAGCTTTATTTATTTTTATCGGAATTAGTGCTTATCAAGGAACAGCGGTAGTTGATTGTGCACCAATCATTGTGGAAATTAATCAAGATAGTGCTGCAATGGAAGCTGGTTTTCAAATTGATGATCAAATTATTCGTATGGAATTAAATAATGAAGTTATCGATATTAAAAAGTATGATGATTTTACTTCTTATTTTGATAAACACCGTGACGAAATGATTACATATACCGTTATTCGTGATGGTAAAGAAGTAGAAATTGATGCTAAAGCTAAAGCTGATGATAGTGGAACTTATGTTTTAGGTATTACCTCAAATACCAGTGAATTAATTGAAATTAGCCCTCTTGAATCAATTGTTTATGGTACAAAACAAACTATTTCATCAATGAGTGCTATTTTTGATTCTTTATCAATGTTGATTCGTGGAATTGGCGTTGATCAATTAAGTGGTCCTGTTGGTATCTTCCAAGTTACCGCTGAAGTAGCTCAAGCAGGTTTATTACCAATTCTTTCATTAGTTGCCTTATTATCAGTAAATGTTGGTATTATGAATTTATTACCAATTCCTATCTTAGATGGTGGACGTATTGTTATTTTAATAATTGAAGCAATTATTGGTCGTAAATTAAATCAAAAAGTTGAAACAATTATTATGTATATTGGATTACTTTTAATTGTTGGTTTAATGTTATTTGCGACTTGGAATGATATTTCACGTATCTTTTTTGGTTAGTATTTAAAATAAAAAACACAAGTTCATGTGACTTGTGTTTTTTTTTAGTTCTTAGTAAATAAAAAATCGATCTAAGCGATCGATTATTATGCCATTGCGTTAACAGCTTTAGTTAAACGTGATTTTTGTCTGTTTGCGTAGTTTCTGTGTTTAATACCTTTAGAAACAGCTTTATCTAAACATACACATGCATCATGTAATGCAACAGTAGCAGCTTCTTTATCGTTAGCTTCAACAGCTACTAAAACTTTTTTGATAGCAGTTTTTAAAGCTGATTTTTGAGCAGTTACAATTAAGTTTCTTTTGTTGTTAGTTTTTACACGTTTCATTTGTGATTTAATTTGTGGCATATGGCACCTCCTACTTTTTTTATGCCTAGTAATTATAGCAAACATCGATTTAAAATGCAATAGTGATTTTTTACATATTTATCGCTAGTTTATCACATTATATTAAGGGAGGTGTTTATGGATTGTGATTTTGCTGAGGAATTAATCAAAAAACAAGGAAGTAGTGAAAATTATGACTATCACTTATATGAAATTGATGATATTTTAATTCATCATACAAAGATTAAGCAATATCATCAAGAATTAAATAAACAAATTGGAGATTATATATCTTTAGAATTTAATGATTTTAATGAAAAAATAGCCAATGTTTTAACTGATAGCTTACATGAATTATATCCACTTACCAATAAATCAAAAATATTAGTTGTTGGTTTAGGAAATGAAGATATTATTAGTGATTGTTTAGGAAGTAAAGTAATAAAAAAATGTAGTGATCATTATGTAAATCATGAAGTGTGTTTTTTAATTCCTAATGTTTATGGTTTAACCCATTTAGAACCATTAGATATTATTGAAGGGGTATTAAAGCAATTTCATGCGGATTTAGTTATTGTGATAGATTCACTAGCAACCTCAAGAATAGAACGCTTGTATCAAGTAATTCAAGTTAATAATGTAGGAATAATTCCGGGAAGTGGTCTTAATCATAAACGTAAAATAATTAATGAAAATAATTTAAATACTAAAGTGATATGTATCGGGGTTGCAAGTGTTATATCTTTAGGTAATTTGCTTCAACAATTCACTCAAGATATTGATGAAAATGATTTAGATATGCAAATTACATTATCCTTACAAAATATTGATTATGTGATGCATCGAATTACGAAAGTAATTGCTTTAGGGATAAGTGAATATTTAAAGTCATCCTAACATATATTGTTAGTGGTGAAGATATGCGATTATTTCTTAAACTAATGCTCTTATTAATTA
>CAZQJH010000132.1:0-3948 GCA_964593515.1 uncultured Erysipelotrichaceae bacterium
TACTAGTATCTAGTATTTAATTATAGGAATTTTTTATAAAATTGTAGCAGAATCTTACAAGCTTCAGCTCTTGTAGCATTACCACGAGGATTAAGTTCATCAGCTGCACCAATTAAACCATTTTTAACTCCCCATTGTATTGCAGTTTTCGCATAATCACTAATCATATTTGAATCACGATACATACTTAAATCATATTTACTATTTGTATCATAACCTAAAGAATTGGCATAGTTTCTTAACATTACGATTAAATCTTGTCTTGAAATAGGATCATCAACCCCAAAATAACCATTGTTATATCCATTAACTATTCCATTATTAGATGACCAAATAATCGCATTAGTATACCACTGATTATTCTTCACATCTTTAAATTTATTATAATAATTTACTTTTTCACCATTAGACATTCGATGTAAAACAACACTAGCCATCGCTCTAGTAATCGCACTATTAGGTTCAAATTTAGCTCCACCGACTCCCTGCATTAAACCTAATTTATATGCATCTTCAATTGTTTGATAATACCATTGATTAGTTTTCACATCCACAAAAGTACGATCTTTATAATAATTAGTTTTCGCAAGTGGATATTTACTGACAAAATCTTTAGTTGTATATTCTTCATCTGGTTTATGTGTCTTATTAAAACTAGAACCTACTAAGAAATATTCATCTGGTGAATTAACCCCAAAAGTTGAATCACAATTATAATATTTAAGTTTACCATCATTATAATCCGTTAAACCGATAATATTCCAAGTATGTGAACCATTGGCATATCCGGAAATAATTCGACAATCAATACCTGCTTCTAAACATAAACGATATAATCCTAAAGCATAACCTTGATATTCACAACGTTTTTCAACTAAAGCACCATAAGCACTCAAAGGAATATCATTAAAATAATAATAGTAATCATCATACCTATAATTATATTCAACATTCTTTGTTAGATAGTCATAAATTCGATACATACGTTCATATTCAGTACCTTCATATAATCTTAATTCACTAACTAACTCTTTAACTACATAATCCAACTCATATTCTTCATCATAATCAGTAAAATAGTATAAGTATAATTCAATATTATATACATTACGATATACCCCATTCACTTTAACTTTTTCAACCCATTCAAAACCAAAAGAATCCTCGTCAATTTGATATAAAAGTGAATCACCTAATTTAGGATTACCTGTATGCTTAAAAGCATTATCTATCACTCTACTTACAACTTGACTATCTTTATCCGAAATAACCTTAAGTTCAACATATTCATTACGGTTAGCCATTTCATTAGCTAAATAAGCACTAGCTTCACTTTCACTATAATACTTAACTTTAGCTTTAGTATTAGATACTTGTTTAGTTTTATCTTGTTTTTCTTTAATTACTAATTCCATACCATTAGCTAATGGAATAATCGTTGTTTGATTATCATTTGCTTTAACTGGAATAGTTAAAACTCCTAAAAAAAGACAAATAACTGCAATAAGTTTAAATATTTTTTTCATAAATAATCTCCTTTAATTTTATTATAATCTTATTTTCCATAAGGTTAATGCTTTCATTAACTATCAATCTAAGCTCCACTTTCTTTATTACCACCAAATTCACATCCTTCAACATGATGATGACCATAATACCATCGACCATATCGATAACCATAATGAGGTGGACAATTAGCACAATCACCATTACAACGCCCATTATGTCTTTTTGATCCTGATTTAGAAGAACTATTCCTTTCTGCCATTATACCAAATAAGGTTTTCATAATACCTGATTTAGGTTTACTACGTTTAGGAATTGTTTCATCATCTTCAGGTATCACCTCTTCTATTTCTTCATCATAATCGAAAATATCAATATTTAGTTTTTGCGATATTTCATTAAAAGCATCATCATCAATAAGCAAATACAATTCCTCAAGTTGTTCACGACTAAATGGAATCGATACAGTTTTAGCCATTCTAGTAAGGGTTGGTTTATCTATAATAAGATTTAAATCAAAAATATGTTCTGGCATAAATTCAACCCCAGCAGATAAAGCTTTATTAGTAAATTGATTAGCAAACTTCTCATCATTCCATGCAAATTCCATAATAATCTCAACAACCTCATCGGCTGAACCATAGGTTTTTAGAATATAAGAATATGCTTTTTGAGTACTAAAGGACCAGCTATAAAAATTAGCATAATATTCATCCCAACTCATTTTTTCCATATAATTATCCCCCCTTATTAAATAATGTTTCTAATGCAATCTACTTCTTATATTCAAATTATAAACCAATTGTTATACAAACTCAAATTTTCTATTAAATAAACTTATTTAATCTTTTTAGCTCAACCCATCCACAAACAAACTATCCAATTACTTTACAAGTAATAAAAAAAGAATTCCAAGTTCTTCCTACACAGTAGTTACACTCAAAATCCTTAATTAAGTATTTTTACTATTTATTTCTTAGCCATTTGCTAGTTAACGATAACATATCAACTTCCTATGTTGTAGGGAATGTATCTATCCCTATAACTTTGAAACTAACCACTAAAATATTCACAATCCCAGTAAATATCAAAGCTTGTAACCGAAGTCGTTCCATCATACCCATGTAGTCAATATTCCAGGAAAATCTTACAGACTTAAAGACTATTGTGAAGATACAGATTCATAAAATTGTACATTCTTATATGATCAAAAATGTGCATTCTTATATTGACATATATACACCTGATATGTTTTTCCTATCAGAAGTAGTTGTTGCTAAATTTGCAACAACTATTTCTGACTAATTAGCCCTCTCGTCTGATTATAATACGATTTGTACTTTGTACTCAATGATTTCTTGAAATCTATCGTGCTCGTCGTTCACCGTTCGTCAATCGTGTAAACACGTTGACTCACTTAAAAGAGTAAGTTATAGCTACATTCAAACTTACTATGAAGAAATTATATAAATGTAGAATACAACAGTCATGCACTATGGTGTGTGATGAACATGATGTGGATGTGACAGGTGTATATCAAGACACTCCAAGATTCGTTCAACGGAGTGTCCTTTTATTTCAGGCTCTTTATTCATTGCCTGTTCCGTCACCGGTTTTGCTTTCTTCATTTTTACTGTAACTTTATTGACTAAAGCATTATTTACAGCTTTTCTTGAAAACATTACGGCTGTTTCTGAATCCATAAGATGCGCAAGTTTAGTATGGGATAATCCGGTTCTAATCACATAGGCATACTTCATTACTTCTTCCAAAACCACAACCTTATGTGCATTGGAACTCCCACCAAAAGTAGAAGCCCAGCTTTCACGAAGCCTTGCAGGATCCTTGATAGTTCCCGGATGTTCAAGCACACCACTTGCTGCATCACCATTAGCAAAAACCTTTGCTCCATACTCCTCACAGGCAATCGCCATACCGATGGCATTTTTCGCCATTGCTATTAAAGAGTAACCAACAAGTCCATCAAAGCCAAGTCCTGGAATACGCAGCACATCTGTGCTTTCCAGTTTCACCATGCTTCCCTTCATCGTTAGTGCATCATCTCTTGAAGTATTATAAGTATAATAAAGCTGTCCATGTTCAACTCTATCAACTATCATACGGTTTGGCATAAGCGGATACAGTGCAACCACTTATCCTTTTTGCGTTTCTGATAATCTACGAATAGGCATTTCCCCATAACAATAGATGTGTCATCAAAGTTTCTCTAAAGACAAACGATGTCATCTCCAGATTTGGTTCATCATGCAGTAAAAAATATAGCGGGTGATTAATGGTTTTTCTTTGCTGCCATCATCTGCATCGCAGAACGTTCATTTACATTCTTTCCGGATGTCGAACCACACATAAAGAATCGGTATGAACTTCACTAGTTGCATTGGTAGGTTTATCCCTCGCCTTAAAGATTCCAGATAAAATACC
>CAZQJH010000133.1:0-3947 GCA_964593515.1 uncultured Erysipelotrichaceae bacterium
TATAAAGAGCGATATGATGAATGTGCTAAGCGAATTATGTCTAATAAATATATTTAATTGTTGATTTTAAGCCTTATGATATCGAAGATATCATTCCATATCTTGATAACGATATTAAAATAAGTGGAGTACCAATTGATCCAGGCTGTACTAATCGATCAATTATCCCCAGGATTACTTTAAAGTGACCATTTAATATAGTAAAAAAAAACGAGCGTGTGCTCGTTTTTTTTATTTGCTTAATAATTTAAATAATGGTACTAATTCTTTGATACCAAAGAAAGCTACTGCAATAGCAGCAATCCAACAACCAATTAAATACATACCAGTATATTTTTCTGTAATTGCAATTAAAATAATTACGACTGCAATTGCAAACATTAATAATGCTTTAAGAAGAATAGATGGAATTTCACCTTTATCATAATTAGCAGTTTTATCTTCTTTAGTAGGTACAAAGTTAGGAATTTGCGTTAATCTAGATAAGAATTGACGAAATCTCATTTCGATTAAAGCCCAAACAATAACTCCAACTATAACACATACATACCATGGAGCACTAAATAAAGAAATAAGTAATCCTGCAATAACTCCAAAGACATAACGTGAACTTAAACGTTTGTATTGTTTAGTTTTACCAGTTAAGACATAACCAGTTTTATTTAAAGGGTTACGATATATTGGGCGTCCTTTATTATCATGATAAATATTAAATCCTCTTAATGAAGCATCTTCATTAGAAATGTTTGTTTTTTTACCTAAAGCCATTAAAATCACCTCAAGTATTATTATATAAAAAAATAAAGAAGAAGTCTATAAAAAGGGTGTTATTAATGAGTTAAATATTTATCTTTTTTAATGATAAATTCTTTCTATCATTGTAATTTAAAGCGCTTTGAGCTATAATAATAATGACAAAAAAGGAGCGATGATAACATGATTTTTGGAAAAGACAAATCACAATGGGAAAGTTTAACTGGAATCTTCACAGCAACTGAAATTAATCAACAACCAGCTACTTGGAGAAAAACAATTAAACAAATCGAAGATTCAAAAGATGAATTAAAAGCATTTATTGAAAATGTAACTAAAAATGATGACTACGATATTATTTTAACTGGAGCAGGAACTAGTGAATTCGTAGGAAATGCTATTTATACTTATGTAGCAAAACGTACAAACTTTAAAACTAAATCATATGGAACTACTGATATTGTAGCTACTCCTGAAGCTTACTTATCACAAAACAAACCAACATTATTAGTTTCATATGGAAGAAGTGGAAACTCTCCTGAATCAGTAGGAGCAGTTGATGTTGCTGATGAAGTATGCGGAAACAATGTTTACCACTTATTCATTACTTGTAATGAAAATGGAGCTTTAAGTAAAGCAGCTGCAACTAGAGATAACGCATATGCTATTAACTTAACTCCTGAAACTCATGATCAAAGTTTCGCGATGACATCAAGTTTCTCTAACATGATGTTAGCTACTTTATTATGTTTCTCTTTAGATGAATTAGACAGTGTTAAAGCTGAATTAGAAGATGTAATTACAGCTGCTGAAAAAACATGTGCTGATGGATGGGAATTAGCTAACAAAGTTGTTGCTGACTATGACTTCAACCGTATTGTTTACTTAGGAGCTAACTGTTTAAAAGGTATTTCTCAAGAAAGCCAATTAAAAATGTTAGAATTAACTGCTGGTAAAGTGGCTACTATGTTTGATACACCTATGGGATTCAGACACGGTCCTAAATCAATCATTAATGATGAAACTTTAACAGTAATTTACGTAAGTGATGACCCTTATACTCGTCAATACGAAGTAGATTTAATTAAAGAAATGAGTGCACAACGTAAAGGTAACAAAATTGTTGCTATTATGAACAAACATGATGAAGAAATTGCTTCATTAGTTAACTATGCTTACAGTTGTGATTTAGCTGATGAACACGATAATGCATTCTTAGGATTTAACTACATTGTTGTAGCGCAAATTTTAGCATTATTCAAATCAATTTCATTAGGAATTACACCAGATAACCCATGTCCTACTGGAGAAGTAAACCGTGTAGTACAAGGGGTAATCTTACACCCATATACAAAAAAATAATTAAAAGGAGAGTAATAAAATGATCGGATTAATCGTAACAGGACACGGACACTTTGCAACAGGTGTTACTAGTTCATTAAACTTAATTGCTGGAGATTTACAAGATTATGCATCAGTAGATTTCCCACAAGAATTCACTACAGATGATTTAGCTAAAGCTTTAGGTGATGCTATGGATTCATTAGCTCACTGTGATGGAATTTTAGTATTATCTGATATTCCAGGTGGATCACCATTCAAAACAGCTGTAGAAGTTGGATTCCCTAGAGGGAATGTAGCAGTAGTTGCTGGTACAAACATTCCTATGGCTATTTCTGCTAACTTAATGCGTGGATTCATGGATTTAGATTCATTAAAAGAATCAGTATTAAACGAAGCTAAGAGTGGAGTAGTTGCATTCGAATTACAAGTTGAAGAAGACGTTGAACCTGAAGACGGAATCTAATTAATTTGAATTTTAAAGAAGAGATTAAGTTCTCTTCTTTTTTTTAAAAATAAAAGCCGACTTTTGGTCGGCTTAATTGTATATTGTTTTCGCATAATCACTAGGAGTAATACCAAAACGTTGTTTAAATAAACGAGAAAAATAATGGATGGAACTAAAACCTAGCATTGTTGAAATTTGCGAAATAGTATATTGACTATCCTTAATTAAAATCTTACTACGGGCTAATTTTAAATCCGAAATATATTTCTTAGGAGGAGTACCTAAGTTATTATTAAATAATGCTTGTAATGAAGAGCGTGAAATCGAAAAAGATTCACAAATTTCTTCGATATTAAGCTGTTGGTAAAGATTATTATTAATATAATCAATAATTTCATTTAATAAATCGTTTTCCATGCGTTGCTGCATTGGTGAGGAAGCAACGGGTGAATTATCCATAAAGTCATATTGTAAGGTTTTAATAATGAATTCCTTTAAATATGTTAACATTAACTCATTATCATAAAGTTTATTATTTTCTGATACTTTAATAAAATTATTAATAACTTGATGGATTTCACGATGAGCATGATAAACACGATTGGTAATTAAAAAAGAATCAGGTATTTCCATATCAAAAAGAATAGTTAGATATGAACAAGAATCATTTTTTAAAGCTTTTTGTGAATGAAATTGATTAGGTGCATATAAAATAAAATCTAATGGTTCTAAAGTATAGATATCATCATCAACAATTGTTTGTAATTCACCATGATCAATAAAAGTTAATTCCCAAAAAGAATGAGATTCACCTTCAAAAGCATAATTAGGATTACGTACTTGATAATAATAACCTAAGATTTCATTAATTTGAAAAGAAGGAACGATAGGTTCATAGGCAATCGGTAAGGAAAAATAGGTATTTTCCATGGTTTGAACCCCTTTTGTTTCAACTTCGATTTCAACCCGAGCTTGATTAGAAATTGGTAAAAAATTAAATTTAATTCCTTTTTTTATTTTAACACTGCGATGAATAACGAAACGCTCATAAAGTTTATTATTAGGATCACTACTAACTACTAACATTACAATTCCTGAAGTAACTTTGATATAAATATCACAGTTATAAACATAAAATTGGGTAAAACTTTTTTCTTTTAAACGTAAAGTAGTTCGATGTACTTTACTTAAACTTTTTTTATTTAAATCTTGGACAATTTCGCCATATTTATTAAAAATAAAACTAGTTGTTTTATTCAACATGATTATCACCACCTAGGATATGAAAAGTATATCAAAAAAATAAGCTTATTTAAAGGTAAAAATGTAAAAAGCGCGAACAAAAAACATAATGATAGCCCTTTCATTAAAAATTTAGGTTAAAAAAAGAATTTAAGTAATAATT
>CAZQJH010000134.1:0-3838 GCA_964593515.1 uncultured Erysipelotrichaceae bacterium
CGGAGTGGGATATCTCTTTCTACCTCAACACGGACGCTTCATCGCTCATCGGTACGGATACTTTCCTTGACGGAGAGGTGCGATTTCGCCACGGGCCGATATATCAGTGCGCGGAATTCGGCGGTTTCGGCATACTCGACGAGATAAACATGGCGAAAAACGAATCCCTTGCCGTTTTGCATGCGGTGCTTGATTTCCGGCGTATAATCGACGTCCCCGGGTACGACCGCATAAGTCTCGCGCCCAGCACGCGGTTCATTGCCACAATGAACTACGGCTACGCCGGAACACGAGAGCTGAACGAAGCGCTCGCCTCGCGCTTCATGGTCATCAATATGCCGATCATTTCTCAGGAAAATCTTGAAAACCTCCTCCAGTCCCAATTCCCGAGGCTCAAGAGCGAGTATACCCGTCAGTTTGCACAGCTTTTCCACGAAATCCGCGCGAAGTGCGACAGCTCCGAGATATCTACGAAGCCTCTCGACCTGCGCGGACTTGTCGCTGCGCTTAACCTCGTAAACGAGGGGCTTACGGTCGGACAGGCGCTTGAGATGGGTATCGTGAATAAGTCCTTCGACGATTTTGAACACCAGCTCGTGTCCGACATCATCGCCGCGAGGATCCCCGCCGGTATCGGAAGAGAGACGATATTTGAGTCATGATAAACGAAGTTAGCGAGGTACAGAGAAAACGCGCGCTCAATCAGATATGGAACGGCGCAAGGAGCCACGCCTTTTCTCCGGACTTCAAGGCTTATGACAGTGAGGGCAGGGCGGATATTTACTGGAACAGCATTATCGGCGCGGTCAGATATCAGTACGATTACCCGCAGATCGAGGCTGTGTTCCGCGGCTTTGAGCAGTATGAGGATTCCTCCGTCTATGAGAGCCTTTTCTGGCTCGGGCTTGAAAACTCGGTATACGGCAGGGAAGAGGGGGACCGTCCCGCTCTCGCCGCGCTAAGACACGACTATGCCGAAAACTTTCTCCGCCTTTATGAAACAAAGGAGAGCGACCGTCTTTACGAAGCGATGGCCACGGGGCATTTCAAGCGTGTCCTCGGGCGCGACCCCGGCTTGAGCGCGTATGAGAGCAAGCTCCTTGATGAGCTTGAGTTTTCGCCCGAGATGACTACGGAGGATATCGTCGAGCGCGCTAAGGAGCTTTTCATGCGCTGGTTCCAGATACGCACCGAGGAACGCAGGCAGGAAAAGCACCGTATCCCGCCATCGATTTTCGGAAAGAAGAAAGGCAGCGGAAAAGCAAGATACCGCAGATTCGGCATAGGCTTTGCCGATCACCCGGACAATATTTACGGCGGCGGTCACGCGGGTGAAAAACAGGAAGAAAATGAGCTGAAAACAAAGCTTTCGGCTGCAGAGCTTCGGGAATTTATGACCTCGAAGTACGGAAAGTCCATTTTTACCCCGCGGGAGGTCTCGGAGATCGAGCGCAGGCTCTGCACAGGGAATCATCTCGGCTGCTGCCTCCATTTCACGAACGGCGAGGAATACAGCGGCACGATATTCAACGGCTTCGAGGCTCTGCAAAAGCAGCGGGAAGCCCGGCAGATAGAAAAAAACCGTCAGTTCTATAAGGATAATTTCGCGCGAAATAACGCCGCCATAGTAAAGCTCACTTCTCAGGTGCAAAACTCCGTCCTCATGCACCTGCAGCCGGTCGAGGTCAAGTAGGGCGGCGGCAGGCTGTGCGGCAGCAGAGCGTGGCGCGCACTGAAGCTTGACGACGGAAAGATATTTACCCGCACCGAGCAGGACGACGTAGGGAGCCTGAGCGTCGACATTCTTCTTGACGCCTCCACATCGCAGAAGCACAGACAGGAAACCGTTTCATCCCAAGGCTACATGATCGCCGAGAGCCTGACACGCTGCTCAATTCCGTGCCGGGTGATGTCCTTCTGTTCGATGACCGGGTACACCGTGCTTCATATTTTCCGTGACTACAGCGAGCCGAATAACAATAAAAAGATATTTGAGTATGTGTCCAACGGCTGCAACCGCGACGGTCTTGCCATCAGAGCCGCACATCATCTCATGTCGCAGTCTCACTATGAACACCGTATCCTCATCATCCTCTCGGACGTCAAGCCCAATGACGTGCTGAAAATACGCAGCGCCGGAGACGAGCTTATACCGTATGAGCAGCAGGCAGGACTTGTAGACACTTCGCTCGAGGTGCGCCGCGCGAGGGCGGACGGCATTGCTGTGGCGTGTGTTTTTACAGGCGACGACGAGGATGTCCCTTCTGCGAAGATGGTGTATGGGCGCGACTTTGCCCGCATACAGAGTCTTGACAAGCTCGCCGACGCAGTCGGACTCCTCATAAGAAACCAGATAAAGAACATATAAAAAAGAGTACATGCTTTAGCAGCATGTACTCTTTGCTCGTTACCGCGGTTACTTTGCAAGTACCTTCTTGAGTTTCGCGTATCTGGGGAGAGAATCTTCCCTCGGGATCTCAGGCTCGCCCTGAATGAGGGGGAGGACGTAGTCGATGAACTCATGGGTAAGGCCGTTCTGGGTCTCGTTTATCCATTCCTGGGGGACCTTTTTCTCATAGTTCGCGACCTCGGAAAGGGGCAGAAGCTCGTACTTGCAGGTGTACTTGCCGTCGACATACTCACGCTTGAAGGCCACCATCTTGCCGGTGACGCCGGCGACGGCCTGCTTGACGGCCTCCTGGCCCGCACCGAACGCCTCGTTCACGTCGGTGAGGGACGCAAGATGTGCGCCGCAGCGCTGCAGAAGGCTCAGCTCGATACCGCGGACTTTCGCGCCGGTGTGCTTTTTGACGATATCGGCCAGCATCGTAGCAAGACCGCCGAGCTGGGCATGACCGAAGCCGTCGGTAGAGGAGGTCTTCGCCTCAGAAACAAAGGTGCCGTCGGCATAGTGGATACCCTCGGAGACAGCAACAAGGACCTTGCCGTTCTTGGCATAGATCTCATCGACCTCTGCGAGGAACTTGTCCATATCAAAATCGGTCTCGGGGAGATAGATAAGGTCGGGGCCGGAACCGAACTCGGTCGCGAGTGCGGAGCTGGCGGCAAGCCAGCCGGCGTGACGGCCCATGATCTCGACGATGGTGATCATGCCGTTATCGTATACTCTTGCGTCCTTGTTTATCTCCATGCAGGAGGTCGCAATATACTTCGCGGCGCTGGCAAAACCGGGGCAGTGGTCGGTGCCGTAAAGGTCGTTGTCTATGGTCTTGGGTACGCCCATGACGCGGCACTCGTAGCCAACGGATTCCATATAACGGCTGATCTTGTTGCAGGTGTCCATGGAGTCGTTGCCGCCGTTGTAGAAGAAGTATCTGACGTTGTACTTCTTGAATATCTCAAGAATACGCTTATAATCGGTATCGTCCTTCTCGGGGTCGGCGATCTTATAGCGGCAGGAGCCAAGCTCGGAGGATGGGGTGTTCAGGAGGAGCTTGAGCTCTTCGGGGTCTTCCTCGTCCATAACATAAAGCTTGTCATCCAGTACGCCCCTGATACCGTGAGCCGCGCCGTAGACCTTGGTGATCTCGGGCGCGTCGAGCGCCGCGCGGATAACGCCGTAAGCGCTTGCATTGATAACGGCGGTGGGGCCGCCGGACTGGCCGAATATGCATGCACCGATGAGTTTTTCGTTCATTTTTACTTCCTCCGCATGTGAAATTAATAATTTTTTTCTGCTGAATTTGTATATTGTGCGCCTTGATTAAAGTACGGATTGAGGATATAATATAAATCACAATTTGTAAATATGCTATTTGTACAAAATTCACGAAAAAAGGAAGATTTAGAAATGGCTCTTGTAACTACTAAGGAAATG
>CAZQJH010000135.1:0-3789 GCA_964593515.1 uncultured Erysipelotrichaceae bacterium
GGCGTTATTTGTGGCACCGCCTGGGGGAATCGAACCCTCAACTAGCCCTTAGGAGGGGCTTGTTATATCCATTTAACTAAGGCGGCATAATACATTTATTATATGTATTTTTAGCCTATATTGCAATAGATTACATCCTTAATTCGGGCTAATATTTCACGAATTTCCCTTAAGCTTTGACCACGATATGTTTCATTCTTACAAGCAACTCCATATACTTCTATACCTTGTTTACGTGCATCATAAATAGCACGATATAAATGATATTTTTGCGTTACAACAACAATCTTATCATAATTAAATTCATTAGATGCTCTTTTCATACTATCAAGTGTACATAAGCCTAATGGATCACATTTAATATCATCCTCATCAACATTATTTTCTAATAAATAATTACACATCGGATTAATTTCATCATATTCACCTTGATGATCTCCACTAACTAAAATCGTATCACTTACTTTATTCTCATATAAATCAATAGTTGTATCTAAACGATCTTTAAGCATAATACTAGGGGTTCCATCACTATAAGCCAAACATCCTAATACGACAATTGCCTCAATATCTTTCCCTTGTAAATCATCAATACTTATAATATATGGTTTACTTTGATTAATAACATGTTGATTAATACCTAAAATCACTAAGATAATAACTAACATAAATAACAAGATTCTCTTTAAAATACGTTTCATTTTTATCACCAAATATATTATAGAATACGCTAACAAACAATACCAATACTTTATAAAATCTTAAGATTATCAAGAAAGTTACCAAAAGTTAACTTTTTTACTTGACAAGCCTTATAATATATGATAAATTTTTAAGGAAGTTAGATAGAGCTAACTGGAAATGGAGGAATCAGTATGACACTAAAAGATGCAAAACTTGGTCAAACTTATACAATTAAAGATGTATTAGTTCAAGATAATGCTTTAAATGATTTCTTGTTTACTTTAGGATGTTATAGTGGTGAAGAAGTAACTGTTATTTCTCACTTAAATAAAGGATATGTGATTTCATTAAAAGAAGCTCGATATAATATTGATGCTGCATTAGCACAAGCTATTACTATTTAAGCTGATGCTTTTTTTAAGTAAAAAGTGTTAGCCATGACTAATTTACAAAAAGGGGGAATTTGGGATGCGTATAGCTTTAAGTGGTAACCCAAACAGTGGTAAAACAACAATGTATAACGCTTTAACTGGGCGTAAAGAAAAAGTTGGAAACTGGGCAGGAGTTACTGTTGATAAAAGAGAAAGTAAAATTAAACCTAGTTTTTTAGGTGATCACAAAGATGTAATGGTCGTTGATTTACCTGGTGCTTATTCAATGTCACCTTTCACTAATGAAGAAAGTATTACTCAAGACTATGTTAAAAATGAACATCCAGATGTTATCATCAATATCGTGGATGCTACTAACTTAAGTCGTAGTTTATTTTTCACAACTCAATTATTAGAATTAGGGATTCCAGTAGTAGTGGCTTTAAATAAAAGTGATATTAATGATAAAAAAGAAACTAATATTAAAGTTGAAGAATTATCTAAAGCCTTAAAATGTCCAGTAATTCAAACGATTTCAACTCACAATGATAATCAAGGATTAAAAGATGTTGTTGCTAGCGCTATTTCATTAGCTGGACAAAAACAAGAAGCTTGTTATCAAAGTAAAAATATTAACTTAAATGATAAAGAATCAGTTAGAAATGATGATAAACAACGATACATTTTCGTAAATAATATCGTTAAACAAGTTGAAACAAGAAAAGTTTTTGCGAATAAAGCTAATATCCAAGATAAAGTTGACTCTATTATTGCGAATCGTTATTTAGGAATTATTATCTTTGCTATTATTATGTTTTTAGTCTTTGATATTTCACAATCTAGTTTAGGTCCTTGGATTGCGGATTATCTAACTGGATTAATTGAAATCTTCCAAGAATATGTTGCTGGTTTACTAGTTGATGTTAATCCATTCCTTCAATCATTATTAGTAGATGGAATTATTGGTGGAGTTGGAGCAGTAGTTGGATTCTTACCATTAGTTATGGTAATGTACTTCTTAATTGCCTTACTTGAAGATTGTGGTTATATGGCTCGAGTAAGTGTAGTTATGGATCCTATCTTTAAAAAGATTGGTTTATCTGGAAAATCAATTATTCCGATGATTATTGGAACTGGTTGTGCTATTCCTGGTATTATGTGTTGTCGTACAATCCGTGATGAACGTGAACGTAAAACAACAGCTATGTTAACACCATTTATGCCATGTGGAGCTAAATTACCGATTATTGGTTTATTTGCAGGAGTATTCTTTGCTAATGAATCATGGGTTGGTACCTTAATGTATTTTGCAGGAATTGCCTTAATTATTTTAGGAGCATTATTAGTTAATAAAATTACTGGTTATAAAGCTCGTCAATCTTTCTTTATTATTGAATTACCAGAATATAAATTCCCAAGTATAGTGAAAGCATTCCAATCAATGTTAGAAAGAGCTAAATCTTACATTATTAAAGCAGGAACAATTATCTTAGTATGTAATGCTGCCGTACATATTATGCAATCATTTAACTGGCAATTCCAATTAGTTGAAGAAGGTATGGAAGCTACTTCTATTTTAGCTAGTATTGCTTCACCAATTGCAATTATCTTAATTCCATTAGGATTTGGAACTTGGCAATTAGCTAGTGCTGCCTTAACTGGATTTATTGCTAAAGAAAATGTAATTGGTACTTTATCAGTAGTTTATGGATTATCTAGTGTTATTAATGAAGATTTTGAATTAATTGGTAGTGGAAATGTTGTAGCTACTGCCTTAGGACTTACTAAAGTTGCTGCCTTAGCATATTTAATGTTTAATTTATTTACCCCTCCTTGTTTTGCAGCAATTGGTGCGATGAACTCCGAAATTAGTGATCGTAAATGGTTCTTTGGTGGAATTGCTTTACAATTTGCTACTGGTTATGTTGTTGCTTTCTTAGTTTACCAAATCGGTACTTTAGTTACTAGCGGTAGCTTAGGAACTGGTTTTATCCCTGGTTTAATTATTATCTTAATTATTGTTGCGATTATTGCTTACTTAATTAAGAAAAATAATCCTAAGGAGGCTTAATTATGAATGATTTAATCGTTTGTTTAATTATTGTAGCTATTATTATTACTGCCGTTATCTACATTGTTAAACAAAAGAAAAAAGGTGTAAAATGTATCGGGTGTCCTAGTGGAGGAAGCTGCGGTAAATCTAGTTGTTCTTGTAAAGAAAAGCGATAAGCTTTTCTTTTTTTTATAACTTATGGTATGATTATAAACATGGAGGAAGATTATTATGAAAAATGAATTATTACAATTTTATGATGAATATAAAAAAGTAGTGAGTGCTTATAACATCTCACAATCAACTATGTATTTTGATATGCAAACTATTTGTCCTAAAGATGGTATATCTTATCGTAATGAAATGGCTTCGATTATTGCTGGTGAAGCTTTTGCTTATCAAATGAATCCTGATTCATTAGCTAAATTACATCAATTATATGATTTATTAGATGAAGATGAACAAGAAAAAACTGAATTAAAATTATACTTTAGAAACTTAGAAATGTTTGAAAATGTTCCTAAAGATGTATTTGTTCGTTATACTAAAACAACTAATGATGCCCAAGAAGCTTGGCATGAAGCTAAAGTTAAAAATGACTATAGTATCTTTAAAGATCACTTAATTAATAATATTAAAATCGTAAAAGAAGTATTAACTTATGTAGATAAAGAAGGTAGT
>CAZQJH010000136.1:0-3788 GCA_964593515.1 uncultured Erysipelotrichaceae bacterium
TATTTTAGCTAATAAATTAAGAGAATTATTACCTAGTGTTAATATTGGAGTAGCTCATGGTCAAATGAGTAAAAATGATATTGAAGATGTTATGATTGCTTTTAATAATCATGAATATCAAATCTTAGTATGTACAACAATTATTGAAACTGGGATAGATATTCCTAATGCGAATACGATGATTATTGATCAAGCAGATCGTTTTGGTTTAGCTCAATTATATCAAATTAGAGGTCGTGTTGGTCGAAGTGATCGTTTAGCTTATTGTTATTTAATGTATGATCAAAATAAACAATTAAGTGAAGTAGCAAGTAAACGATTAAATGCAATTAAAGAATTTGTTCAATTAGGTAGTGGTTATAAAGTAGCAATGCGTGATTTAACCATTCGTGGAGCTGGAGATATGTTAGGACCACAACAATCTGGATTTATTGATACAATAGGTTTAGATATGTATATGGAAATGCTTAACGATGCAATCTTAGAACAAAAAGGTGAAAAGAAAGAAGAAGTTAAGAAATTACGTAAATCAATGGTAAAAATGGATGCCTATATTCCACAGAAATTTGAAGAAGAAGATTATGAAAAATTAACTTTATATCAAAAAATTGATCAAATTGTTGATCGTGAACAACTTAAACAAGTTTATGATGAAGTTGTGGATATGTATGGTAAATTACCTGATAATGTGAAGATGTTATTTGATAGGAAAATGTTAGATATTATGATTAGTGAACCATTTGTTGATAAATTTGATGATGATGGTAAAGTAATTACAATTGTCTTATCAAAAGAATTTAGTAATAATCTTGATGGGGTAGCATTCTTTAAAGCTATGAGTGATATCTCAAGAGATATTAAAATTAGATATAATGAAGGTAAAATAACTTTAAACTTAAATAAAAAGTTAAATTGGTTAAATTGTATCTTTGAAATTCTTTCACAATGTCAAACAATGTGTTAAAATAGATATGTATGTAAAGGAGAGATTACAAATGTTGAATAAACAATTTTTTACATCTGAATCAGTAACTGAAGGACATCCAGATAAAATCTGTGACCAAATCAGTGATGCTGTCTTAGATGAGATTTTAAGTAGAGACGAAACTGCTCGTGTAGCTTGTGAAACATGTTGTACTACTGGAATGGTAATGGTTATGGGTGAAATCTCAACTAGCTGTTATGTAGATATTCCAAGTATTGCACGAAAAGTAGTATTAGATATTGGATATGACCGTGCTAAATATGGTTTTGATGGTAACACTTGTGCTATCTTAACTAGTATTGATGAACAATCTAGTGATATTGCCATGGGAGTTGACCATTCATTAGAAACTAAAGAAGGTAATGAAGAACAAGAAGGAGCTGGAGATCAAGGGATGATGTTCGGTTATGCTTGTGATGAAACTCCTGAATTAATGCCTTTACCTATTTCTTTAGCACATAAGTTAACTAAACAACTTACTAAAGTAAGAAAAGATGGTACTTTATCTTACTTAAGACCTGATGGTAAATCACAAGTAACTATTGAATATGAAAATGATATTCCTAAACGTGTTGATACAGTTGTTATTTCAACTCAACATGCTGAAAGTGTTACTTTAGAACAAATCCGTGAAGATATTAAGAAATATGTAATTGATGAAGTAATTGATGCTTCATTAATGGATGATGAAACTAAGATTTATATTAACCCAACTGGACGTTTCGTTATTGGAGGTCCTCAAGGGGATTCAGGTTTAACTGGAAGAAAGATTATTGTTGATACTTACGGTGGTATGGCAAGACACGGAGGAGGAGCTTTCTCAGGGAAAGATCCAACTAAAGTAGACCGTAGTGCTGCTTATGCATCTCGTTATGTAGCTAAAAACATTGTTGCAGCTGGTTTAGCTAAACGTTGTGAAATCCAATTAGCTTATGCTATTGGGGTAGCTCACCCAGTTAGTATCTTAGTTGATACATTCGGTACTGGAGTTTTATCTGATGATGAAATTGCAGATATTGTACGTAAAGAATTTGACTTACGTCCAACAAGCATTATTAAAACATTAGAATTAAGAAAACCAATTTATCGTCAATTAGCAGCTTATGGACACATGGGACGTGAAGACTTAGGGGTTAAATGGGAAGATACAACACCAGCCCAACGTTTAAAACAATATATTAAGTAATGATTAAGAGAGATTAAGTTCTCTCTTTTTTTTTGTAGTTAAAAGTTATTTATCGTTTAAAGTATGTGCGTGAAGAAGTTAGCCATGTATAAAAAGGTTGTATAATTTATAAAAAATACTAGCTTGTATCTAGATAACTTTGAATTTGTTGATATGGATAAGACTTTGTTTAAAACTGTTGATGGAGATACGGATATTAAAAAAGTGTAACCGATAAGGTTACACTTTGTTATTCAATTTCTTCACGCCAAATTTTAGCGCCTAAGTTAATAAGTTTTTCATCGATATGTTCATATCCACGTTCGATATGATAAATATCATGGATAGTAGTTACTCCTTCAGCCATTAAAGCTGCAACAACTAAACAAGCTCCACAACGTAAGTCAGTGGCTACAACATCATTTCCATATAATTTAGTAGGACCATTAATACGTGAAGTTGGAATTTCCACATCAATTTCAGCTCCCATTTTATTTAATTCAGGACAATGTTTAAAACGTTCCTTATAAATAGTTTCACTTACTTGTGATTCTCCACTTGCTTGAGTTAATAAAGCTGTAAGTGGTTGTTGGATATCAGTAGCAAAACCTGGATATGGTTTAGTTTTAACTTTGATAGCTTTTAAACCTTCCTTGTTTTTACGTACAACAATATCATCTAAACCGATAGTTAGATCAACACCCATTTCAATTAGTTTACTAGTTAAAGCTTCTAAGTGTTTAGGGATAACATTTTCAATGCGTACTTCTTCAGCAGCAGCTGCAGCTAATACTACATAAGTAGCAGCTTCAATACGATCAGGAATGATTTCATGGAAAGCTCCATTTAATTCTTCAACTCCAGTAATCGTAATAATATCGGTACCAACCCCTTGAATATCAGCTCCCATTTTATTTAATAAAGTGGCAACATCAATAATTTCTGGTTCTTTGGCAGCATTTTCAATAATTGTTTTACCTTTAGCATAAACAGCTGCTAACATGATATTAATAGTAGCTCCAACTGAAGCGATATCTAAGAAAATTTTCGTACCAACTAATTCATCAGCATGTAAAACAATAGTATTGTTTTTCTTATTTTCACTATAAGTAGCTCCTAAAGCTTCAAAACCTTTAATGTGTAAATCAATTGGACGAGGTCCTAAATAACAACCACCTGGTTTTTTAATTTCAACATGTCCATATTTACCTAATAAAGCTCCCATAAAGTAATAAGAAGCTCTTAATTTATTAACGGCATCACAATCAACAATTTTATTTTCCATGTTATCAGCATCAATAACAATCGTTTCACCATTACTACGGACAAAAACATTTACACCTAAATGTTCTAATACTTGAATTAAAGATTCAACATCTGAAATATCAGGAACACCACAAACGGTAACAGGACCACCTTTAGCTAAAATAGCTGCAGGGATTAAAGCAACGGTTGCATTTTTTGAACCACCAATTCGAACAGTTCCATTTAAAGGATGATTACCTTCAATCTTTATAACTCTTTCCATACCTTTCTCCTTTTCTATTTATCATTTTATGTATATAACATTAATTTTTTTCTAAAATAAATCGACATGACAAAAAGTGTCAATCATCATTTATTATAGCATAATAGTTT
>CAZQJH010000137.1:0-3759 GCA_964593515.1 uncultured Erysipelotrichaceae bacterium
TTATCGTAGTAATTGCTATTTTAGCAATTTTAGCAGGGGTAGCTGTACCAGCGTATAGTGGGTATATCAACAAAGCAAATGAAGCAGCGGATATCACTACTTTAGATGCGGTAAAAACAGCAGCAATTGCACATCATGCTGAAAATGGCGATGTAACATCTATTACTGTTTCAACAGCAAATGAAAATGATACAATCGTTAAAACAAATCTTTCAAACGATGCAGATATTTGTGCTGATAATACTGATTTTGCTACATATTTCGGTGGAACAAAGATTGTATTAAAAACAGGTACATCTGCTACTTGGGATGGTTCAGAATGGACAATTAACTAATTATAATTTGCTTTTCCTTAATTGATATAAAAAAGGATATGGATAAAATTCTATCGAATTCTTATTCATATCCTCTTTTTAAAACAAGCTAAAATTTCTAAATGGATGGAGATTAAAAATGAAACAAAGAAACTTAAAGAAATCCAACGCAGGTTTCACACTTGTAGAATTAATTGTTGTGATTGCAATCATGGCAATTCTTGCAGGTGTTGGAACTGTTGGATATAGTGCTTATATTAAACAAGCTAATAAGAAAGCAGATATGACGACAGTGGGAAATATTTTAAGAGCTATTGATACTGGTTCATATACATATAAAATTGATGATCGACTTCAAGTTGAAGGTTCAACCGTATCGATTCCAGTAGGTATTATTACATTAACAAATGAAGAGAATGCCTCTGCGATAGAAGCAAATTCAGAGGGCGATACAAAAACAGACGGTGTTTTAAATGATATACTTGTAGCTGCATATGGCGAAAATTATAATATAAAACTAAAATCTGATGAATGGACATCTAACGGAATTCCAAGTTTTTATACAGGTAGCGTTAAATTATGGGAAAATGTTGAGAGCTTATCTAAAATAGCAGCAACTCTTAGTAAATTAGGGACACTAGGTGGTATGAGCCAAAAATATGATTCTGGTGAAACATTAGTTATGTCATTTGCTAATAAAGTAACTGGTGATAATCAGGAAACAACTAAAACTAAATTTGTAAATGCATGGGTTGCAGCTTATAATAATGGAAGTATCGACTATAATTTTGGTTTTGAAACTCGTGAAGATTATAGTGCAGCTAGAACAGCATACAACAATTGTGTGGCAGCATATATTGATAATCAAAATGTAACACACTACAAAGATATTAAAAATGAAGTTAAAGCATCTGGAACAGAAGAAAGTCATGTGAAAAATATTCGTGAATTTGGAGAAGGAATAAAAGTAGGTGGGAAAACATACGGTTTGCCTAAACTTGTATGTCCTCAGGCTTTTGATAGTAGTTATTCGGATACTCAATTGCCAGTAGAAGTACGTGATTGTGAAACATGTAAAAATTTATATGAACAATATCATACTACAGGAATGGATAAAACAGACGCTGAGGCATTTTATGATATGATGGTTACTATAAAAAATACCGGAAGTGCCGCTAGTGCAAGCAAAGATTTTTGGGGATATTATAAAACATATCTTCAAGAATTCGATAATTTGTATTCTGAAGTTGTGTCAAAAACAACGAACAAAAGTGCTATTGTTATTATTGTAACATATAAAGATGGTGTATTAAACTACGAAGTATCACCATCAACTGCAAATCCTAGAGACAACTAACATGATAAAAAACGAAGTCTTTACATATCAATGTAATAACTTCGTTTTTTATTTCATATTAAATTATATTAATCATTTCTAGGATTCGCAGTTGTAGGTGAAACATCACATCCTATGGTTCCATCTGTATTGTAGTAAACAGAAATAACAACTGCATTATTTCCAGACATTTCATTTACTTTTTTGTAAAGCAATTCAAATTTTTCTAAATATAAATTATAATCGCTAAAAAACTTATCAGAATTATCGGAAGAGATGTCAGCGTTACCCCCATTATCATAATTTGCAGCGGATAGCATTGATTGATAGAATGCTCTACCGTTTGCTTCACACAAATCACTTTTAACATATTCTTCATAAAGGTTTTTGCATTTTGCAATCGTTTCGTCTGTCCAACCATCTGTCATATAGGTTTTATTTGCAAAAGCTGCATTACAAATACAACTTGGAAAAACAGCATCACCAACTATTTTATTAACAATTGAAGTAGCTGTATTTTCTAATTTGCCAAAGTCAACCTTTTCTGCAATCAACGAACCTGCTTTTCTTCCATATTGCTCCACTTTTGTTGCTAAATCTGCTTCATTACGTGACTTTAAGTAACTAGCAAATCCATTATTATATGCTGCTCGAATCGCTGAGTAATATTCTCGAGTTTGATACTTATTATTTATTC
Source organism: uncultured Erysipelotrichaceae bacterium (assembly GCA_964593515.1). GTDB lineage: Bacteria > Bacillota_I > Bacilli_A > Erysipelotrichales > Erysipelotrichaceae > JAXJYR01. The sequence goes on from CAZQJH010000137.1 coordinate 2,348, forward strand.
CAAATGCATAATCTACTCCATCGTTTGAATCTACAGCTGCTAACCATGCCGTTGCAAAAGCATCTTCATTAGCATAAACTTCTGGATCTGCAATTGCGTTTGCTATATCATAAACATAATCAGCCGCTGATGTGTGCTCACCAATAGACATTTCGGTTTTGATTGCATTTCCAATATCTAAAGTTTCAATTGAACATAAACTATGAAGAGTTGAAGAAAGTTTACTTACAGTATCCATTAAATCTGTAGCTGATGTCCAAAAAGTTGGTATTGCAGACATACTCCAACCATCGTATTTTAAACTATTTGCAGTGTAAGTATCTCCATAAGATGCCTTTAACGCTGTATTTAACAAACCATCTGTAGATGTTCCACCAGGACAAGCCCCTTCTTTATAATATTTTCCAGATTCACAAACAGCTATAGTTCCAGTTTGGTCAGGCTGTCTAGAGGCTTTTGTGGTATATGTTATATTTTCTTGAATAGTTACGTCGCTGTGCGCTGTACATATAGATATATTTGTAGCTAATGAATCCTTTATAAGAAATCCATGTTTCGTTGAAATAATGCCGTAGTCACCTTCGTCGATGCTTTTACATACTTGAACACATGTTACAAAAGTACATGTTTCACCACCATCTGCATACAAACATTGTGTTCCGTTTTCTGTAAGAACAACAAATCCAATTGGGAGTTGCGCTCCAACATCTGCTGCCTGTTGAACTCCTTCATATTCGACTAAATAACTATTTCCAGCTGTTTCAATGGCTCGAACATATTCACCAACAAGTTTTTTATCAGCCCCTTTGTTAGCACTTTTAATATAAGCACTATACCCAACTGTACCAACACCTGCAAGAATTGCCATGATTGCGATCACAACAATTAATTCTACAAGTGTAAAACCAGCGTTGGATTTTCTAAAGTTTTTTTGTTTCATTTTTAATCTCCATTCATTTAGGAATTTTAGCTTTTTTTAAAAAGAGATATGAATAAGAATTCAAAAGAAATCACTATTCATATCTCTAAATTTTAAATTATAAAACTAAAAACAGTTTTATATGGGAATATTGTTAATTAGCTGACCAGCCATTTGCTGTTGACCATGTAGCACCATTTTTATATGATGTTCCTTCTAAATCAACATTTAATTTACCCGCTTCTTTACAAATATAAAAAGTAGTATATGTTGTAATAGCAGTGTCAGAACTATCAGTTGCAGTAATTGCTCCAGCAGTAGTTACTGCTATTGACTTGACTGTTTTTCCATCCATAGATGCAGCTGATGCAACTGCTGTTTCAAGTGTATCAAGTTCTGCAATAACTGCAGCATCCTTTGCTTTTGTCATGTAACCTGTATAAGCTGGTACAGCTACCCCTGCTAAAATTGCTAAAATAGCGATTACTACGAT
>CAZQJH010000138.1:0-3734 GCA_964593515.1 uncultured Erysipelotrichaceae bacterium
AAATTGTTCCTTGTGCTAAGAAAGAAATTCCTTCTAATTTATCAGATTCTTCTTCGAATACACGAACGAATTCTTCTCCAATAATTTTTCTTTTTCTTTCTGGTTCACTAACCCCTGCTAATAGATCAAGGAAACGATCTGTTGCATCAACATAAATTAAGTTAGCATCCATACCTTTTTCAAATACTTCAATAACTTGTTCACTTTCACCTTTACGCATTAATCCATGATTAACGTGTACGTTTACTAATTGTTTACCAATAGCTTTAATTAATAATGCAGCTACAACTGATGAATCTACTCCTCCAGAAAGAGCTAATAATACTTTTTTATCACCAACTTGTTTTCTAACAGCAGCAACTTGTTCTTCGATAAATTGATCAGCTAATTCTTTAGTTGTAATTCTTACCATGTTTTCAGGTCTTTTGTTTGTGTCCATTTTCATTTCCTCCTATGACTACTTGAATATTTTACCATAATTCCCTAAATATATACAATATTTTTGACTATCTACAATAAATTTTTTCTTAATTCTTCATCACTTGCTGGATGTAAATATTTAGGTGCGATATCAAAGATTGTTTTACATCCATATTGTCCTTCTTGTGCTAAACGATAACAAGCACGTGCATAAGCAACTAAAACACTTGATGTAAATTCAGGATTTGAATCTAATGTTAATTTATATTCAATTAAATGTTTATTTTCATTATTAAATCCTGTTGTACCACTTCTCATAACTACTCCACCATGTGGAATACCTTTATGATTAGCATCTAACTCTTCTTGTGAAATAAAGTTTACAGTTGTATCATAATCAGCAAAATAGTTAGGCATAGTTACAATTTGTTCTTCAATTGCTTTTAAATCTGCCCCTTCTTTAGCTACCACAAAACATTCACGAGTATGTTTTTCTCTAGTTGTTAATGATGGATTTTCACCCGCTCTAACACGGTTTAAAGCCTCTTCACAAGGAATTGTATATTGACGAGCATCTAATACTCCATCAATGCGTCTAATCGCATCAGAATGCCCCTGAGACACTCCTTTACCCCAGAATGTATAATCACTACCATTAGGTAAGATTGCTTGTCCAATCAAACGATTTAAAGAGAACATCCCTGGATCCCATCCAATCGAAATAATACTAACTTTATTAGCTTTTTTACTTTGTTCATCAACATTGTGGAAATGTTCAGGAATACGCGCATGTGTATCAAAACTATCCACAACATTAAACATACTAGCTAATTGAGGAGTTTGTGTCGGTAAATCATTGGCACTTCCTCCACATAAAATCATAACATCAATTTCATCCTTCATCGATGCTAATTGATCCATCCCATAAACTTTCACATCTGTTTTAGGGTGAACACTACTAGGATCACGTCTAGTAAATAAAGCTACTAATTCCATATCTTTACTTTGTGATACAGCACTTTCAACTCCACGCCCTAAATTTCCATATCCGGAAATGGCAACTCTAATTTTCATCCAAACTTCCTCCTTTTTCGCTTAAATTACAGAAAAATTATAGTATATTTATAGGAGAATATCAAGAATCTTTATTATTGTTTTAAACTTCCACATTCATTAATTAACGAGATATTATATAAACATAAGATATCTTGTTTATCAAAAGTTATATATTCATCAACTTTATCTAAAGTAATATAACGATTATCAATTACTGTTATTTTCGAATAATAAGGTACTAATAAAGGTACAATACTACTACCAAATGAATCTCTAAAAACTATCAATTCATCTTCATTATGACATGCTTTATTTTCAATGGTAATTAAAGCACTAGCTCCATCTAAAAATACTTCATAACTATCTTTACCATCTAACTTAGCTAAATTATAAATACTAGTTAATGTATTATTTTCTAAATACCAAACTTCACAATTTTCTAATAAATCATTACTTAAATAAGTTAATAATTCACCTTGATAATCTAAACCACTATGTGATGCTAAACTACCAACAAAATTAGGATAATCATAATAAGTATAATTAATTTTATTAACTTCTTTACCTAAAGAAGTTAATAAATGTGTAACTAATGGTTCTAAATAATCTTGTTTTAAATGCGGATCACTTTTAAAATAAGCTAATAAATCCACATCATCTCTAAAATCAATCATCTTATAGTCTAACTTAGAAACTATTTCATATAATGAAACATAATCAAATTCAGGAAAGAAATCATTTCCTAGGTAATAATTTTTATCAGGAATAATTCCTAAATAATATTCATGATTATTACCATATCTTTCTTTTAAATTCTCCATCTTTTGTTTAAAACTAACTACTTGTTTTTCATGATAAGTATTTGCTTTAAATAAATGATTATCAAAACGATAAGTATCATTATTTTCTAAACGTTGCATAATATAATAATTAAAATTAGCTTTAAGTCCTCTAATTTCATCACGACATGGAAATTGATCCAACAAATAACCTTCATAAGCATTAATATCGATATTAACTAAACTAAATTTAGGAAGTTGTTTTAAATTACGTCTTTCACTTAATGATACTTGTTTATCACTACTTATTACTTGAATAATACTAGTACCTAATAATAGTGACATAAATAAAGCAATTAATATTTTATTTTTCATAATCAATCTCCTAAAATCTAAAATATAAGAATGGATTAAATGAAGCATCCACTAAAAAAGCACTACATAAGATTAATAAACTAATACATATGATTACTTGTAAGATATCTTTAAGCTTTTGATTCATTTTCTTAGCTATATTATTAACTAATGGAGTAGCAGCAATTATTCCCACGATTAAATATAAACCATAATTACGTAAACAAATTAAACTTTGTTGACTAATTAATTGTTTATTTATAAATGGAATCATTGCTTTTAATTGTAATAATAATGTATTTAAATCTTCATAGTGGAAAATCACAAAACTAATTAAGATTAAAAATAAACTAATTAAACGATTACTTCCTTTAAAGACATATTTTTCTAAAATTAGTAATAAAGCAAAATATAATCCCCATAGTAAATAATTATAGCTAGCTCCATGCCAAATCCCAGTTAATAACCAAATAATTAAGATATTACGAAGTTGTTTAATCAAATTAACTCGACTTCCTCCTAAAGGAATATAGACATAGTCTTTAAACCAACTTGATAAAGAAATATGCCAACGACGCCAGAAATCACTAATACTATTCGCAATTAAAGGATAATTAAAGTTTTCTAAGAAGTGAAAACCAAACATCCTTCCTAACCCAATTGCCATATCACTATAACCACTAAAATCAAAATATAGTTGTAACATAATCGCAATTGCTCTTAAATATGTCCCTAATAAATCATAACCACTACAAGCTATTACTAATTCACCAAATATATTAGCTAATAAAACCTTTTTAGCTAACCCAATCACAAAACGCCATATCCCGATTGCCATATCATCACTACTAGTATGACGTGTTTTAATTTCATCCATTACATCACGATAACGAACTATCGGTCCTGCAATTAATTGAGGAAAAAAACTAATATACATAATAAAATCAGTTAAAGAATCACAAGCTTCATGCTTCCCTAAATAAACATCAATTAAATAAGCTAAAGCTTGAAATGAATAAAAACTAATTCCAATTGGTAAAGCAATATTTAGTAAAGGTAAATCAAACGTACTTAATAATAAATCACTATATTTAAAGAAACATAATAAACCAATATTACAAATAC
>CAZQJH010000139.1:0-3728 GCA_964593515.1 uncultured Erysipelotrichaceae bacterium
GGAATTTAAGGCGAAGCTTGAGGAAACAAATCGAGTTCATGCTGAGGAAATGGCTAAGAATAATGAGCTTCATGCAATGGAAATTGCTCAGAATAATGAACTTCATGCAATGAAAATGGCTGAAATGAACAATGCAATTACTGAGAAGAATAATACAATTGCTGAGAAAAATGCTGAATTAGCAAAACAGATTGCACAAACAGTACACTACAAAGAACTACTGAAGCAAGCTGGTATTAATGTGGAATAGTTGAAACAGTATATAAAGTAGGCAAATCATAAACTAATAGATTCTACAAAATATAGAAATCAATGAATTAAATGGATGGCTTTCTTTTCTGGCGATTGATGATGTAGATGAAGCAGAACAACTGCTTGACGATTATCCTTGGCTGGAAGAGGTTTATCGCGATGCGATGCAGAACCTAAGTAAGCCGGAGGAGGTGCTCTCAATGTTTTCAGAAGCATTAAAGATTTTAGACCGAAATACAGTAATGTATATGATTGAGGAACAGCAAAAGGAGATAGCTGAGAAAGATACAGTGATTGCTGAGAAAGAGGCTGAATTGGCAAGACGTGAGGAACTCCATACAGCCGAAATTGAGCGTTATAAAGAACTGCACGTAGCTGAAATCGAGCGCTACAAGGAACTACTAAAACAAGCAGGAATTAGTGTAGATTAACATAATAGATAGTTTTAGACGTTATAATACCCATCAATTTTGATAAGATTCAAAATTGATGGGTATTAATTTTAGTTCTATTCACCTTCGCTTGAGTTCGAATTTGTCTTACGCCATTCAGATACTTTAGTTCCACAAATTTTAACATTTCCTGGTGTTTTTTCTTTTAATTCAATATTTACATCACCATCAAAATCTCCATAAGTAGTCCATACAGCATCATTTGTATTTACTGCGCTAATATCAATTCCAGTACCTTTTGTATCTACTGATACCTTAAAATATGTTTCAGCATCGTTTTCATCATACCCATTCATTGCTAAAGCTGATTGCATTGCTGTTTCTACAGCTTCGATTTTTTGTTGGTCTGCTGTTTCATTTGCTTTTTTAATATATCCAGAATATGCTGGTACAGCTACACCTGCAAGAATTGCTAAGATTGCCATTACGACAACTAATTCGATTAAAGTAAATCCACTATTTTTTTTCATGATTATCATTTCCTTCCTGTCGTAATACATTTTGCTGTATTGCGATTTTTTCTTTTTTAGTAATGTCATTCGCTTAAGTTAAGCGTTGTCTGCAAGTCAATTGAGCCTGCAGAATAATATGTTTCCGGCGTGTAGCCCATGACATGAAGAATCACATCAGTGTCTTCGTTTGGAAGTGTATCCAGGTGCAAATGTTGCACATACTCATTTGGTTTGAGCAAACCTGTTTCACCTAAAATATTCCCTTCCATGTCCAGAAGGCGTAATTTGAGCCAATTGCTGTTGGTAGAATGGTTATAAAACCAAACTTCTACATCACCATTTTCTTCATTTAAAACACCGCAAACAGAAGCTGTTGTTTCTTCTGTGATTTGAAGCACTGACCATCCAAGTTCCTCTGGAACGTTTGGCTGACCGTTTTCTGCTGCGTTTTCAAATGGCGGTGGTGTGAATTTTCCATAAGTCACAGATGACTCTTTTGCCGGGAATAAAAGGAGAGCCAGAATGACGATTATTGCAATGAAACAAGCTGAAATTAACAAGGTGTTGTTTTGCAATATCTTTTCTTTGTTATTTATTTGCATACACTCGGTTCTCCTTTAACAATTATTATTGAACTTTTTCGATAGTAACAGTAATTGTTCCTAAATCTTTCTCAGCTGTAATTGCTTCAATATTATCAGTTTTCAATGTACCTGTGATTGTTCCAGATTGTTCTTTTCCTTGACCTTCAGTACCATTTGTTGCAGCAGTTGCTACTGTAATAACATTGTTAGCGAACTCAATATCTGAACCATTGCTATCCTTTGCGGTATATGCTGCTGTAGCCTTAATACCTTTGCTGGATCTATTTTTTACTGTAATAGAAATGTCAGTATTGCTCCAAGTTCCATCTGCTGTCTTATCAACATATGATAACGAATCAGTATTCCATGTGTAAGTTGTCTTTCCAGCAGTATATTTAGCACTCAAATCAGACCACTCAAGTGATACACTATAGTTATCTACTATTACAGGATCTTCACTATTTGCTACATATTGAGCTTTCACTGTACCTGTTGGATTTGTTACTGTAACTGTGTTTGATTCCGCCGCAAAACTTACTGTTCCCATAGCACATACTAATCCTAATGCGGCTAATGTTTTCATTGTTTTTTTCATAATAAAATTCTCCTTCTTGATTATTTATTTTCAGTGGGTCTCCCCATAACTGACTTTATTTATTGAACGGAAATGTCTGCAGGGATTTTGGTATCCACTACAGCACGTTCGCCAGTGACATCATCGAAAAAGTATAGTTTTAAATACCCTTTGTAAACGCCAGTGGCTAATTGTAAATTCTCTTTCATTTGCACTTCTTCCAGCATAAATCCAGGATTGATCGCACCGGATTCAGCAACGAGATATTGCGATTCTCCGCGGTCAATGATAATTTGGACTACGATCGAATGTGTTGAGTTTGATGGATTTTCGTAATGCAAACTTACTTTTCCAGTGCTCAAATCAACATTTACTTGGTCCGAAAAAACGAGATTCATCGATCCGCCGCCTTCTGTAACTTCTGGTGCTTCGGCTGGTTCCTCGTTTGGAATTGAAGCTGCGTTGTCATCTGGTTGTACCAACTCGTAATCCGGTTCCAAAACCTGTGTACTGTTCTTATCGTCATTTACACATCGGAAAGACAATAGCACTATGATAATTGCGAGTAGTATAAGCAGAATGATTTTTAGTATTTTGTTTTTGGTAAGTTCTGTCATGATGTTTACTCCTTGTTTAGTGTTATTGTGATTGTACCCAGTGTAAGCGAACCGTTTTCAGGTTTGGCTGGCTTTTCAGTTGGGGTAGCTGTAAATGTTGCATTTCCCTTTTGACCTGCTGCAACAGAAAGTTTGTTATCTGTCAAGCCTGTCCACGTTGTGTTGGCTTCTATTTTCGAATCATAAGTAAATGTTGCGTTGAAGCCGCCTGTGGATTCGGTATTATCAAGCGTGATTGACATAACGGATTTTGTATTATTCCAACTGCCTTCTTCACTTGTATCGTAAAATAACTTAAGCGGATTCCAGGTATAAGTTGTTTTGGTAGATGTATAAACCGCAGTTTCAGTTTGATCCCAGGAAATCTTTACAGTAACTTTCTTTTTGAAATTAATTGAAATGGTTGTATCTTGACTAATACCTTTTGGCAAACTATAAATTCCGTTTTCGTCGTCCTTTAACTCTGTTTCGCCAACTTTGACATTCACTAATTCATAATCTTGTGGTGTTTCCACTTTAAATTTAAATACGCCTTTTGCTGCCGTGCTATTAGCGATATATCCCACTGTTTGTTCACTGCTAACATCAACATTTTCTAAGGTTGGAGCGCTTACTCCTGTTACTTTCGCAGCAACTGGTTCCCCTGCTTCATCCTTTGCAACTGCCTTGATTACATATTGATACCAGTAGTTATCGGCAAGACCTTTGTAGGTACTGTTGTATGCCATGCTGTTTGTGTAATCTGTGTTAGAAGTTGCGATGCCCGCAAGTGGGGCTTGGAGTGGGGTGACAGCAAC
>CAZQJH010000140.1:0-3696 GCA_964593515.1 uncultured Erysipelotrichaceae bacterium
TAATTATTCTAATAATAAAAAATACAAAAAAGATAGCTTCCTATGTTATAATTAGATAGGAAGCTATCTTTTTAAGGAGGTAATAATGGACAAAATATCAATCTTAGTAAAAAAAACATCCTTAGTTTATGACAAAATTAGTAATCAACACTTACTTGATTATAATTTGTCTGCAAGTCAATTTAAAATATTAATGCTATTATATCATCATGGTGATTTACGCCAAATTGATATTGAAACCATTTTAGGGATGAGTAATCCAACAGTTAGTGGATTAATTAATAAATTAGAACAACAAGATTTAGTTAAACGCGTTTCTAATCCTAATGATAAACGAAGTAAATTTATTACCATAACTAATTTAGCTTTATCTTTAAAAGATGATTTAATCAATTTAGCTGATACCATTGAACAAGATATAACAGCTAATTTATCTATTGACGAAATAGAACAATTAAAAACAATCTTAAACAAAATAATTCAAGGAGGTATTTCAAATGAGTAAAACTTATGATTTTTTAAAAGAATGTGGCATTTTTTATGTTCTAACAATCAACAACGATTACCCTGCTGGTCGTCCATTTGGAGCTGTAATGGAAGTTGGTAACGATTTATACTTATCAACAAATGACTTTAATCAAGCTCATCAACAAATGCGTAATAATCCTCATATTCAAATTATTGCGAAAAAAGCTAATTCACGTGAATGGATTAGAATTACTGGTTTAGCTAGTGAATGTAGTGATCCTGCTTTACGTAAAAAAATGTATGATGAAAATCCTATCTTACAACAACATCATGATAGTAGTGAAGCTAGTCATTTCTTAATGTTTAAAGTTATTGTCGAAAATGTGGAATTTAAATAGGAGGTATTATTATGAAATTAATTAATATCGAAGAACACTATATGTCTAGTAAAATAGCTTCTAAAATTAGTACCCTTTTACAAGACCCAAGTATTAATGTAGTCTCAGGGGCTAATGCTAATGGGGTTTGTGATTTATTTAATACTCGTTTATCTTATATGGATAAACAAGGAATTGATACTCAAATTATTAGTTATGCTAGTGGAATACCTGCTACTTTACCTAAAGAATATGCAGTTGATTTATGTAAAGAAGTTAATGATGAAATGTATGAAGCCTGTGCTAAAAGTAATGGTCGTTTCTATGCTTTCGCTCACTTACCTTTAAGTGATCCAATAGCAGCAGCTAACGAATTAGAACGTTGTGTTAAAGAATTAGGTTTTGTTGGAGCAATGATTTCTGCTCACTATCAAGATTTACCATATGATGATGAACACTACTTCCCTATTTTTGCCAAAGCCCAAGAATTAGATGTACCAATTTATTTACATCCAGGAATTGTTAATAATGAGATTAGTAAACATTATTATCAAGGTAATTGGGATCAACAAACAACTTTCCTTTTATCTAGTTGTGGTATTGGATGGCATTATGATGTTGGAATGCAAGTTGTGAGAATGATTAGTGCTAATCTATTTGAAAAATTACCTAACTTAAAAATTGTTTTAGGTCATTGGGGTGAATTAGTATCATTCTATATGTATCGCTTAGATGAAGTCTTAGATCCTAATGGAAATATTCCTAAATATAGTGATATCTTTAAAAAGAATATTTATGTTAATCCATCGGGAATGTTACGTGAAGAACAATTAAATTATTGTCTTGCAACTTTTGGTGAAGATCATATCATGTGGGGTGAAGATTATCCATATCGTCAAAAAGACAATATTAAAAGCTTTTTACTAAATTCACCAATAGATGATTCAATTAAAAATAAAATAGCATATCAAAATGCCGAAAAATTATTCAAACTTAAATAGGAGGATGCATTATGAACATTAATCATTTAGGTTTAGGAACCATGGGCATGAATTTCCATAATGAAGCTTCTGCTATTGAAACAATTCATGAAGCCCTTAAACAAGGAATTACTTTTTTTAATACTGGTGATTTCTACCAAAATGGTGAATCACAAGTTGTCTTAGGTAAAGCTTTAAAAGGTATTCCTCGTGATCAATATTTCGTATCTTTAAAATTTGGTGTTACTTTTAAACCAGAAGGATGTTTCTTAGATGTGAAATGTGAAAACATTAGAAACCATTTATTAGCTTCCTTAAAAGCAATGGAATTAGACTATGTTGACTTATATCAACCAGCTCGTCAAGATACAACAATTCCAGTTGAAGATATTATGCATGAAATGAAAAAATTAATTGATGAAGGTTTAATTAAACATATTGGATTATCGGAAGTTGATAGCGATACTTTAAGAAGAGCACATAAAATTCATCCTGTTTATGCGGTGGAAATTGAATATTCATTATTAGATCGTGAAATCGAACAAGAATTAATTCAAACTGCTAACGAATTAGGAATTAAAGTAGTTATCTATGGAGCTTTAGGTCATGGTTTATTAACTGAAAAAATATTAAATGGTGGTGCTAATAACCCAATGTTAGCTCGTACAATCTTTAACGAAAATAACAAAGAAAATAACTTAGCTAATTTAAATAAATTTAAAGCTTTAGCTAACTCATTAGATTTATCTATGAGTGATTTAGCCCTTGCTTGGACCCAAGCTAAATATGATAATATTATTTCTTTAGTAGGTACAACTAAAGCTAGTCATTTAAATAGTGCTATCAAAGCTATTAATACTAAATTAGATCAAGAAGTTGTTATGGAAGTTGAAAACTTAATTAATCAAAATACTATTAAAGGTGCTATTACACGTAAATGGACATTCACTAATGGTGTCGGAAAGTTGGCAAAGTAGATGCAAAACGAACAAATTAATAAAGCCATAACTTGGAATCCTTGGCATGGTTGCCACAAAATCAGCCCTGGTTGTCAAAACTGTTTTGTCTATAACATGGATCGTCGTTATGGACGTGATACCACTATTGTAGCTAAAGGAAAAACAACCTTTACTTTAAAAGATAAAGATTGTCCACCTAATTCATTAGTTAAATTATGTTTCTCTTCTGATTTCTTCATTGAAGAAGCTGATGAATGGCGTGAAGAGTGTTGGGATTTTATTCGTCGCCGTAAAGATTGTATTTTTGTCACAACAACTAAACGACCACATCGTATTAAAGAATGCTTACCTAAAGATTGGAATGATGGTTGGGATAACTTCCATTTAAGTATCTCCATTGAAAATCAAGCAATGGCTGATGAACGTTTATCCCATTTCTTAGCTGCTCCTTTAAAACATCGTGAAGTATTTTGCTCTCCTTTAATTGAACCAATAACGTTAGGAAAATATTTAGATACTGGTTTAATTAAAGCTGTCAATGTTGGTGGTGAAATGGCTACTAAAGCATTAGTTAGACCTATTAAATATGAATGGGTTGAAGCCCTCTATTTAGAAGCAAAACAACGTAATATTGAATTTTATTTCCATCAATGTGGTTCAATGTTCATCAAAGATGGTGAGAATATTGGTAAATGGAAACTAAATGACCAAATTAAACGTGCTGAAGAAATTCAAAAAGAATTAGAAGCTAAATATGCTTAAAAAATAAGTTATACCATTGCGGTATAACTTATTTTTTATAATTCCCGTTTTTCAAAAAGTTTAATAGATAATTTATAGGATATAAATATTAAGATTGGTATCATTAAAACTACAACAATTAATGGATAAATAATATTATCAATTAAAACT
>CAZQJH010000141.1:0-3683 GCA_964593515.1 uncultured Erysipelotrichaceae bacterium
ACATAAGACTAATTATAATACTAAAAAGATAACTACCTTTACAAACAATTCGATAAGGAGCTATATACTGTAATAATAATTGAACTAATCTTCCCCCATCTAAAGGATAAATCGGAATTAAATTAACTAAAAAGATTCCTATATTAAGTAATAATAAATAATTACGATAATTTAACGATATCATTTTTAAATAATAAGCAAGCATAATAAATATGATAATTAAGCCATGGGATAATAAACCCGCACAAACAATTAAAAAAGCATGTTTTATTCGCATATAATCAATATGTTCAATACAAGCACTTAAACCAAAGGGATGAATCATTAATTCCAAACAACGATATTGATAATAATAAGCTACGATAATATGACATAATTCATGAAAAGATAAAATCAAAAATAAACTAAACATAATCTTTTCTAAAGGTAATAGCATAAATAGAAAAGCATATAAAAACCATAATTTAGAAACTGAAATCTTCATAACTTACTTTTAACTCATTATCATAAGCATATAATTCAATATAATCTTCATAAACCCCTAAAACAACCCCTTTGTTAACTCTTTCTTGAGGATAAACATTTACTAAAGTTAAATTATCATAATAAACTTTTAAACCATTATCACTTAATACCACTACTTGATTATGAGTACTACTAAGAATTATACCATCACAAACACTAATAACTTGATTAGTATTATTACGATATTGGTTTTCTTTTACTAAAGTATAATTAAGATTATTATTAACAGCTATTAGCTTATTTTCGATAAAATCAAAAGGTAACCAATTTTTAATTGTCATTAATGAACTAGTAATATTTAATTGATAATAAGGAATTTGATTATAAATTAAATAAGCTAACACCAGAGAAATAACAAGCATTAAACTTATTACCAAACGATATAAACAAGTATATATTTTTTGCATTTAATCACCAATACAGTATATGTAAAAAAAGGAAAGTTATGCTATAAATCAGCAAATAACTTTCCATGTTTTTCTTCATAAACTTCAATACAACTTCTTAAAGCAATAACAATTGGTAAAGAAATCATAATACCCATTGCACCACCAATAACTCCACCGGCAAAAATAGCAATTAAAGTTAATAAAGGACCTACAGAACTACGTTTCTTATGAACTATTGGAGAAATAATATAATTATCAACATTCGATAATACAACAATTCCAATCCACATAATAACTTGATTAATAAAAGGTAAATTTAAACCAGTAAAAATACCAATTACATTAGCACAAATTCCACCAATATATGGAATAACAGCTGCAATAGCTGATAATAAACCAATAATTAGCCAATCTTGATGACCAATCAATAAATAAAAGATACTATATTCGATAAATCTAATTACGATTAATAATAACATACTCTTAATATAAACAATGACATTATTATCCATTGCTTGTAAATAATCTTTAGCATCAACTACCAATAATACTGCAATTTGTTTAATTAAACGTTTAATTCGTTCAAAATCAAACTGAAGATAAATCGCAATAATAATGGTGAAAATTGCATTAGTAAAGAAATTAATAATCGAAGACATTTGTGATGGAATACCACTAACAATCGTTGGTAACCATGTTTCATATTTACTTAAAAAACTTATCATATAATTACTAAAACTATTAATAATAGCTATTGCATCAATCGAACTATTTTGACTAGCATAATCCGCAATCCATTCAACCCCATATATAATAGAAGTGATAAAAGAAGCTATTTTATCATATACCATTGGTACAATCATAAAACATAATGCCACAATGATACTAATTAAAATAATCCATAATAAACAAATAGAAATACTTTTATTAATCCCCTTGCTTTGTAAATAAGCAATAAGTGGATTAAATGCATAAGCAATAATAAAACCAAACAAGAATGGTTTAACAATGGTCCAAATAATATGATATAACTCTATCCAAACCCCTTTAGTTAATGTTATTAAGTAAATAACTAATAAAATAGCAATCAGCTTAACTAAACGCTTTGTGGAAATTACTTCATTTATTTTCATAATTATTTTTTTCATAATGACACCACCAATCTATGATGATATTTTAGCACACTTTAATCTTAAACAAAAATTTATTTTTGAAATAGTTTTGCTAATAACGAAGGACCTTTTACTTTAAGTAATGGTACATATTCCTTAAGCATTCTTTTTACTACTACGACAAAATAATCATAATTATAACTATGTTTATTTTGACATAAAGGAATACCATGATTATTAGCTCTGATCATTTGTTCATCTTCTAAAATATAACCTAAAAAATCAATTGCTAACCATGTTTTCGCATCATCAATACCTACCATACTACCTTTATCAATTAGATGTGGTTGATAACGATTAATTACAAAAGCTAAATCACTAATCCCTTCTTTCATCAACAATCCAATAACCCTATCAGCATCTTGTAATGCTGTAACATCTAACGTAGTTACGATTACTGCTTGTTGTGCACATTTAATAGTCTCACAAAAACCATTTTCAATTCCAGCTGGAGTATCTAAGATAATATAATCAAAATGTTGTTTTAATTCTTCAATAATTCTTAATAAATTACCATTAGGAAACTCATTAATTCGTAAGCTTTTACAAGCTGGAATTAAATATAAATTCTCTTCTTTTTTATCTCTAATCATCGCTTGAGCTAAAATGCATCTTCCTTCCATAACATCTTTTAAATCAAAAATGGAACGATGTTGTAATCCCATCATAATATCTAAGTTTTTTAAACCTAAATCCATATCAATTAAACATACTTTATTACCCATTTGAGCTAATATAATGCCCATATTAACCACAACCGAACTTTTACCTACCCCACCTTTACCTGAAGTCACTGCGATTGTTTTAGACATACTTCCCTCCTTATTAAGAAGTATAAATGGTAACCAACAAAAAAGATGTCACATCATGTGACATCCTATTTACGACCTTTAAAAACACTCCAACCTAAATGTTCTTCAGCTTTAATTTGTAGTGCTTTACGTTCTAAATAATCATCCTTCATTCTAATAAACAAAATACAGATTAAAAAAGTAACCGTATTTAAGATAATGGAAGGAGCTTCAATACTCTTCATAAAATATTCAATATTTAAATTAGTCACTTGTAAAAGATACATCGTACCATATAATAAAAAATCCTTCACAAAAGTGAATATAATTCCTAAAAATAATGACTCAATAATTGACTCACCAACATGACGTTGCCAAAAATGCAATAATAAAATACATAAAGCATAAATAAGAGGCATAATAATATAATTGCTATTAAATAAAATAGCATATAAAAAACCACATATAGCAGCTAACATCGTAGCCGAAAACGTATCATACTTACGCATCGTAATAATTAATCCACAAAAACCTAAAGATGATACTAAACAAATTCCATCCGCAATAAAACTAGCAGGAAATAATACCGAAATAGCTTCATCAAAAATATAACAAATAGCGATAAAAAATAAATCCGCAAACATTTTAATCACCTGCTTGATTTAAAATAACTCTAACAATCGTAAAACTTTGAAAATCATCTACGGGACGAGCATAGATTGTTAATCCACTTTGATTACTTAAGGTCTTAACTTGTTCAACATTACCAATTAATAATCCACTAGGATAACCTCCACCCATTCCAC
>CAZQJH010000142.1:0-3661 GCA_964593515.1 uncultured Erysipelotrichaceae bacterium
GCTTATATATTAAAAAAGATTTTAAAAAAATGGTTAAGTAATAATAATCCTTTTGCCTTTAGAGTTTGTAAAGTTATTATTAGTGGAGTAGCTATTTATGCTTGTTTATCTTTAATTATTCCTTTTGAAAGTGTTTTAACTAAAATATGGAGTAGTGCTGGTATCTTAGCTATTGTTATTGGATTAATTGCCCAAGAAGCTAGTTCTAACTTTGTTAATGGATTATTTATTAACTTCTTTAAACCATTTCAAGTTGGTGATTTAATTAGAATTAATCAAGGTCAATATGTTGGTTATGTCGTAGATATTTCTTTACGTGATACTACTATTGAAACTAGTGAAAAAACTAGAATTATTATTCCTAATAGTGTTATTAATAAGGAAGTATTAGAAAATGTAAATCAAGAAAATCAAATTAAGAATAATTTTTTAACTTTACAAATAAGTTATGATTCTGATATTGATAAAGCTATTAGTATCATTCAAGAAGAAGTTAGAAAACATCCCTTATTTATTAATCCTTGTGATTATGATTTAGAAAAAGTAGATGTACCGGTAGTTCTTACTAGCTTTGAAGATAGTGGAATTAATTTAAGAGCTAGTATTTATTCTAATAGTCAAAGTGAAGGTTTTAAAATGCTTTGTGATTTACGCTTAACGCTTAAACATCGCTTTGATGAAGCTAATATTAGCTTCCCTTATCCAACAAGAACAATAATTATGAAAAAGGAGGATGAAAACCATGATTGAAATTAAGAATATGATTAATGATAATGTTCATGTGATTGATGAATTAGGTCCTTTTAAAGTAATTGAATATATTAAGGATTTAAGTGTTAATGAAACAAGTGCACAAAAAGCATATTATGCTGGTCAAATGAACTTTCGTAAACGACAATTAGTATGTAACTTAGCTAAATCATCAATTACTTTACAAGCTAAAGCAATGCAATGGATGGCTGGTGATGTTAATGCTACTACCGGTATTAAAGGTGTAGGTGATTTTTTAGGTAAAGCCTTAAGAAGTAGTGTTACAAATGAAACAGCTATTAAACCAGAATATGTTGGAACTGGTACTTTAGTATGTGAACCAACATATCGTCATATTCTATTATTAGATTTAAGTACCTGGAATAATAGTATTGTTTTAGATGATGGATTATTTTTAGCTTGTGAAGCTCATTTAAAACATAAAACGGTTATGCGTAATAACTTATCATCAGCTATAGCTGGTAATGAAGGATTGTTTAATTTAGGTATTCAAGGAAATGGAATTATTGCTTTAGAATCATATTGTCCTAAAGAAGAACTTATTGAAATCACTTTAACCGATGATGTCTTAAAAATTGATGGTAATATGGCTATTGCTTGGAGTGGTAGCTTAGAATTTAGTGTTGAACGTTCTGGTAAATCATTAATAGGAAGTGCTGCTAGTGGTGAAGGTCTTGTTAATGTTTATCGTGGAAGTGGAAAAGTATTATTAGCACCGGTTAACTAAAAAATAACGTCATATCGCATTTGATATGACGTTATTTTTTTTATAAGTGTGGTTTAATTTTATCTGCTAATAATTCTTTAGGCATAAATCCTAAGAATTGATCAACTACTTGACCATCTTTAAATAAAATCATTGTTGGTACTGACATAATTCTAAATTGTTGAGCTAAATCTTCACAAACATCAATATCAACTTTAACAACTTTTAAGTTAGGATAGTCTTCAACTAATTCATTTAAAACTGGTGTAAGCATCTTACAAGGTCCACACCAAGTAGCAAAGAAATCAACTAAAACTAAACCTTCTTTAATATTTTCGACAAATTCATGAGCATTATTTACAACTACCATCTTTAAGACCTCTCTTTCGTTATAAGTTTAACATTGTTATTATTGATTATCAAGTGATATACCACATAGATAAGATATAACTTCACTAATTCCAGCTTCATTATGATCACTAGTAACATATTTACATTTAGCTTTAATACTATCTAAAGCATTACCCATTGCTACCCCATAACCAACTATTTCTAACATTGATAAATCATTCTCACCATCACCAAAAGCTAAAACATCGGCTAAATCGATTGAAAGAAGCTCACACAGCTTAGTTAAAGCATTCCCCTTACTTATACCCTCATTCATAACTTCAAGCCAATTAGCACTAGTTAAACCTTGCCAATAGTTATCTAATTTAACTTCTTGTTTAATTTGTTCTAAAGTATGTTGTGGTGCTCTAACACATATTTTATAAACATCTTCTTTAATATCATTAAGATCATTAATTCTAATTTGCTTAGGATAAGCTAAACTATGATCAAATACTAAATCATATGGACCACCACAAATCCCTTCAAAAGTTAAATTATGCGCCTTTTTATAAGCTATTTTAGCTTGATATAAATCATCACTAATATATTGATACATTCCATTATTAAATAACCCTAAAACTTCAACATCATATTGCATATAATAAGGCATAATCCTAGCAACTTCCCTACTAGGTATCATATTAAAACATATTTGTTCTTTAGTTTCTAGATTAGTAATTCTTAAACCATTTAATTCAATAATATAACCTTGATTAATATTTAATAATTTTAAGTATCTTTGCATTCTTGGATAAACTCTTCCACTTGCTAATACAACTTTAATACCTTTTTGCATACATTTTCGTAATATTCGCACATTTGCTTCTAATATTTCTTCATGTTGATTCAACAAAGTCCCATCTAAGTCTAACACAATCATCTTAACCTTCATATGCATCACCTTTTTACACTTTAGCATACTTTTTCACATTTGACAAATAGCAAAAAATAGCTTAGTATAGCTTTTAGGTGATGCATATGAAGATAAATAAGACTAATGCAATGCGTCTTTTAGATACTCATCATATTGAATATCAAGTTCATACTTATCCTCATCATAATGAAGCCGTAGATGGTTTAGCGGTAGCTAAAAGTCTTAACCAAGATCCATCAATGGTTTTTAAAACCTTAATATGTCGTGCTAATACTAAAGAATTATTAGTTTTTATGGTGAGTGTTGATCATGAACTAGATTTAAAAAAAGCAGCTAAAGCTGCTAAGGTGAAATCTTGTGAGATGATTGCCGTCAAAGAAATTAATGCTGTCAGTGGTTATGTCCGGGGAGGTTGTTCCCCACTTTCAATGAAGAAGGAATATCGTACTTTTATTGATGAAAGTGCCATTCTATATGACGATATTTATTTTTCAGCGGGCAAGATTGGCATGCAAATCCAAATGAATCCAAATCAATTAAGTACAATCATTCCTATTACATTTATCGATTTAGTTAAATAGAAAGGATGATCACTTATGAAAAAAGCAATTCTTGCTTTTTTAAATGAATATAGCGATATCGAAGTTAATGATATCGATCAATTATCGACCATTGAAGGTCCTTATATCCATAAAAAAGATTTTATTGAAGATGATTCATACATCTTTGATGAAATCAATGGTTCGCTTAAACAGGAAATTATTTCGTATACATATCGAACTTATATTGACCATAAGATTAAAGTATTAATTTTATTAGATCCAACTCGTAAATATAATGAAGAAGAATCTAAAGATATTGCTATGTGTTACATTGTATCACATCACTCAATGTGTCAATATTATCAAAGTGAATTA
>CAZQJH010000143.1:0-3610 GCA_964593515.1 uncultured Erysipelotrichaceae bacterium
AAAGTGTCTTCACGATGTTCATATACAACTTCATCAACTAATACTCTAAATGGTTCCATTAAATCTGAACTAAGATTATATGGATTAGTTGAACTACTGTGTTTAAAACCCAATTGAGTTAAATAACCACTACTAGTTATTTCTTGATTAAAACGAGATAATATTAACGAATAACCATAATTTAAAGCAGCATTAATATCACAATTATCATCTCTAGTAAAACGAGTACCAAATAATTCCATAAAATAAACTCTAGCGGCTGCAGCTTCTCGATTAGTAGGATCAAATATTTCTAACTCACTGGCATGATCGATTAAAATACTATACGAACCTAATCCTTGTTTTTTTAAATGATCACTTTGATTTAATATCTTTTCACAAATAATCTTAGTCCATATCCGCCCCTTGACTTCATCAGACCACGAAATTTGATTTTTTATTCTTTTACTACATTCAAAGTTATCATAATAACCGATTAATTCTGATTGTGGTTGATGTCTTTCATCACAAAAAATAACCTTTATCTTATTCTTAACTAATTCACATAATAAATAAGATGTTATGGAAACAGTTGTGGAATCAATTACAATAGTATTAATCTCGGAGAGATGAATACTATTTACATCATCTCCCCGAACGATTAATGAACCATTTTTATATGATAATTTAGCTTGTTTTGTTATTCATACAGTTCTAAAACTCATAATTTCACCTTTTTCTCAAATAATCCAGTTACTGATTGATGAATGAAAGTTGTTTTATTTAAATCGATAGTTTTCGTTGTAATTCTGCCCACTGCATTAAATGATACATTACCAATTTTTATAGTGGCATTAGACTTGGATGCTTTTGTTATTTTCAACAATTCTCTAATCGCATTTTTCTTTTTATTATCATCCAACACAGCAAAAGAATCTCGTGCTTCCATCAATTTATTCAATGGAGTTTTAAACATCGGATAATGTTTTTCAATTTTCTCAATTAATGTATCGTATACTTTCATAAATTCATCATTAGAAATAGATAATTTTAATCTTTGGAATTTTTCTTCATCCATTAAAATTTTCTTCAAGATATGTTGACATTCGTTATCCATGATAAGTTGAACAGCATTTGTCCATTCTGATTCACTTGCCATGTAAACACGCATTCCATCAACTTCCATTAATGTATTCAATAAAATACGATCTTTAATAATTTTTACAGTATCATTTGTTTCTGCTATTAGATATTCCATTTGTTTTTCTTTAGTATCATTAGCATAAATAATCGGCATAGCTACAACAGTACGAATTAACTTCTTACCTTTTTGATATTCAACAGCTACTCCATAAGCTTTTTCAATAGAAGCAAATCCACCATATTTACAAACATCAGCACGGTTTTTATTTACTGGAACAACTTTATGTTTTGGTTTTTTAGCTGCTTCTTCAGCAGAAATAACAGTAAGATTAAACATTTGACCTGTTCCAACTTCTGTTTTTCTAGTAATTAAACAATCTTTATAATTACAAATACTCTTCACAAGGTTTATAGTGTCTTGACCTTCCCAAACTAATTCACCAGAATCTTTGTTGAATTTACTACGAGTTGACATTTGGCGGATAATAAAGTTATAAGGTTCTTTAGCCTTCTTAGTTTTTTCTTCTTCCTCTAGCTCTTTAATATCACGTTTTAAATATTCTCGATAATAATGATAGTTATCAAATTCGAAATCAGCAGATAATTTTGGATACATAGCATTAATAAATCGACCAATAACGTTAGCTAAATAAGCATCTTGAGCATGATGATAATCATTTAAATCTCTTATTTTAGGAATATCAAACTTATCTCTTAATTGACTAGACATATTAGCTCTAATTGTCATAACCGCAGTAGTTTTATACATGTTTTTGAATAAGTTAGCAACATGTTTAATAATTTGTGAAGTTTCTACTAATTGACGGTTAATAAAACCTAATTCTTCTTCTTCACTAAATTTACTTCTAGTTAAGTTACGATATTTCTTTTCACCAATAAAGCCATTATCTTTTAAGCACTTCCAGTAATTTTTCATCTTATATCTAATATTTTGATCTAATACTAAATCATCACCTTTGTTTTGATTTTCAATAGCTTTAACTAATACTTTGTTTTCAATACTATCATCTTTAATTAGTGATTGTGGTAAGATATGATCGACTTGGTATAAACTTAAATCCTTGAGATATAATGTTTCTCCAGAATACATACATCTTCCCATTTGCGTGAAGTATAATAATAACTTTTCATCATCTAAGCGATCAGTATCGCTATATTTCTCTAATTGTGATAATACTGTTTTTTGTTGAGAATCTAAACTCTTTTCAACATTTTTATATGTTTCTTTCAACTTAGCAACACGAGATTGTGTTCGTTGTTTAATTTTTTCACTTCTTGTGAATTCAATATTAATTTGTTCAGGCTCATGTCCCATAATATCAACAATTTCTTCAACAATTTGAATAGTTTGCCAAATTGCTTTTTTATTAGCTGGAGAACCTTGTAATTGTTTAATTACATCATAAGTTATTTTTTCATCATTAGTATAATTATACTTTTCGATTTCTTTTTTAAATGAGTATTTATCGTTATTAATTATTTGCATGAAGTTTTCATTTGTATCTTCCATGATATCCATGATAGTAACACTAGTTAATGTTTTAGTATCAGTATAAATACCACTTAATAACTTCTTAGATAATCTACCCCATCCAGTAAAACGTTTTTTCACAATCTTATTCAATTTATCTTTATCAGCATAAAGTTCAGGCATTTCCTTTTGAATACGTAATTTAAAGATTTTCGCATCTTCATATACTGTTGACCATTCAATTAATTTTTCAATTTCATTAATTTTATTATCGAAATCAGCTCCATAAAGTTTCTTATAGAAACGATGAGAATCTAATGAAGAAGCAAATTCTTTTTCTTTTTGAGTTCCAGTTACATTTTTAACTTCTTTTTGATATTTAACTAAGAAAAACTCTTTAATATCTTTGTGGGTAACTTTTGCTTTAGTACAGAATAAAGTATTAATAATATCTTCTTTAACATTTTTATCTTTGATTAACTCTCCATCAATACGAACTTTATTTAATTCATTTAATACACAATATTTTGAATATAATAAAGAGTTTTTAGGTAATACTGGTTCAGTCATCAAATATGTACACATATTAGTCATACGTGTAATAAATCTTTTCGCACTTTCGGTTAAATCAACTTCTTCTTCAAAATTCCATGGTGTAATTGGTTTATGTTCATGATTTCGTACAACCCAGTTAAAATCAGTAGGAACACTTGAGTTTAATGGTCCAACATAATATGGAACTCTAAATGTAATCAATGATAAAATCTTATCTTTATTTTCAGCTAAAACTGGATAGAATTTACCTTGAGCATTTAAGATAGCTTCACATTCATCATAATGTAATTGATATGGAATAGCCCCATTTTCTTTTTGAGTTTGCTTTGGCATATAAGTCGAAGTTTCAATACGATATTTAATATCTTCAATTAAGCTTTGAGCTTCTTCTTCCTTAATACTATCTAATAATTTTTTAATATTAGTATAGAACTCATCTTT
>CAZQJH010000144.1:0-3577 GCA_964593515.1 uncultured Erysipelotrichaceae bacterium
CCGTTTATATTACTACTTTTCTTTTTAAATTGCAAGCTTTTTTTGAAAGTTTTTTAAAAAAATGTCATTTTTTATTCAAAACCATTAAAATCAGCCCTATAAGCTCTAAAAATAGCCCTATAAAGTAAAAAAAATAGTGATTTCTCACTATTTTCCACAATCAGTTCTAACACTTCCACAAATTGAATAATTAGGACAACTAGCATTACATGCTCGATCACTAATATTACGTAAATGAGAAGGCACTAACGCTGTTATTTCATCATCATCATAACCAACTACTAAGTTAATATCATTTAACATAATTGGACGACGTAAGATTGATGGATTTTTTTGAATTAAAGCAATTAATTCTTTAATTGTTAAATCATCTATATCACAATCTAATGCTTGAAAAGCTTTACTACGTCTTGAAATAATATCATCAGTACCATTTTCACAACGCATTAATAAATATTTAATTTCATCTTCTTTTAAAATTGTTGAAAAAATATTTTTTTCTTCAAATTCCATATTATTATCTTTTAGCCACTGTTTCGCTTTACGACAACTAGCACATCCAGGGGCCGTATATAATTTAATCATCAGCGCACCTCCTAAAGTCTACTAACATTATAGTCTATTTTATCTTTTTTTTAAACTCTTTTTTTCTTTATAATTTTTATCTTGTTTTTATTTATAAAAAATTGTATTATAGTTAGGAAAGATGCGATAAACAAAGGAAAGTAAATTAATTTAACATCATAGAGAGCTGATGGTCGGTGTAAATCAGTATGTGACATTACTTGAAATTGGGCCTTTGTAGCACATTTATTAATGCGGTTAACACCGTTATCGTTTGAGCGGTTCATTTTTAATGAGCAAGTAGGCTGGTACCACGCTTTATAGCGTCCTACAGACTACTTTTTTTATTTTCTATTGAAAGGAAGGATTTTATTTATGAAAAGAATGATTAGTGGAATCAAACCCACAGGTCGCTTAACGCTTGGAAATTACATTGGAGCAATCCAAAACTTTGTTAATTATCAAGATGACTATGAAATGTATATTTTTATTGCGAATCTACACGCAATTACAGTTGCTCAAGATAAAGCTGAGTTAAAGAAAAATACTAAAGACTTAATTGCTTTATATTTAGCATGTGGATTAGATCCAAAGAAAACAACAATCTTCTTACAAAGTGATATCAGTGCTCACGCTGAATTAGGTTGGATTATGACTTGTAACTCTTATATGGGAGAATTACAACGTATGACGCAATACAAAGATAAAACAGCTAAAGGTGAAACTGGAATTACTGCTGGATTATTCACTTACCCTTCACTAATGGCAGCTGATATTTTATTATATGATGCTGACTATGTTCCAGTTGGTAGTGATCAAAAACAACATGTTGAATTAGCTCGTGATTTAGCACAACGTTTCAACAACCGTTATGGTGATACTTTTGTCGTACCTGAACCAGTTGTTCAAAAAGTAGGAGCTAAAGTATACTCATTACAAAATCCAACTAAGAAAATGTCTAAATCTGAAGATAACCCTAAAGGAACAATTGATTTATTAGATGATCCAAATGTTGCTCGCAAAAAAATTATGTCTGCAGTAACTGATTCAATCGGTATTATTCAATATGATCCTGAAAACCAACCTGGAATTGCTAACTTATTAACAATCCTTTCAGTATTATCACATGAAGATATTGATAGTATTGTGGCTCGTTACCAAGCAAAAGGTTATGGTGATTTCAAAAAAGAAGTTGGACAAGTTGTATTTGATTTCTTAACTGATTTACAAGCTAAATACCAAGATATTATTGCTAATAAAGTTGTTGAACAAGTTATTAAAGAAGGTAACGAAAAGGCAGCTTACTATGCTAATCGTAAAGTTAATAAAGTTAAGAAAAAAATTGGTTTACAAATTTTCTAAGAACTTAAAAAGTGAGAATGATTCAAACAATCATTCTCACTTTTTTTATTCATGCATCCAATTTACTTTATTATAATATATTAAGAAAACAGTTGAAGATAAAGACCATGTGATTGGATATACCCAATATACAAATTGAATTGAGTGATAAAACATATCTCCAACCTCTAAAATTGTAACCCTAATCAAACACCAACATAATAACATAACTAGCATTGGAACACTTGATTTCCCTGCTCCTCTTAACACGGCAGAAATACAGTGTGAAAAAGCTAATAAGCAGAAAAAGAAGGCACTAGTTTGAGCACGATCAACTCCAAATGAAATCACTAATGGATCATCACTAAATGCTCCGATTAATTGTGGGGCAAAAACAAAAGTAATCAACCCAACTAATTCCGCCAAAATCATTGAACAAGCAATACCAAATTTGGCTCCTTTTTTTACTCGATCATATTTTTGTGCTCCTAAGTTTTGTCCTACAAAGGTTGTAATTGCCATCGTAAAAGAAGTTATCGGTAAGAAAGCAAATCCTTCAATCTTTGAATATGCTCCACATCCAGCCATCGCAAACTCTCCAAAGCTATTAATATTAGATTGAACTACAACATTCGCAATACTTATAATTGAGTTTTGTAATCCACTAGGTAAACCTACTTTTAAAATCTTAATTAACATTTCTTTATGGAAACGTATTTTTCTAATTGTAACCTTATATACTTCATTAGATTTAATTAAACGAATCATTACTAAAATAGCACTTAAGTATTGAGAAATAATAGTAGCTAAAGCAGCACTCCCAACTCCCCATTTAAATACAACAATAAATAATATATCTAAAACAACATTAACAACTGAAGAAATAATTAAATAATATAAAGGTCTTTTACTATCTCCAACAGCTTGTAGAATCCCCACACAACAGTTGTATAATAATGAACCTAATGCTCCTAAAAAATATATTTTAAAATATTCAGTTGATAGTGGTAAGGTATTTTCCGGTGTTCCCATTAAAATAAGCATTTGTGGTGCTAAAAAATATCCAACCACCATTAAAATAATTCCACATGCAATTCCTAAAGCCACCGTTGTATGAATTGAATCTTGCATTTCTTTGAATTTTTTAGCTCCAAAATAAGTTGCAATTACTACTCCAGCTCCAGCTGCTAACCCTTGAAAGAAACCAGTCATTAAAAAAATTAAGTTTCCACTTGAACTTACTGCCGCTAAAGCATTAGAACCTAAAAAATTACCTACGATTAATGAGTCAACCGTATTATATAATTGTTGAAAAAGATTACCTATAAATAAAGGTATCGCAAATATCAACATCTTTTTCCATATTGAACCTTCGGTCATTAAATTATTACTACTTGAATCACTCACAATATCATCTCCTCGCATAGCGACTTTTATTTTAACACTATCACCATAAAATTTAAACCCAAATATGTGAATGATTTATAAATTTATAAATTTTCAATAATCATTACTATTATACCTAAAAAAAGCGCTGGAATTTCCAGCGCTAATTTCATTATTTCTTAATTAAGTTAGATAATTGTACAAACATCTTCGCAGCTTCAGCTCTAGTTGTATTTGCACTTGGATTTAAATATGTTTCTTCACCAACTTTAGATCCACTCATTAA
>CAZQJH010000145.1:0-3527 GCA_964593515.1 uncultured Erysipelotrichaceae bacterium
GTTTATTATTATTGGGCTTTAAAAATAAAAGTGAAAATAAAATTAATTATGTGATTTATTATGATAGTAAGCAAAATATGCAATATGATTTAAAATATCATCTGCAAAAAGTATATGCTGATTTAGTAATGGGAGTTAAAGCAACATACTATGAACAATTAATCTTAGATAATATTAAATTATTTGCTTATCCAAATTGTACCATTACCTATGATCAAACTTTAATTGTGATACAAGGTGATGGTAAAGGGGTTAAATTAGAAGGAGAATTAATGGGTTATAGTGTTTGTATGCCTAAAGTTAAACCTAAAAGTGTTATTAAAGAATGGTTAAGTTAAGTAGAAACTGTTATAATAAGCAAAAAGGGAGCGATGCTTATGCAAAAATTTAATTATCATAGTCATACTAAACGATGTGGACATGCTATTGGTGAAGATGAAGAATATGTTTTAGAAGCAATTAAAAATGGTTATACACGCATGGGATTTAGTGATCATGCACCATTTAAAGATGGATATAGTGAACAAGAACGAATGGCTAAAGAAGAATTGAATGCTTATATTGAAAGTGTTAAAGCATTACAAAGTAAATATCAAGATCAAATTGAAATTGTAATAGGTTTAGAATTTGAATTTTATAAAGCTCAATTAGCCGAAATTAAAGAATATAAAGAACAAATGGATTATTTAATTATTGGCCAACATGAAAATGAATTATTTCAAAAAGGTATTTATGAACATTATGAAGATGAAGATGTTTTAACTTATGCGCAATTAATTGTGGAAGCTTTAGAAATGGGCTTAGCGGATATCGTAGCTCATCCTGATTTATTTATGTATGATAAAAAAGAATGGACTAAAGCATGTGATGAAGCAACGCATATGATATGTCAAGCAGCTAGTAAAATGAAAGTTCCTTTAGAAGTTAATTTAAATGGAATTCGTTATGGTAAAGTGCAATTAGGTGATGAATATCGTTATCGCTATCCTCATCGTAAATTTTGGGAAATAGCGCAAAATTATGATGTTGAGGTAATTTTTGGATTAGATGCTCATGAACCAAGTAAATATAGTGATCATCAATGTTATGAAATTGTTACTAATGAAATAATAAAAGGATTAAAACTAAACTTTAAACCAGATTTTAGAATTAAAAAGAAATAAACGCTGTAGAACAGCGTTTTTTTATGTTAGAATAGAATGGGTGATTATGATGAAAATAAAAGAAATTATTGTCGTAGAAGGAAAACATGATACGGCTTGTCTTAAACAATATTTTGATTGCGATACAATTGAAACAGGTGGAAGTGCTATTTCTAAGGCAATTATTGAACAAATAAAAATTGCCCAAGCTAAAAGAGGGGTAATTGTATTTACCGACCCTGATTTTCCAGGGGAAAAAATAAGAACAAGAATTAATCAAGCAATACCTGGTTTAAAAAATGCTTATATCGAGAAAAAGAAAGCTAAAACAACTAAGAAAGTAGGTATTGAACATGCATCGAAAGAAGATTTATTAGATGCTTTAAATCACTTATTTACTTATCAAGAAGGAAAAGAAACGATAAATCGTCAAGAATTTTTAGCTTTAGGTTTAGAAGGACGTGATAACTCTAAAGCCTTAAGAGCTAAAATAGCTAATAAATTATACTTAGGAAATCCTAATGCGAAAAGTTTATTAAAAAAATTAAATATGTTAGAAATGAATAAAGAAGATGTTGAAAAAATTTTAAAGGAGGAAGTTTAGATGAAACCAATTTCCACACCATCACAAACTAAAGCATTATTAGAACGTCATGGTTTATATGCGAAAAAGAATTATGGACAAAACTTTATTATTGATCCAAGTGTTGTTGAAAAGATTGCCCGCAATGCAATTATTAATGATCATTGTGTGGTATTTGAAATAGGACCTGGAATTGGAGCATTAACTCAATACTTATGTGAATATGCTAAACATGTTGTCTGTTTTGAAATTGATGAACGATTACCAGAAGTATTAAAAACTGATAGTTTAAAAGACTATGATAACTATGAAATTGTCTTACAAGATTTCTTAGAAGTAGATTTAAAAGCATGGGTTGATAAATATACTGCTCAAGGATATGATGTTGTGATTGCAGCTAATTTACCATATTACATTACAACGCCAATTATCTTTAAAGTATTAGATGCACATGTTGATATTAAAGCGATGACGGTAATGATGCAAAAAGAAGTCGGAGATCGTTTTTATGCGAAAGTAAATACGAAAGAATATAATGCTTTAAGTATTATTGCCCAACATATGTGTAATATTAGTAAAGTAATGAATGTACCGAAAAATGTATTTATGCCTAAACCTAATGTTGATAGTTGTGTACTACGTTTTGAATTAAAACCACAAGATGAAAGTCTTAATGAAAAAGAATTCTTTGAATTAATAAAAGCTTGTTTTAAACAACGTCGTAAAACGATTTATAATAACTTACAAGGATATATTAATGATAAAGAAAAATGTAAAGAATATTTAGCTAAAGCTAATATTTTAGAAAATGCGCGGGCTGAAAGTTTAGAAAAAAGTAGTTTTATTAAACTTTATGAGGTGATTGAAAATGATCGAACAAGCACATGCGAAGATTAATCTTTGTTTAGATGTCGTAAAACGACGTGAAGATGGATATCATATTTTAGATATGATTATGCTACCATTAGCCTTACATGATGTCTTAGAAGTAGAATTAGCAAATGAAGACTATTTTGAAAGTAATGATGATAGTGTTCCATTTGATAAACATCATACCGTTATTAAAGCATATGAATTAATGAAAGAACACTTTAATTTAGATATTCATGTTCATGTGAAATTAGTTAAAAATATTCCATCACAAGCTGGATTAGCTGGAGGAAGTAGTGATGGAGCAGCGATGATGCGAGCTATTAAACAATTATGTAAGTTAGAAGTTAGTGATGAAGAATTAGCTCAATTATCTTTAAAAGTAGGAGCTGATGTACCATTTTGCTATATGCAAAAACCAGCACAAGTAAAAGGAATTGGTGAAGAATTAACTACTTTTAGCTTTGATTATGATCCATATGTTTTATTAGTGAAACCAAATGTAGGAGTTTCAACTAAAGATGCATATCAAACTTTAGATTTAGCTAACTGTGATCACTGTAATAGTGATTTAGTTAAAGAAGCATTAATTAAACATGATTTAGAAAAAATTGCTGAATTAGTAAAAAATTCATTAGAAAATAGTGCATTTAAGCTAGTTGAAGAATTAGCTGATTTAAAACAAGCAATTAAAGAACAAGGATTAGAAGTAGTCTTAATGTCTGGAAGTGGAAGTACGATATTTGCCTTAAGTGAAGATGAAAATAAAGTCAAACAAGTAGCAAATAACTTTGCGAAACAAGGATATTTTACTTGTATAACTAGATTTATGCATAAATAACTTTTATTAACATATCCTTTGATGAAGGGAAGGATTGTTGATGAATGAAATTAAAAATACTGAACTAAAGAATATTCATACCTTTAGTTTA
>CAZQJH010000146.1:0-3335 GCA_964593515.1 uncultured Erysipelotrichaceae bacterium
TTCCAGCATACCAAGCTTCACTATCAACATCATCATAACCTTTGTATTCTGGTTTTGGTTCTGGTTTAACTTCAATATCTTTTAATTGTGCAATTGCATTATTAATAGCTTCAATAGCAGCATCTACATCACTTTGTGTAGCTTTTTTATCTGCTAATACTTTTTCTGCACTAGCAATCGCACTAGCTAAGACAGCTTTACTTTCAGTCGTTTTATTAGATGTATCAATAACTTTCGCAAGATTAATTGTTGCTTTTAAGGCTTCTTTATTAACTTCTACTGGTTTTTCCGCAATTGAATTACCATCTCTAAATAATTCAATTTCCGAAATAGTTAATAAATTAGTTGTTGGTTCATCATAAGCATCAACCGCTGATAAAATAGTAATATCTACTTTAGATGCTGCTTTTAGCGCTTCAAATCTAAAGGTATAAGCTTCTTGAACTTTATTAATTTCTTTAGTTTCTTTACTTCCATCAGCATAGTAAATAGTTGCTTTAATTTTAGTTACATATCCATTAGATTTATTAGCATTATATACAACTACTTTATTTAATTTATCACTTGTTTTTAAGTTAAATGTTAAAGTAAGTGGTAAACTAACATAATTTGGTAATTTACCATCAACATAGTTAGCATCAATATCCCATTTTAATTCAAAATCACGTGAATTTGCATCACCTTTCTTACCATTAAATAATCCATCAAAGCTTCCTTGTTGAATCATCTTTCCAACATTACTTCCATCATCAGTTTTTAATACATCATTGGTAATAGTTATATCAAAGTCTTTTTGTTGATATGCTTGCATATCACCTTCAACATATTTATCTTCTAATTGATCAATAGCATCAGCTAACATTTTAATTGCTTCATCAATCATTGCTTTAGTTGCATCTTCATCTTTATTTACAATTTCCGCATGTTTAATTGCATTTTCTAAGCCTGTTTTACTATCATCAGTTTTATTAGTAGTATCAATTGCTTTAGCTTCTTCAATTGCTTTTACTAAAGCAACTTTATCTAGATTTGGTGCAACATTGTTATTTTCATCACCATAGAATCTAATTTCGGCCATTGAAACAAAAGTATCTACTTTAGTATCTCCACCTGATTTAGTTACTAAGAATTTCACATAACGTCCACTTGCTTCTAAGGTAATCTTATGCCATGAGCGATCAAGTAAATATTTACCATCATTTTCAAAATCATAAGTTCCTACTAATTCATTTTCATTAAATTCTTTATCACTACTTACATAAATTTTAACTTGGAAAATATCTCCATTAGGCCATTGTGACCCTTGACGAGGTAAGAATCTAATTTCATCTAAATCATATGTAGCTCCTAAATCATAAGTAATATATTGTGGACATTTAACTGATGCATCATTCCAGTTTGTATGCCAATATGTTGTTTCAACATAGTCTAAAGTAGCTGCAGCTGTTCCTAAACCTTCTTTTTCATCAGCACTACCTTCTACCCCACATTGTGATGAAGTTGTTACAACTTTTACTTTATCTTTATTAGCTTCAGTATTAATTAAGTTAGTAGCTTCAAATGGTTTGTCTTCTAAAGCTTTAATAGCTTCATCTAAAGCATTAATTGCTTTATTTACATCTTCTTCACTTGCATCTTCATTAGCATAAATCATTTCAGCACTAGTAATAGCACTAGCTAAAACAGCTTTACTTTCATCAGTTTTATTATTAGTATCAACTGCTTTAGCATCAGCAATAGCTTTAGCTAAAGCTGTTTTATCTCCTTTAGTAACTAATGAATCAATTGCATGTTGTAAAGTATTAATGGCTTGTCTAATATCTTGTTCACTTGCTTCTTCATTGTTATTAACTAATTCACCAATTTCAATTGCATCTTTTAAAACTTTAACACTAGCACTTGTTTTATCTTCCGTTTTAATAGCTTTAGCTTCATTAATTAAGGCTACTAATGTAGTTCTATCTGCTTTAGTTACTAAAGCATCAATAGCTTTTTGTAACTTAGTAATCGCTTGTTTTACATCATCTTCACTAGCATTAGGATCTTCATTAACTAATTCACCAATTTCAATTGCATCTTTTAAAACTTTAACACTAGCACTTGTTTTATCTTCCGTTTTAATAGCTTTAGCTGTAGTAATTAATTTTACTAAAGCATTTTTATCAACTGGAGCCGGGGTTGTTGATAAAGCACCAGTTAAACGTACTTCAACCGCAGCTGCAAAATTCAAGCTTGCATTATTACTATGAGATTCAATTGCATATAAACGAACATATTTACAGTGTTCAACAGTTTTATCAAATTCAACATATTTCCATTTACCATCATCAGCCCAGTTACCACTAGCTACTACTTCATAAGTAGCAAAATCTTCATCATTACTTACTCTAATTTCATATTTAGTAATATTTCCATTAATTTTACTTGCTCTTCCTAAGTAACGTAAACCATTAACATCATAATTACCATTAATATTTAATTGCATCCATAAATCTTCACGATTAGCTCCACCATAGTTAGAGTGCCATAAGGTAGTAGTATCGTTATCAATAGCTAAACTAGCTAAACCTTCTTTAGCATTATTAGGTTGATAACTTCCTTGTGTAGCACTTAAAACATCTAATGGTAAATCTTTACTACTATCTTGTGGATCTTGTAAGACATTAATGTTATAAATACGTTCATTGATAACCATTGTTGTTTTACCTGCTTTTAAAGCTTCAATAGTTAATTTGTATGTTATGGCACTTACATATGGTTCAATTCGTTTTGTACAATTATCATTATTTCCTGCATAACTTCCTGGATACATTACATATAATCCACCATTAGTTTCATCATCCCAATTATAAGCTACTAAATATTGTTTATCCGCACTAATATCTTTAGTATCTTTAACTAATTTATAACCTGGGAAATAATCATCTTCACTAATTACTGCTTGTTTTTCTAATAAAATTAAATCAAAATCTTGTAGGTTTGCATCATATTTACTATTCATATCAAATTTCATTGAGTTATGATAGAAAATATAATAACGTCCACTTGCTGATTTAAGACGGAAAGTATTGTCTTTACCACCTTTTTCTAAAGTCATATCACAAGCTGTATCAGTTAACATATTAGTATTCACAACATTTTGTAGATATTTATTACTACTAATATTCAACATTTGGAAATTATCTCCATTAGGTGTAATTTTAAATAAAGCATTATCTAAGCTAATATTAATATTTTCTTCACTACTTTGTTTATCAAACATTGAATATACTTTTAAGGTACCTAATAATTTAGTTTGATTAGCTTTACCATTAGTTGGATATAAAACAAAGACA
>CAZQJH010000147.1:0-3326 GCA_964593515.1 uncultured Erysipelotrichaceae bacterium
TAATATTAGTACTTATTTTAGGTTTAAGCTTAGTATATTTATTTAATTGTGCTTTAGTTATTATCTTAC
The DNA here is from genome assembly GCA_964593515.1 of uncultured Erysipelotrichaceae bacterium. Lineage (GTDB taxonomy): Bacteria > Bacillota_I > Bacilli_A > Erysipelotrichales > Erysipelotrichaceae > JAXJYR01. The sequence continues at coordinate 70 of CAZQJH010000147.1, forward strand.
GTTGATATAACGTTTGTAGAATTAAATTAGCTCTAGCTTCATTATTTTCAGGATGTAATTTGATGGAGTAATAACTAGGACCATTAGGGATGGCTGCTAACATGGCAATTTGTTTTAAGTTTAAAGTATCTAAAGCTTGATTAAAGAAATAATGACTAGCTTGGTTAATTCCATAAATACCATGACCAAAATAAATAGTATTTAGATAACCTTCTAATATTTGTTTTTTACTATATTGCATTTCTAAACGACTAGCATAAATAAATTCTTTAATTTTACGTTCGATACTTTGTTCATTACTAAGAAAAAGATTTTTAGCATATTGTTGGGTAATTGTTGAACCACCAGCTATGATTTGACCATTACTTATATTACTATATAAAGCTTTAGTGAAACGTAAAGGATCAAAACCTAAGTGATTAAGAAAACGTTTATCTTCCACTTGCATAAAGACCATGATAATATCAGCAGGGATTTGTTCATAAGTTAAATAGTTATCTTGTTTAACTTTAGTTGATTCATACATAATATTACCGTTACAATCATACATCGTAATAGAAGATGTTTGATTAGTTAAAGGTAAGGGATGTAATAAAGCATAAGTATAAAATAAAGATAGACCTAAAGAAATGATAAAAATAATTAACCAAATTCTTTTAAACATAAACGACCTCCTTATAATATAATGGACCATAAAATGAATAATATTAGGCTTAAATTAATAAAGTTATAAAAAAAGTATAAAAAAGACTTGCACACTAAATTTTTTTTGCTATAATTCACATGATATGTTAGGAGATAGTATGAAAAAACATATATATTTAACGCAAAGTGATCTATTAGATAATACGCATAGTGTATTATTTGATGGAATATGTGACGTAAAAAAAAGTGATGGTATCTTTTCTTTTGATTATTTAGAAGAAGATGGCGTAACTAAAGTTGAAATTAGCGCTAGTGAAGAAGAATTTCGCATTTTACGTAAAGGTGAAATGACATCTAAAATCGTTTTAAGAAAAGGTGCATATACTAAAGGAAATGTAACAAGCGTATATGGAATAATTCCTTTTACTTTCTTTATGGATAAATATCATTTCTTAGATGAGATGATTGCTTTAACTTATCAAATCTTAAATGAAGGTGAAGTAAATGGTTCTAAACGTTTAGTATGTAAAATAAAGGAGGTTTAGTATGAATCAATTAGAAGTAAATTTAAAACAAGCATTACAACAAGCATTAAAGAAAGCCTTTGATGTGGAAATGGATTATGAAAGAATCACTATTGAAATTCCTAAGGTTAAAGATCATGGAGATTATTCAACTAACTTAGCGATGCAAGCTAAAAGATTTGTTCAAGATCAACCACGTAATATTGCTCAAGCAATTATTGATAACTTAGATATGGAATTTGCTGGATTAGAAAGCTGTAGTATTGCCGGTCCTGGTTTTATTAACTTTAAAGTTAAAAACAACTCATTAACTGCAGTTATTGATAAAGTTCTACAACAACAAGAAAACTATGGTCATAACGATAGTGGAAATAACTTAAAAGTAAATGTGGAATATGTATCAGCTAATCCAACGGGGGATTTACACTTAGGGCATGCACGTGGAGCTGCTTGGGGAGATAGTATTACACGTTTAATGAAAGCTAGTGGTTATGATGTAACTAGAGAATATTATGTAAATGATGCTGGTAACCAAATTGTGAATTTAGGATTATCACTACAAGCAAGATATCGTGAATATTTTGGTTTAGACTTTGTTTTACCAGAAGATGGATACCATGGAGAAGATGTGAAAAATATTGCTATTCAATTAGCTGAAAAACATGGAGACATTTATGCTGAAGAAAATGAAGCTAACTTAGTTTTCTTCAAAAAAGAAGGAATTAAATACGAATTAGATAAAATTAAACGTGACTTAGATTACTTCCGCGTTGGTTTTGATGTATGGAGTAGTGAACAAAGTATTCGTGATGAAGGTAAAGTAGAAAAAGCTTTAGAAGTATTACATGAAGGTGGATATACTTATGAAAAAGATGGAGCTTTATGGTTTGAAACAACTAAATTCAACGATGATAAAGACCGTGTATTAAGAAAAACTGATGGTTCATATACTTACTTAGTACCAGATATTGCTTATCATAAAGATAAATGTGATCGTGGATTTGATTTATTAGTTGACTTATTAGGAGCTGATCACCACGGTTATATTCCACGTTTAAAAGCTAGTATGCAAGCATTAGGAAATGATCCAGATAAATTACAAGTTGATATTATTCAAATGGTACGATTAGTAGAAAACGGGGAAGAAGTTAAGATGAGTAAACGTTTAGGTAACGCTGTAACAATTCGTGACTTATGTGATGAAGTAGGGGTTGATGCAGTACGTTACTTCTTCGTACAACGTGCTGTTGATACTCACTTTGACTTTGATGTAGCTTTAGCTAAAAAACAAACTAATGATAACCCAGTTTACTATGCTCAATATGCTCATGCACGTATTTGTTCAATCTTAAAACGTGCACCAGAATTTGCTGCATGTACAAACTATGATCGTTTAACTCATGAAAAAGAAATTGATCTATTAAAATACATTAACGAATTTGTTAGTGTGGTAGCTGATGCGGCTAAAACAAGAGCACCACATAAAGTATGTAACTATATCCACAAATTAGCTTCATACTTCCACAGTTTCTATAACGCATGTAAAGTAATTGATGAAAACGATGTGGAATTAAGTGCACAACGTGTTGCATTATTAAAAGCAACTAAAATTACTTTAAAAAATGCTTTATATTTAATTGGAATTGAAGCATTAGAAGAAATGTAAAAAATATTCAACTAAATTTAGGAGGACAATTATTATTTATGAAAAAATCAATGATTTCAATCGCCTATGATTTAATGAAACAAAAACGTAAACCAGTTACTTTTATCAAATTATGGAAAGAAGTAAGTCAAGTAATTGGTTTTACTGAAAAACAAGAAGAAGATAACATCGCGCAATTTTATTCAGATCTATCATTAGATGATCGCTTTGTAAGTGTTGGTGATAACAAATGGGATTTACGCTCTCGTCACACTTATTCAGAAGTAGTTATCGATACATCAGCTATTTTAATTGATGAAGATAGTGACGAAAGTCTTGATGACATTAATATGTACTAATTAAAAACACAGCTTAGGCTGTGTTTTTTGTATAAAGAAACCATTTAAGTTCATAATGATTAGCGGTGATAAGATGAAAAAAGT
>CAZQJH010000148.1:0-3310 GCA_964593515.1 uncultured Erysipelotrichaceae bacterium
CTAATATTAGGATAAATGTTAAGAATATTTTAAGATTTAATAGACATTGAGTCTAAAATAACATAAAATATATTTGTTGTGAGGTATTATTTATGAAAAAAATATTTTTAGTTATATGTTGCTTATTTTTATCATGTTCATCATTAAATATTCAAGCTAATACTTATAAAGGTTATTATCCTGAAATTTCATATGATATTCCTGTAATTACACAAGAAAGACAAGGATGTGCAATTGCTTCCATGGCTAGTATTGAAGCTTATTTCTATCAACAAGCATCTTCTACTTATGATAAAAGTGAAATTTATAATTTAGTAAAAACTGCTAATGGTAATACTATTTATGCTTATTGGTATAAATGTGGATATGAAATGGTATATGAAAAAAATGAAGAGGCTTATTTATATGGTTTATATAATCAATTAGCTTGTGGTTATCCGGTAATTGTATATCGTAATTCACCTCATTATTCAGTGGTTTATGGTTATGTAGGAGATCCTAACAAATTAGAAATGTCTGGCTTTTTAGTATGTGATGTTGCCGTTGGGGTTGAAACTTATACTGATTTAAAGACATGGATTGGTCAATATGATTATGATTATCATTATGTTGTTCGTCGTCAAGGTTTAAAAGAAGCGCAAAGTTTAAATGATGGTGTTATTTTTGCTATCAATCATCCATCAAAAATCGATATGATTGCTAGTGGTGTTTATGTATATGGAAATATTGCTAGTAAAGAAGTAATGAGCAAAGTAGTAGCTGGAGTTTATCAAGGAGATAAAACTTGTTTTAAAACAACTAAAAATATTAATACTAATAATTATAATGTCTTTAATTTAGATAGTGATATGGCTTTTAGAAAGTTAGCTTTAGGTAGTTATACATATCGCATTGAAGTTTATAACAATGATCAATTACTTGATCAATATGCTTTTGACTTTCAAATTGTCGATGATACTTACTATAATCAAACTGATAAACCAATTGATAAACCAACTATTAAGATTGAATTTGATGATTTAGATAAAGATGAATGGTATTATAAAGTTGTTGAAGAATGTGTTTCCTTAGGCTTTATGAGTGGTGTGGGAAATAATATGTTTGCACCTAATGATAATATTAGTCGAGGTATGGTTGCAACTGTTTTACATAATATGTCTAATGTTAAAAGTACATATGAGCCCATCTTTAGTGATGTCTTAGATGGTCAATATTATAGCAAAGCAATTACTTTCTGTTATAAGAATAAGATTATTAAAGGAATGAATGAGCAAATATTTGCCCCTGATGTTGATGTAAAACGTGAAGATTTAGCAATTATGTTACGTAATTATGCTAATTTCATGAATCTAGATACCAAAAGTGATATTAGCTTAGATACATTTGAAGATTACAATGATGTATCGGATTATGCGAAAAGTGCAATTGCCTTTTGTGTTGATAAAGGAATTTTAAGTGGTTCAAAAATTAATGATAAAACTTATTTAAATCCTCAAGCAAGTGCTACTCGTAGTGAATGTGCTAAAATGATTGTAGTATTAAATGAATTAATTAATAAAACAGTGAACAAGTAAAATTGTTCACTGTTTTATTGTTTTGTTGCGTATAATTAATTAGGAAACAATAATTATGATGAAAAATAATCATAAATATGTTAAACTAAACAAGATAGGATGGTGAGATAATGATAGCTTTTTTACGGGGTATTATTTATGGGATTTATAATGATCATGTGATTATTGATGTGAATGGGATTGGTTATCGGGTATTTATACCTAATCCTAATCATTATGTTGTGAATGAAGAAAGAACTATTTATACTTATCATCATATACGGGAAGATGCCCAGATATTATTTGGTTTTGAAAAACAAAGTGAATATGATTTATTTGTTCGTTTAATTAGTGTAAAAGGTGTTGGTCCTAAAATTGCTTTAGGAATGTTAGGGGCAAGTAGTGTTAATGGTATCGTTGAAGCAATTGCTAATAATGATATTAAGATGCTTAAATCATTACCAGGAATTGGCGCTAAAAGTGCAAGTCAAATCGTTTTAGATTTACAAGGTAAATTAGTTTATGATGAATCAAGTAATGATAATGTTAAAGTTGATAGTGAATTACAAGATGCCTTAGAAGCTTTACAAGCTTTAGGATATAAGGCAAATGAAATTAATAGTATTAAGAAAGAATTAATAGCTTTACCTAATTTAAGTAGTGATGAATATATTCGTAAAGCGTTAGTTCTATTAGCAATGAAGAAAGGTGTGTAAGATGGAAAGAGTAGTATCTAGTGAAGAGAAAAAATATGATGATGAAGATAGTCTACGTCCATCATCATTAAGTGAATATATTGGTCAAGAACGCTTAAAAGAAAATTTAGCTATTTTTATTGAAGCAGCTAAAAAAAGAAATGAAACTTTAGACCATGTTTTATTATATGGTCCTCCTGGTTTAGGAAAGACTACCTTATCATATATTTTAGCTAATGAAATGGGTGGTAATTTAAAAACTTGTTCAGGTCCTTCAATTGAAAAAGGGGGAGATTTAGCTGCTATTTTAGCTACTTTAAATCCTGGTGATGTTTTATTCGTTGATGAAATTCATCGATTACCTAAACAAGTAGAAGAAATCTTATATCCGGCGATGGAAGATTTCTTTATTGATATTGTAGTAGGTAAAGATTCATCGACTACTCGTACGATTAGAGTTGATTTACCGCCTTTTACTTTAGTTGGAGCTACAACTAGAGCTGGAGATTTAAGTGCGCCCTTACGTGATCGTTTTGGGATTGTGAATCAATTAGAATATTATACGTTAGAAGAATTAGGTCAAATTATTAAACGTACTTCACGTGTAATGCAATCTGTAATTGATGATGAAGCTGTTATTGAAATAGCTAGAAGAAGTCGTGGTACACCACGTATTGCTAATCGTTTATTTCGAAGAGTTCGTGATTTTGCCCAAGTTATGAATGATGGATTTATTTCTAAAGAAATTGCTATTTTAGCTTTAGATCGCTTAAAAGTCGATAATTTAGGTTTAGATTTAGTCGATCATAAATACCTTAAAGGAATTATTGAACGCTTTGATGGAGGTCCAGTAGGGGTTGAAGCTTTAGCTTCATCAATTGGTGAAGAACCAATGACAATTGAAGATGTTTATGAACCATATTTATTACAAATTGGTTTTATTAATCGTACGCCTAGAGGAAGGGTAGCGACTGCTTTAGCTTATGAGCATTTAGGTTATGTTTATCATAAAAACACAGAAGAATAAAGCATAATAACTTAATAATAAAGAAAATACTATTA
>CAZQJH010000149.1:0-3207 GCA_964593515.1 uncultured Erysipelotrichaceae bacterium
ACCTAGTGCTTTAAAAGGGACAGTAGGAATTTTACCTAATATCTTAAATACAATCTATATTATTATCTTAACTTTAATTATAGTTATTCCTATTGGAGTAGGCTCTGCAGTATATTTAAATGAATATGCTAAAAATAAGAAAGTAATTTCTTTAATTGAATATGCTATTCAAACTTTATCAGGTATTCCTTCAATTATTTATGGATTAATAGGAATGTTATTATTCTCAAATACCATTGGTACTAGTTTATTAGCTGGAGCTTTAACTTTAGTAATTATGAATTTACCAACTATTATTTCCACAACCCAAGAAAGTTTAAAAACGGTACCTGATAGTTATCGTGAAGCTAGTTATGGTTTAGGAGCAGGTAAATGGCGTACTATTTATAGTGTAGTATTACCAAGTTGTATTGATGGAATTATTACGGGTACCATTCTAACAATTGGTCGTATTTTAGGTGAATCAGCTGCCTTATTATATACTGCTGGTTTTGCGCATAAAGTTAATGGATTCTTTAGTGGAATCTTTAAATCAGGTTCTACTTTATCTGTAGCTTTATATGTATATGCTAAAGAAGAAGGTAAATTTGAAGTTGCCTTTGCTATTGCGGCTATTTTATTAATTCTAGCTTTTGTTTTAAATATCTTAGCTAGTTTAGTTGGAAAATACTTCAAGAAAAGGAGAAATCTATGAGTGATATCATTAAAGTAAATGATTTATGTTTGTGGTATGGAAATCATCAAGCATTAAAAAATATTAATATGAATATTCAAGAAAAAAGTATTACGGCTTTTATTGGTCCTTCAGGATGTGGTAAATCAACCTTCTTAAAAACGATTAATCGTATGAATGATCTAATTGATAATGTGAAAATTAGTGGAGAAATATTATATGATGGTAAAAACATTTATGATAAAGATATAAATGTTAATGAATTACGTAAAGAAATAGGGATGGTTTTTCAAAAACCTAATCCTTTTCCAATGAGTATTTATGATAATATTGCTTATGGTCCAAGAACACATGGAATTAAAAATAAAGTTCAATTAGATTTAATTGTCGAAGAAGCATTAAAAGATGCGGCTATATGGGATGAAGTTAAAGATCGTTTACATGATAATGCTTTACGCTTATCAGGAGGACAACAACAACGTTTATGTATTGCTCGTGCTTTAGCTATTAAACCAAAGATTTTATTGATGGATGAACCAACAAGTGCTTTAGACCCCATTTCTACTTCTAAAATCGAAGAGCTTGTCTTGAAATTGAAAGAAAAATACACTATAATCGTGGTAACACACAATATGCAACAAGCAACCAGAATATCCGATCAAAGTGCCTTTTTCTTAATGGGTGAATTAATAGAATATGGTGATACACAAACATTCTTTGCTAATCCTAAAGATAAACGTAGTGAAGATTATATAACAGGAAGGTTTGGTTAATATGAGATTATTTGATGAACAATTATCATTATTACATAAAAAAATGATTGAAATGAGTGCATATTGTGAAACATTAATTGCTAATTTATTTAACAGTGATTATCTTGAAAATAAAGATACGATTGATGAATTAGAACATGATATTGAAAATATCACTTATCGCTTATTATTAAGACAACAACCAGTTGCAAAAGATTTACGTACCTTATCATCTTCATTAAGGATGATTCGTGATTTAAAACGAATTGCAACCCAAGGTGAAAATATTCGTGAATTATTAAATGAAGTAAATCTTACTTCAAAAGAAGCTTTAAAAACCTTAGATTATATGAATAATGTATGTGTTAAAATGATTAATCTATGTATTAATGCTTATGCACAAAATGATTCACAAATCTGTCGTGAAGTATGTGTCGATGATGATTTATTAGATGATACTTTTAAAAATATTAAAGCTGATTTAATTTGTTTAATTCAAGATCATGAAATCGAAGGAGAAGAAGCCTTAAATATATTAATGATTGCTAAATATTTAGAAAAGATTGGTGATCATGTTGTAAATATAGCTAAAAGTATTATTTATATTGATAAAGGGGATGAATAGTGTGATTTATTGTGTTGATGATGATGAAACAATCCGTGATATTGAGGTTTATACTTTAAAACAGATGGGTTTTGATGCTGTTGGTTTTGATAGTGCTAAAATGATGTTTAAAAGTTTAGAGAATGAATTAGCTGATTTAATTATTTTAGATATTATGATGCCTGAATTAGATGGGGTTGAAGCTTTAAAAAAATTAAAAAGTGATGCACGTACTAAAAATATTCCGGTAATTATGGCTAGTGCTAAAGGACAAGAAATGGATAAAATTAATAGTCTTGATATTGGAGCTGATGATTATTTAGTTAAACCTTTTGGGGTTATGGAAATGGTATCTAGAGTTAAAGCTGTTTTACGAAGATGCAATAATACGATAGATGTTTTAAGTTTTCATGAAATTAGTTTATATCGTCAAGAACACGAAGTTAAGTATAATGATAAACGAATTAATCTAACTAATAAAGAGTTTGAATTATTACTATTTTTAATGAAAACACCGCATGTTGTTTTTTCTCGTGAACAAATCATTCAAGATGTATGGGGAATTGATTACTATGGGGAAAGTAGAACTGTAGACATGCATATTAAATCATTAAGAAAAAAACTAGGTGAGGGAAGTAAATATATTCAAACCGTTATTGGAGTTGGTTATAAATTGGAGGAATATGATGCGTAAAAAAATATTTAGAGCTATTTTTGTTATTGCCATGATTGTTTTAGCTTCTAGTTTATTAATAAGTAATACTTATTTATATAATTATTATCGTGATTTACAAGTAACTCAACTTAAAGAAGAATTACAATTAGCTAAAGTTGGGGTTGAAAATGATGGTTTAAATTATCTACAACAACTTAAACAAAAACAATCACGTTTTACATTAGTAAATGAAGATGGTAGGGTAATATTTGATTCTGAAGCTAATCTTAATGAATTAAATAATCATTTAGATCGTGAAGAAATACAAGAAGCCCTTGATAATGGGTATGGTAGTAGTGCTCGATATTCAAATACTTTAACTAAACTTACCTTTTATGAAGCAATATTATTAGATAATGGTGATATTTTACGTATTTCTTGTGATCAATTAGGAATTATGGCTTTATTAGCTAATATGTCACCAATTATTTTACTAATTATTATTTGTTGTATAGTTATTACC
>CAZQJH010000150.1:0-3136 GCA_964593515.1 uncultured Erysipelotrichaceae bacterium
AATCCCATTATTAGATATATCTTCTTTATCAACTATCTTAATAAAATTATTAAGAATAATAAAACCACTAACCCCCCCTCCTATAAACATCATTAATAAATAAATAAGTTTATTATGCATAATATCTCCTTTCTTGCTTTTAAATATATGCAAGAAAGCATAAAAAAAGATAAAATTAATGCATTTTATCTTTTTTTAGTAAATCACTTGCTTTAATAAAATGAGCTTGTGGAATTTGATCATTTAGTTGTTCAATTACATATTCAATTTGATTAGCTTGTTTATCAAAAAATGATAATTGTTGAATCATATCTTTTTCATTTTGTAAAGAACCTAAAGAAATACCTAAATGACGAATACTTTTATCACTATGATGTTGATCAAATAGTAATAAAGCAGCTTCTAATAAATCACTAGCTTCATTAGTATAGTTATTTAAATCACGACTTCGAATTATATTAGTGAAATCATAATAACGAATTGAAATCGAAATATGACAACCTAGAATATGTTCTTGTTTAGCTCTAGCACTTAAACTATAGGCTAATTTATTAAAGGTAGTCTTAACTTCGTTATAATCTAAAATATCTTTATCAAGGGTTGTTGATTGTGAAATAGATTTTAAGGTATGGTTATAATTCAATTTACTACTACCATTACCTCGTGCATGATGAATACTTACAATTGCATTACGACCTAATTGAGATAAGATTTTTGTTTCATTAGCTGGATTAGCTAAATCATAGATTGTATTAATATTAATTGCTCGTAATTTTTCAACACTTTTCTTACCAATCCCATACATATCACTAATATCTAAAGGCCATAACTTTTTTGATATTTCACTTTTACGTAAAATGGTAATACCCATTGGTTTTTTCATATCCGAAGCCATCTTAGCTAAAAATTTATTAGGACCAATTCCAATACTACATTTTAAACGTAAATCTTCATATACTTTCTTTTGAATAGTCCAAGCTAAATCTAAAGGACGTTTATAATTCTTGATAATATCAGTTACATCTAAATAACACTCATCAATACTAGCTGGTTCTAAATAAGGACAACAACTACGTAAATAATGAAAAAAACGTTCACTTAATAATTCATAATAATTATAATCACCTTCCACAATAATTAAATTAGGACATAAACGCATTGCTTGGGCAATTGGCATTGCACTATTAACCCCATAAGCTCTAGCTTCATAGCTAGCACTACTAACAACACTACGTCGATTTAAACTAGCTACCGCAATAGCTTGTCCTTCTAATGAACTATTTTTGATTTGTTCTGCACTTGGAAAAAAGGCATTTAAATCAATATGAAATATTACTCTTCCCATTATTTATCACCGTTAAAATTCTAACATATAATAAATGAAAATAAAAGGTGGATGACCACCTTTTAACGATACGCATAACGGAAATTTTGACTATCTCTAAGACGATGCTCTAACCTTAATTTATCCGAAATCATAGCAATAAATTCAGAGTTAGTTGGTTTAGCTTTACTAGCTGATATTGTATAACCAAAAATATCATCAATTGCATCTACATTACCACGATTCCAAGCAACTTCAATCGCATGACGAATTGCTCTTTCTACTCTTGAAGCACTAGTATAATACTTTTTAGCAATCTCAGGATATAATACCTTAGTAACTTGACCTAAATAATCAGCATTTAAATAAGCTTGTAATATAGCGGTACGTAAATACATATATCCTTTAATATGGGCTGGAATACCTATTTCATGCAATAATTCTGTAATCTCAGTTTCTAATTCAGATTCAAAAATGGCATTTTTTTGATCTTGATCCAACTTTTCATCCTGATTATTTTGAAAACCAGATACAAAGTTTAATTTTTCTATTAAAGCTTTAACATCAAAAGGTTTCATTAAAACATAATCAATGGGGAATTTTTGAATTGATTGCAAGATTAAATCATTAACAAAAGGAGTTATCGCAATAATATGATTTACTCTAATACGATATTTCTTTAGTTGTTGTAACACAGATACACCATCAATATGTGGCATTATTAAATCCAAAACTAAAATATCAATATGTTTACCACTTAATTGATTCAAAAAAGATGTGGCATCTATACTGGTACCTAATAATTGATAATGTTCATTACATAATAACTCTTCTTTTACACCTTTCAACAATTCTAATGAATCATCGACCAAATAAATACTAATTTTTTCTTTCATGATTTTTCCCTTTCCTTCCTAATTTAATTATATAGAAGTAAAATAGGAAATATCAATTAAATTGTCGAAATAATTAAACAAATGTTTGTTTATATTAATAAATAAGCAGAAATCCGACACAAAGGCATTTATATAAGCAATTATCTAAATAAATGTCGACTAATGTCGTTTTTATAACAAGAATATAAAAAAAATGGCTGAAATCAGCCATTTTTTTATTATTATTTACCTAAGATTAATTTTGTTAAATCCATTGGATCAACGATTTTACCATCTTTGTATACACGCATGTTTCCACTTGCGATTTCATCAATTAAGATAACTTCATCGTTGTTGTATCCAAATTCAAATTTAATATCGTATAAATCTAAACCTTTACTAGCTAAATCTTCAGCTACAATCTTAGTGATTTTTAAAGTTTGTTCTTTCATATCGTTAAACATGTCAGTAGACATAACTCCTAAAGCAGCTAATCCTTCTGATGTTACTAATGGATCACCTTTAGCATCATCTTTAAATGTTGCTTCAACATATCCACCTTCTAAAACAGCTCCATCTTCAATGTAATCCCCATAGCGACGAATAAAGCTTCCAGTAGCTTTTAAACGACAAATTACTTCTAGCCCTTTACCGAAAACAGTAGCAGGTAAAACTTCCATTGTTGCTTCATCTAAGTTAGCACTTACGTAGTGTGTTTTAATTCCTTTTTCCTTTAATAATTCAAAGAAGTGGATTGATGTTTCTAGGTTTGCACGACCAATTCCTTCAATTGTTAATCCAACTGTGTTTTCTCCTGGATCAAATACACCATCTTTTCCAGTACAATCATCTTTGAACTTTAAAAGTACATTTCCATTTTCTAGTTCAAACACATCTTTAGTTTTTCCTTCATAAACTTTTTTCATATGAGTTCCTC
>CAZQJH010000151.1:0-3080 GCA_964593515.1 uncultured Erysipelotrichaceae bacterium
CTCATATTTATCACCATCCATACTTATTTTAGCTAATTTCAAAAAAAAAGTATATACTTTAAGGTTCTTTTCATAATAAAGGTAGGAGGTTATGATGAATCAAAAAGAAATATTAGAAACGATAGCTAATAATGAAATTAAACAACCAGTTTTTAAACATTGTTTAATGGCTTTTGTTGGGGGAGGTTGTTTAGCTTTATTAACTCAATTTCTTCAATTTACGTACATGGATTTATTTGCTTTGTCGAGTAAAGATGCTAGTAGTTATGTGATTGTTACTATTATGTTAGTAAGTTCTATTTTAACTTGTTTAAACGGATATGAAAAATTAGTTCAAATTTTTGGGGCGGGTTTATTTGTACCAATTAGTGGTTTTGCGAATGCTTTAACATCAGCTGCCTTAGATGCTAAAAAAGAAGGATTTATTCAAGGAATAGGTTGTAATATGTTTAAATTAGCTGGATGTGTCTTAACTTATGGTATTGTTTCTGCAGCTATTTTAGCTTTTATTAGGTACTTATTATGATTATTGATTTAGATGGAGTTTATGTTTATAGTCAAGGTTGTGTGGCTGGACCTTTTGAGGCACAAGGTTTACTAGCTAATGATTTTGATGAATGTTTAAGGGATAATTATGATGGTTGTAATAGTTTTGAACTTTGTGAACAACAAATGGTTAAAAAAAGTATTGATTATGCTTTACGTAAAGTAAACTTAAATTTAGATGATATTGAAATTGCTTGTGGGGGAGATTTATTAAATCAATGTTCAACTTCTAATTATGTAGCCAAAGATTTACCTTTTCCTTTTCTTTCAATGTATGCAGCTTGTGCCACAAGTTGTTTAGTTATTGGCGAAACAGCTTTATTATTAAAGCATAAACAACTTAAATATGCACTAGCTTTTACTAGTAGTCATTATGCTTGTGCTCAACGACAATTTCGTTTTCCTAATGGTTATGGACTACAAAAGAAAGAATGTACTACTTATACGGTAACTGGTGCTGGGGCAATTATTTTAAGTAATCAAAAAAGTAATATTAAAGTTAAACAATGGATTATTGGTGAAGTTATTGATATTGGTTTTAAAGATGTAAATGATATGGGTAGAGCTATGGCTTTCGCGGTGTATCATACCTTAAATAATTATTTAATTAAGAGCAAACAACAAATTAACGATTTTGATTTAATTGTGAGTGGTGATTTATCCAAAGGAGGTTTAAAGATTTTAAAAGCGTTATTAACTCAAAGTGGTTATCAAGATTTAGAGCGCATTAATGATTGTGGTTTAATGATTTATAAAGATCAACAACAAGTTTTTTGTGGGGGAAGTGGATGTGCTTGTAGTATGTTAGTTTTAATTAGTAAATTATTAAAACAAATGGAAGGTAAACGAATCTTATTATTAGCTAGTGGAGCTTTATTAACACCAATTTTAAGTAATCAAAAACAAAGTATACCTTCAATTTGTCATGGAATTGTTTTTGAAGGAGATAAAAGATGATTTATTTATGGGCTTTTGTGGTATGCGGAAGTATTTGTCTAATTGGTCAATTACTTTATGAATATACTAATTTTACTTATGGTCATATTACTTCCTTATTAGTAATTAGTGGAGCTTTATTAGATTGTTTTCATTTATATGATCGCTTAATTGATCTTGCGGGAATGGGGGCTAGTATTCCAATTACTAGCTTTGGTCATTCTTTAATTCATGGGGCATTAGCTAGTGCTAATACACATGGTTTATTTGGTATTTTACTTGGGATGTTTGATTTAACAGCAATTGGTATTAGTAGTGGAATAGTAATTGCTTTTATGTGTGCTATCATATGTCAAAGCAAAGGATAAATCAAGATGAGTTTAAAGCTTCACTAGTTGATAGTTTTGATTTAGTTATTAAACAAGTAAATCAAGCAACGATTTATTTTTTATCATCTTTAAGTGATAATGAAATGATTAATGAAGTAATTAAAGGCTTATATGCTTCTTCAATGCAGCATTTAATGGTTGGAGCGATAAGTGAAGCTAATGACTTAAAACAAGTAATCCAAGGTTTAATGAGTGGTCAAAGTGTCTTATTTCTAGATCATAATTGTTATTTAATTGAAAGTCGTAAGTATCCTCAACGAAGTGATGCAACCTGTGAAATTGAAAAAAGTATTCGTGGTTCAAATGATGCTTTTGTGGAAAATGTTTTATTAAATGTGGGAATGATTCGAAGACGTTTACGTAATCATCATTTATGTTTTAAAATTATTCAAAGTGGTCATTATTCACATAATGATATTGTTTATTGTTATATCGATAATCAAGTTAAAAAAGAAGTATTAGCAAGTTTACAACATTGTTTAAAAACGATGGAAGTTGATGATTTAATGAATGAAAAACAATTAGTAGAAGCTATTTTTAAACCTAGTTTAAATCCCTATCCTCATGTTCGTTATAGTGAACGAGCTGATCTATGTGCCTTACATCTTATTCAAGGTTCAATCATCTTATTATTAGATAATGTTGCTTGTGGGATTATTATGCCTACTACTTATGTTGAACAATGTCGACAAATGGAAGAATGTACGCAAACAACCTTAATATCCTTTTTTACTAGATTAATTCGTTGGTTAGGTATTTTCATGTCCCTTTATCTACAACCATTATGGATTGCGATTGTTATGGATAAATTAGTAACTAAATTAAATTTAGAAATTATAGATGTGAAATTTGGAGTATTTGCTTTTGGTATTATTTTAGCGGAAGTAATTGTCGAATGGATTAGGATGTCATTAATTCATACACCGACTAGTTTATCAAGTATTATGGGGTTTATTGCTGTATTTATTTTTGGGGATATGGCTATTGAATTAAAGGCTTATAGTAAAGAAATATTATTAATGATTGCTTTAAGTAATATTGGTACTTTATTAACTCCTAGTTATGAATTATCAATGGCTAATAAGTTTTTTAGAATTATGATGTCGATATTAGCTTTATTATTTGGGGTTAGTGGTTTATGTGTAGGTATCTTATGGCATCTAAGTACTTTATTAAGTACAAAAAGTATTTATTATCCTTATTTATATC
>CAZQJH010000152.1:0-3066 GCA_964593515.1 uncultured Erysipelotrichaceae bacterium
GCTAATTCTCTTTTTTTCATAATAAAATGCATAAAATTTCTCCTTTCATTTTTGTTATATTTTATTTATTTTATATTAGTTATAATAATAAGTCCGTGGAAAATTGTTGAAAAGTGAATAATATACGATAGTTTCCGCAACTTTTCATATTTTTGTTTTGGTGGAAAAGTGGGGAAAACTCATAAGTTTTACACATTCAGCATTTTTTCTAGTTTTAAAATTGCTTTTTTAAAGTCGTTATCTGATTCATTAAATTTAGTAATACGATCAAAACTTGATTTAATGGTTGAATGATCACGATTACCAAATTCAAAACCGATTTTAATAAATGGTAATTGTAGATGTTTACGACATAAGTATATGGCAATATGTCGTGCATTCGCAATATTTTTAGTCCGGGCTTTAGATTCAATTTGTTGAACAGTTAAGCCATAGAATTCACATACGACTTTTTTAATTTTTAATGGTGATAATTCTTCTTTTTCATTTACTTCAATCTTACCACTATCTTCTAAGACTGATTTAGTAAATTCCATATCGATAATATCTGGTTTATGTAGTAATGATTTAAAGATTAAGGTATTTAATCTTCCTTCTAACATTCTTACATCACTAGCATATTGAGTCGCTAAGTAATCTAAAACATCATCAGCAAATAAATCAGCTTCTTTACGTCCTTTTAATTTCATTTTTAAAATAGCTTTAGCTGTTTCAAATTCTGGTGAACCAACATATACCGTTAATCCAGCTGAAAAACGTGATACTAAACGATCTTCAATTCCAACTAATTCTTCCGGTGGCATATCGGAAGATAAGATAATATGTTTATTATCCATAATTAGTTTGTTATATAAGTTAAAGAATATCTCTTGTGATCCAGAACGTTGTTTTAATCGTTGAATATCGTCAATTAATAAATAATCTAAGTTAGCGATATAGTCTTTAATTTCTTCAATAGAGTTATCTTTTAATGAGTTAATTAATAAGTCAACTAAATCACTACTATCGATATATAACAATTTAGCATTTGGGTTATCATCTAAAATGTAGTTAGCAATTGCATGCATTAAGTGCGTTTTCCCAAGCCCTGATTTACCATAAATAAATAAGGGATTATTAATACTTGTTGGATATAAACAAGCTGCATTGGCTGCGGCATGGGCTTCACGATTACATTTTCCGACAACGAAGTTATCAAAAGTATAAAGTTTATTAATTTTGGATACAAGTAAGCGTGAATTACGTTTCTTTTCTTCGATACGTTTTTCTTCTTGTTCCATAACTTTCATATCTTTTTTTAGAACAATTTGACAAGATATTTTTTCATCAAAGACAATTGATAAGTGTTCTTCAATAATATTAATGAATCTTTTATAAACCTGCATTTGGATTTGATAAGGAACTACGATAATAGCTAGTCCATCATTAACACTATATAAATAGGTTTCTTCATTAAATATATTAGAAATGGTGAGCGAATCAAATAGTTCTTTTCCTTTAATTAAATCAATTAATTCTTGCCACTTTTGATCTAATTCAGCTCTTTGTAGTTGTGACATCTAATCTCTCCTTTTCTAAGCCATCTTATTTTATCATATTTTTACTATATTTAATACAAATAGTTGTACTTTCTAGAGTTTTCCACAGGAAAACTCTGTTCAAATACCTAGTTTATGGTAACTTTTCCACTTTTCCCCCAATATCCACAGTGGAAAAATAAAAGTTTTCCCCATGTGGAAAACTCAATTGTGGATAAATCCCCATAAAAATTGTGGAAAACTCAGTTATCAAAATAGTTATCAAAATATAAATAATCAGTGTTTATCGTACTTTATGTGTTTTACCACACAGTGTGGAAAACACTTTTCCCCACTGTTGAAAACTACTATTTTTCGGTGGAAAAGTTGTGGAAAAGTGGGGAAAACTAGTAAAAATCCCCCATTTTTACCCCATTTAGGCAAAATATCATCAAAACTTATCCCAAGTTTTCCCCAATAAAATATGTGACTTTATGTTGATTAGCTTCAAATAATTGTCTTTTAACCATAAAAAAGTTATAATATCTTACATTGTGGGGTGATTTATAATGATGTGGGTTGAATTATGGCGAGATCTTAAAGAAAGATTAGCCAAATATCATGAAAAATTAAATGAACAACCAATTCGTAGTGTTTCAAGAATGTGTAATGCTTGTTTTTGGTTTAGTTTTTTCTTTATTAATTTATATGTAACAATTAATAACAAGTTAAATTTACCAATTTTCTCAATAATGATGATGGTCGTTTTTGCCCTTCGTTATTTTCATGTTTTATTTGCTACAACAAATAAAAATATTAAGAAAATAGGTTTAATGATTTTAATGGCTATAATCGAGTTTGCTTTATTATTTATAGGTTTCCGTAATTTTAAAGTATTCTTATTAATTGGATTATTGGTTATGATTTTATTATCATTTCCATTTATCTTCGGCAATTTAGGAAAAAAATTATAAAAAAAACATTGACATACCAATATAATTCTTTTATAATTTTAGCGATTGCTCAATATCAGTATAAAAAATATAGAATTGGAGGTGGCTCATTATGAAAAGAACGTATCAACCGAGCAAAAGAAAACACCAAAAAACTCATGGATTCAGAGCCAGAATGGCTACTGTTGGAGGACGTAAAGTTTTAGCACGTCGTCGTAGCAAAGGTAGAAAAGTGTTATCAGCATAAAAAATCACCTTCGGGTGATTTTTTTTGATTGAAAGAGGTGTGATTTTCGATGAAAAAAGTGAATCGTATAAAAGACACAAGAGAATTTAAAACAATATTAGATAACAAAAAGTTTTATGCTTGTCCACAATTTACATTATATGTGAAAACTCGTGCACAAGATCATGCCCGTATTGGTTTATCAGTCGGTAAAAAATTAGGTAAAGCTCACGATCGTAATTTGATTAAACGTCAAGTTCGTTCGATGTTAAGAGATATTTATACTTTTGATGAAAATTTTGATACAATTGTTTTAGTTCGTCCTAAATATTTAGAAAATAAATATGAAGAGAATAAAAAACAGTTGGAA
>CAZQJH010000153.1:0-3058 GCA_964593515.1 uncultured Erysipelotrichaceae bacterium
TTATAAAAAAAAGCAGACTTTTTGTCTGCTTAAGATTCAATTGGTGGTAAAATAGTCATTTTTAATAATTGAATACGATTTTTTTCTACTTTTTCCACTGATAATAACACATGTGAAATTTCAATTTCCCGATGTAATTCAGGTTCATTAATTTCACCTAAAACTAATCCGCCAATTGATTCAAAATCATCTGATTCAAAATGAGTTCCTAATTCATCATTAATCTCATTAATACCTACTGTACCATCAATTAGATAGACATTTTCATCAATCTTACGAATTGTTTGATCTTCTTCATCATACTCATCTTCAATATCACCAACAATTTCTTCAATGATATCTTCAATAGTTACAATTCCACTCATAACTCCATATTCATCTAAAACAATAGCTAAAGATGAAGTACGATTCATCTTCTCAAATGTTTCGGATAAATGATTAAATTCATAAACCACAAATGGATCACGAATATAATTTTTCACATCAAAGTTTTTATCATTACGATCAATTAATAATAAATCTTTAACATTTAAAATACCGATAATATCATCATTATCTTCATGATTAAGCACCGGAATACGTGAAAATCTTTGTTCTTTATAAATATTAAGAATTTCATCATAAGTGCAATCATCTTCTATAGAAATCACATGAATACGTGGGGTCATAATTTCTTTAATCTCGGTTTCAGAGAATTCAAATACATTATGAATCATTTCTTTTTCTTCTTCTTCAATAATTCCTTCTTCATGTGAGACAGTTACATAAGTTTTTAATTCTTCTTCCGTTAAGGTTGGACTATCTTCTTGATTACCACCAAATAAACGAATAATAAATCCAGTTACTAAGTTTAAAATAAAAACTACAGGGGTTAATACAAAAACAAGAATTTGGATTGGTTTCGCTATTACTAAACTAATACTATCAGCATAACGAGTAGCTAATGATTTAGGGGTAATTTCACCAAAAATCAAGATAACAAAAGTTAGTACTCCTGTAGCAATCCCTGCTCCAGCACTTCCTAAATAATCCATAGCTAAAACGGTTGATAATGAAGAAGCTCCAATATTTACTAAGTTATTACCTACTAAAATCGAACTTAATAAAGCATCAGTATTAGCTAATAACTTATTTACAATACTTGCTCTTTTATCTCCTTCTTCAGCTAGTGTTCGCATTCTAATCTTATTAGTTGACATTAAAGCTGTTTCCGTACATGAAAAGAATGCCGAAAGACAAATACAAATAAATAAGGCAACAAAACCTAAAATGTTATTGGGACTCGAGTCCACATAAATCACTCCTTTTTCTTAACAATTATAGTATATCATCTTTTAAAAAAATTACAACCTACTAAAAAATATCACCATCTTTCAAAATAAAAGGAACCTATTAAAGGTTCCTCAACAAATAACTTTAATGACGAGAATAATAATCTCCTCTTACAATTTCATCATTAATAATTCTAAATTTATCCGCAAAAGCATTAAATTCTTTTATTTCACTTTCACTCATTGAACCAGTAATTAACTTACCATCACGATAATAATTACCTTGGTAAATCCACATATCATTAGGGAAGATAGCATATCCTTCATAATTAGGATCTAGAATATCTTTTCCCATTACTTCTACTTTTGGATCGACATCAAATAAATTCATTAATGTAACTCCTAAATCAATCGTTTGACAAGTCTTTTCGACTTGCATACCTTCATATCCTTTACAGTAAATAAAAGCTGGGGTACGTTCTAAAATTTCATTAGGATTATCATATAAACTATGTACAACATCATCACCTAATCCATAAGTATAATGATCAGTAAATCCTACAATTACTGTATCTTCTAAAATTCCTTTTTCATCTAATTTAACTAATAAATCTTCAAACATTAAATCGGTAAATCTAGCTTTACATTTTAATGTTTTAAATTCTTCACTAGCATCAAGTTTATCATATTCAGGAAATCTATTTCTAATATATTGATAATACATATCGTTATCATCATACTTATATGGTAAATGAGCCGTATATGTAATATTAAATGAATAAAAACGATCCCCATCAGTAAAATCATTAAATAAATCTTCACATTGGGTTAAATAACAATCATCTTCATATATTAATCCATTTTTTTCATTTAAACTAGGAAAATCTTCATAACTATTATACTTCTCAAATCCAAAACTTTGATGTATATTACCACGATTATAAAATAAAGCTGAATTATAATGATAAGATTCACACTTGTATCCTTCATCTTTTAATAAACTAGCTAATGAATAATGATAATCATTATTAGCTAATTCAGTTGAGATATTTCCGGTGGTAGTTGGATATGAACTAGTATTAAATGAATATTCTGTATTAAAAGTATAACCAGTAGCATAATCTGGTGTATAGAAATTGGTGAAATTAATTCCTTCTTGCATTAATTTATATAATGTAGGAGTATCTTCAGGTGTAATTAAGAAATCATCCATACTTTCCATCATTACTACAATTAAGTTTTTACCTTTAAACATTCCCGTATACTCATTAGTTGTCTTATCACCTTGTTCATTAAAATATTCGCTAATATCATCATCATTTTCACTATAATCAATAAAATGATCCATAATAGCATTTTTACCAATCAAATATAAATCCCTTGAAGTAAAATGATAAATACCACTAATTTTTAAACATTGACCACTATCATCATATTTTCGATAATGATAAGCATCATCAATCACAAAACGTTTAGCTTCATCATTAGTAATATTACCTAATAAACAAGGTACTAATAATAAACCAACTAAGTAAGTTATACCTAAAACAATCCCTTGTTTACGATTAATAATCTTCTCTTTAGGCATAATTATAATTCCAATAATTCCTAAGATAATCCCTAAAACCACAACTAGAACTAAACCAATATTAATCATACTAATTACATAATCAATATAACCAGCTCCTTCTCCAGCTAATAACATATCCTTAATAAATAAATTTCGACTTAAAATCATATCTGAACCATATTGGACAATACTTAAGATAAAAAAGATATAATAACTA
>CAZQJH010000154.1:0-3047 GCA_964593515.1 uncultured Erysipelotrichaceae bacterium
AGCAAAGTCATTAGGGTCATGTGCTGGGGTACATTTCATTACCGCTGTACCAAAACTCATATCGATATAATCATCAGCCATAATTGGTAAAGCATCACCATTAGCTGGGTTAATTGCATGTTTTCCAACTAAATGTTTATATCTTTCATCATCTGGATGTACGAAAATTGCTTGGTCCGCAAACATTGTTTCAGGACGTGTAGTTGCAATTACTAATGTTTCATTAGTTTCTTGTACAGTATAATTGAAGTAGTACATTGCCCCTTCAATTTCTTTATGAATAACTTCAATATTTGATAAAGCTGTTTTAGCTTCAGGATCCCAGTTAATAATACGTTCACCTTGGTAAATTAAACCATCGTTATATAAATCGATGAATACTTTTTTAACTGCTTCACTTAATCCATCATCTAAAGTAAAACGTTCACGAGAGTAATCTAATGATAATCCCATTTTACCCCATTGTTCACGAATTGTTGTTGCATATTCTTCTTTCCATTCCCAAGCACGATCTAAGAATTTTTCACGTCCAATATCATAACGTGAAATACCTTCTTTCTTTAAACGTTCATCTACTTTTGCTTGCGTTGCAATACCAGCATGGTCCATTCCTGGTAACCATAACATATCATACCCACTCATACGTTTATAACGAGCAACGATATCTTGTAATGTAGTATCCCAAGCATGTCCTAAGTGTAATTTACCAGTTACATTTGGTGGGGGAATAACAATACAGAAAGGATCTTTACTTTTATCCCCGGCAGTAAAATAACCTTTTTCTACCCATTGCTCATAATAATTTTCTTCAACTTTTAAATGATCATATTTTTGATCTAATACTTTACGCATATACTTCCTACCTTTCTTTATTTAAAGAATATAATGTCACATTATATTCTTTACTAACTTGTTTAAAACCTAACTTCTTAAGTAAGGCTATACTAGGATAATTATCATTATATACTTTCGCATATATTTCTCGATAAGGTTTTAAGACTTCACCTAGTGCTTCATACATATAACCTTGTCGATGATAATCAGGATGTAAAACATATCCTACAAATAACTTATCTTTTTCATAAAATAAGCTAATATCCCCAATCAACATCCCATTACTTTTTAAAATCAAACCATAAGCATCACAATCTTTAAACATCCAATCATAAAGTAATTCCATATCTTCGATAGTTTCAACAACGGGAATTCTTAAGTTTGAACGTATACTTTCTAAAGCATAGTAACTTAATAATTCTAAACAATCATCTTTTTCAATCATTTCGATAGCTAATCTTTTACTCATCATCAAACTCCAAAAAAAAAGAAACATCCTAATAAGGACGCTTCTTGCGTGGTACCACCTTAATTCACATAAAAAAATACTTATGCCTTCATCCTATAACGGTTGTTACCGGATATCCCTATTTACTTAGGATATCAACTCCAAGACTACCTTCCATCTGCGCCAATACTTTCTTCCACCAACCGAAAGCTCTCTATCATCTTAACAGATGTACTCCTTCTCTTCATCGTTTTTACGCCATAATTATAAACTTTATAGCGATGATTTTCAAGCTTTTTTTATGGTAACATCAAAAGCATATTATTACATAATTCTTTATCTTGATTTCGCATGCGCAACATACTTTCTTCAACCCCATAACGATATGCTAAACTAGCATACGTATCATCATCATGAACCTTTACTAAAGTACATAAATCAACCATTTCATCAGGATTAAATAAAGCTTCTAATTCTTCAAAACGATCAACAATTTCTTTAGCTTTTTCTAATACACCTTTAATTTGTAAAGGAATAATTATTTCAATATTCGTATGATTTATTTTACTAATTGCTTGATTCAAGATAACTTCAACTTTTTGTCCATCTAATTTTTCACTAGGAGCTAATAAATCAAGAAAAACTTCATCATTAAAATCATATAATTGATTATTACTTAAATATTTACCCCTAATAACAATACTACCTTTACATCTTTTCCCTAAATTTTCATCTAAATAATACATTTTACTATCTGTATCTAAACTAACAACTTCTTCGACTTCATTTTCAACTTCAATCATCCGATTTATCTTCATTTCTTTCATATTCACTCTCCTAGCAAATTATATGTTAATTTCAAGTAAAGTATGTTATAATGGACAAAGCAAAAAGGAGAATGTTTATGATTAAAATTGAAAGAACTTCCGTAATGAATTTTGAAAATGCCCTTCGTGGAGCTCGTAATCCTATGAATAGTTGGCATCGTTATGATTCAACTTATGATGAAAATGGTAACTTTATCTTAGGTGAAAACGACCGTAGTTTAGGTAATCGTTTAGCTAAAGCTGGTAGCGATCATCGTAAATTTATGCGTCAAATTTTTGTATCAGTTGATTTTACAGCCCCTATTTATTGGTGGAAAGAATATGATACTTATAAAGTAGCAACTGTAGCTAACTCAACTAGTACTATGCATAAAATTGCTTCTAAACCATTTGAATTAGCTGATTTCTCATGTGATCATATGAATGAAGAAGCCTTAACTTGTATGAAGCAAGTAATTGAAACTTTAGAATCATTACGTATTAAATACTTAGAAACTAAAGATAAAACATATTGGTATTCAATGATTCAATTATTACCATCTAACTATCATCAAATGCGTACATGTACATTAAATTATGAAACTTTAATGAATATTTATTATGCTCGTCGTCATCATAAATTAGATGAATGGCATGATGTATGTGCATGGATTGAATCTTTACCATATGCTAAAGACTTTATTTTAGTTAAAGAAGACTAATAAAAAATACATCAAAAAGGATTAAAACCTAAATGGTATTAATCCTTTTTTTATATCCACCCAATTAAACTACACTAGCATAACTCTTTTAATTCTAATTGATTTTATAAAAAAAGCATCCTAATGTTAGTCCAACTTTAGGATGCTTACTACTTTTATTACCTATAGAAATTTATCAATATCGATAGGATTATCTTAATCAGTAACTTTATTACGATTATTATATTTTTTATAAGC
>CAZQJH010000155.1:0-3045 GCA_964593515.1 uncultured Erysipelotrichaceae bacterium
TTGCTCAGACAGCTATGAAATCTGCTTTCGGTGAAGATTGGTCAGAAGCATGTACTTTAGCCTACGATAATTGGACAGATGATGGTTTGTTAGATTATGTATTGGATAATGCAGAAAGCGCACAGATGATTGCAAATTCTACTTTCCTAACTACTTCCACAACAGGTGGTCTAATGAATGCTGTTACGAATTTGACTGATTCTGCTGCAACATTCCTTAAGAATTACAATGGTAATGTTGGCGAAAAATTAGAAATGTTGCTAGGAGAGGATTTTGCAGATAAGTTGGAACAGACTGGCGTTACAAAAGATGATGAAGAATATCAGACTGTCATTGCAAACATGATGGTTGGCTATTTCGCGGACACGCTAAACAAAAGTACATCAGAAGATGTTTTGCAAGATACTAGCTTTGTAGGTATGGCTATTCAGTATGCAACACTTTATGCATATTGTGAAACAATCGGTGATACAGAAACTATGGAAGATATTGATAATTGGCTAGCTTCAGCAAATGGAAGTGACCTTACTACTGAAGCTTTGGCTGGATATTTAAATAATAATCACTCAGATTTTGCAAATGGATATGCAAACTATTTTGCGGAGGGTGCCGGTATGAACGACATCGATGCAGTTCTGGAAATTATGGGTGCAGTGAATTTGATTTCTGGTACATATACAGATAAGGATTCTTTATCTAATCCAGATTTGTATTCTTCCAAATCAGTTGCAGAACAACTTAACAATTATATTAGTGCAGTTAGGGCTGTGGCTGGTATGGACAATGCGGCTATCGAAACACTGAAGAATTTACCAGAAAATACAATCACCGTGTTTATTGCACTAGATGGTTCTATTTCCGTTATACCAGGAGCAGCATACTTGGCAGGCTAATTTTACAAAAATACAAGCAACTGGATGGATAGATTATCCATTTAGTTGTGTTCTAAGGAAAGGAATTTGTAAATGAGAAGTATTCCAAATATATGGAAATGGTGGATTTCTATGACATTTGGTTTCATGTTTTTGATTACAATGTTACCAATGAAAGTATTCGCAGTGAATGGGAATTATACGCCTATAGACAATCTTAATGTGTCAGTAAATGATGCAACAACAGCTAATTATTCCAACGATACATTGACGGTGACATCAAAAGGTAGTGGTGGTATATATGGAATAGGCGCTAGCACAAAAACTACTACAATTACCATCCAATATACCGGAGAAAATAAAGCGACCATTAACTTTGATTGGGTAGCTACTGCAAACCAATTGACGATTGATGAAGCAGTGGTTACAGCGACTTCTGGAACTTTTGGAAAGGTTATGTCCAGTGGTGAATCAGTTAAGATAGTGATTACAACAGGAAAAAATAACACAGAAAATAAGTTGATAATGAGTAATTTCAAAACAGTCGAGATTGCGTCTACATCTAAAGTTATATTCTCGTATAACTCATCCATTGGTAGTGTGAGTGTTGCTGGTACCAATATGTCTAACGGTGGTAGCACAGATATTTCTTCGGAAGGCGCAATGCTTGTGGCATCTCCTGTCAGTGGCGCTGAGTTTGTTGGTTGGGTTGATTCGACAACACACAAGATTCTGTCGAAAGAAAAAGAATATACCTTTGTTCCTACGACAGATTGTACGGTAATTGCAGCATTTGCGAGTCCAAGTACGGATGCATGGTTTTCAGTGGATGGTTTATATTTGTTCACGGATTTGAATAAGGCAGCACAAACCGGTTCCACTGTCGTGCTTACAGCAGATGGTACGTTAAGCAATGGTACATATACTATTCCTTCAGGGGTGACATTGTTAGTTCCATATTCAGACGATTCTACAACATATAATACTTTAGGAAGTCCTCAAATAGAAAAGACAGCAGATACGAGTACAGATTCAAATTTTGTCAAAATGTATAATTTTCGCACATTAACAATTGCAGCTCATGCTGAAATTGAATGTAACGGGAATATTCAAGTGGACGCAAAGCAGTTTGCCGCAGCCAATCAATATACAGGTCATGTATGTGGACCTTATGGGCAATTAATTTTAGAAAATCAATCCAGTCTAAATCTTAGAGATGGTAGTAGTTTGAGAGCATATGGATATGTAACAGGAAACGGAAATATTCAAGTAGATTCTGGTGCAGCCGTTCATGAATTGTTTCAGATTGCTGACTGGAGAGGCGGAAGTGTTACTTTTGATATTTATAAAGACTTAATGAATGATAGTTTTGTAATTTCACAATATTATGTTCAAAATATTGAAGCAACCATGACAATTAAGCACGGCGGTTCATTAACCGCTCATCTAGCATTCGCATATAGGGGATTGGGCATTAGTTCTGTAGAAAATGAAATTAATATTGTCGGCACAAATGCTTTATTTCAGTTGGAAGAAAATGCATTTATTACAAGGAGTTTCAATAGCGGGCGTATAAAATATCAGACATGTGGAGCGGTAAAAATCGGAAGTATTGTAGTGGAAGTTAAAAATAGTATTAAAACAGAAAATCTAAATTCATCTAATTATATCCTTAATCTTCCAAGTAATATGACCATTAGGATTGCCGAAGGAACGCTGACCTTGCCTTACTCTGTAAAAGCACTTCCAGGTACTTTACTGCAAATAGATGAGGGAGCAACATTTGTCATGAATAATAACGCAGATCTTATTCTGTACGATTATGATGATTGGTTTGAAAAACATTATACATATGTCGGTAACTATTATGCACCTAGAAGTTCACCAACTATGGTTATGCCAAAACCAGAAACAGGTGCATCATTGATAGTTAATGGAACCCTTGTAGTAGAAAATGGTTCTGGAATATACAGTACGAATATGAAGAATTCAAATCCTGGTAATAATGCTTTAAAAGTTAACACAAATGGAATTGTTCAAATAGTTGGTACACCGCAAAGTCCTCGTAGCGAAATTAAAGAATCTGTTGATAATTCTACAACACTTTCATTAGTCAACGTCACCCCACTCCAAGCCCCACTTGCGGGTATCGCAACTTCTAACACAGATTACA
>CAZQJH010000156.1:0-2987 GCA_964593515.1 uncultured Erysipelotrichaceae bacterium
ATCAATATCAGCTTTTTTATTTAAATATTGTTATAACAAATCTAGTTTAGATAATATTTATTATAATACTTTGTAAACCCAATTATATTTATCTTCAACATTACCCCATTGAATTCCTGTTAAAGTATCATATAATTTTTGAGTTAATTTTCCGGTTTTAAAGTCATTAATAACTACTTTTTCACCTTTGTAATATAATTCACCAATTGGAGAAATAACGGCTGCTGTACCTGTACCAAATGCTTCTTCTAAGCTACCATTACGACCAGCTTCCATTAATTCATCGATTGACATATGACGTTCTTCAACTTCATATCCCCAATCTTTTAATACATGAATCATTGAATCACGAGTAACTCCTGGTAAAACCGTTCCATCACAAGGAGCTGTTACAATTTTACCATTAATTTTAAACATAGCATTCATTGTTCCTACTTCTTCAACATATTTACGATGAACTCCATCTAACCATAAAACTTGAGTATATCCTAAGTTTTGAGCTTTAACTTGAGCCGCAATACTTGAAGCATAGTTACCACCACATTTAGTAAATCCAGTTCCTCCTGGTGTTGCTCTTACATATTCATCTTCAACATAAATTTTAACTGGGGCAACTCCTTCAGGATAATAGTTACCAACTGGTGTTAGTAATACTACAAATTTATAGGCTTTACTTGGATGAACCCCTACCGCACATTCAGTCGCAAACATAAATGGACGAATGTATAATGATGTTCCTTCAGCAGTTGGTACCCAATCTTTTTCATATTCAACTAATTTCGCAATAGCTTCTACAAACATATCATCAGGTAGTACAGCCATACATAAACGACGATTAGAGTTCGCAAAACGAGCTGCATTCATATAAGGTCTAAATAATTGAATATTACCTTCTTTTGTACGATATGCTTTTAAACCTTCAAAAGTTTCTTGAGCATAATGTAAAACCATCGTAGCTGGGTCCATTGGAATTGGTGCATATGGTTCAATTTTCGCATTGTGCCATCCTTTTCCATCTTCATAATCCATGGTAAACATATAATCAGTAAAATATTTACCAAAACCTAGATTTTGATCCCAAGCTGGTTTTTCCTTTAATGTTTTAGCTTTAATATATTCGATTTGCATAATACATGCCTCCCCTGCGTTCATGTAAATAAGTTTACACCTTTTCAGTTTGTTTTTCAATACTATTTACATTTTTTCTTCATTGTTTCAAGTTGAGTTTCAGTAATTGCTAATTGACTACGATATCCATCTAATTTAGCTTGTTCAGCTTCTACTTTAGCTTGTGGTGCCTTATTAACAAAGTTAGGATTTGATAACATTCCTTCTCCACGTTTAATTTCACCTTGTAATCTTTTTACTTCTTTTTCTAATTTCGCAATTTCTTCTTCTACATTGATGATTGCTGCTAATGGTACATTTAAAGTTCCATTTAAGATTGTACGTACAGCCATCTCTTCATCAAATTCTTGATCAACCCAATTAGCATGACACATCTTCATTAAGATGGCTTTAATCACTTCATTTACAGCTACATTATTACCTTGTTCATCTTTAATTACAACATCAATATCCATACTTGGTTTTAAGTTGTAATCAACACGTAAAGTACGAACAGCTTCAATCATCGTAATTAATTGTTTAACACTAGTCATTTCTTCTTCACTCATTACAATATCAACACTAGTTGGCCATACTTCTAAGTTAATACTTTCATATGCATGAGGAATACCTTGGTAAATTTCTTCACTAACAAATGGCATAAATGGATGTAACATACGTACAATACCACTTAATACGGTAATTAATGTTGATTTAGTTGCGATAACTGCTTTTTCATCATCACTTTGTAATCCTGATTTACTTAATTCAATATACCATGAACAGAAATCATCCCATACAAAGTTATATAATTCATTTCCAACTAAAGCAAATTCATATTTTTCCATATTAGCACTTACACTAGCTAATACTTCATTAAAACGTTTTAAAATCCATTTATCAATCATACTAACATTTGTTAAATCGATGTCAGCTAAATCAAAATCATCACCACATTGCATCATTACGAAACGTGTTGCATTCCAAATCTTATTAATGAAGTTTGCACTTGAAGTGATTTTTTCTTCTGAATAACGTAAATCTTGTCCTGGAGTTGAATTAGTTGTTAAGAAGTAACGTAAAGCATCAACTCCATGTTCCTTAATAACATCCATTGGATCAATTCCATTTCCTAATGATTTAGACATTTTTCTTCCACTAGCATCACGTACTAAACCATGAATTAATACATCTTTAAATGGACGGTTTTTCATACAGTAACGAGTTTGGAAAGCCATACGTGCTACCCAGAAGAAAATAATATCATATCCAGTTACTAATAAATCATTAGGGAAGTAACGATCTAAATCATCAGTTTGATTTGGCCAACCTAAAGTTGAGAATGGCCATAATGCACTTGAGAACCATGTATCTAATACATCTTCATCTTGAGTCCAGTTTTCCATATCAGCTGGTTCATCACCAACATGAATTTCCCCAGTTACATTGTGGTAGTAAGCAGGAATACGGTGTCCCCACCATAATTGACGTGAAATACACCAGTCTTCAATATTTTCTAACCATCCAGTGAATGTTTTTTCAAAACGAACTGGATAGAAGTTAATTTTTTGATCTTCAATTTCTTGATTAGCTAATACTTCTTCTGCTAATGGTTTCATTTTTACGAACCATTGTTTTGATAAATATGGTTCAACTACAACTCCTGTACGTTCAGAGTGACCAACTTGGTGCATATGTTTTTCAATATGATCAACAACCCCATTAGCTTCAAAATCAGCTACTAAAGCTTTACGACATTCGAAACGATCCATTCCTGCATATTTATGTGCCATTTCATTCATTGTTCCATCTGGATTCATACAAATAGGCATTGCTAAGTTATATTTTTTAGCTAAAGCAAAGTCATTAGGGTCATGTGC
>CAZQJH010000157.1:0-2979 GCA_964593515.1 uncultured Erysipelotrichaceae bacterium
ATCATCTTTATTTATTAAATTAAAATCATTAATAATATCATCATGATACTTTGTTAGATAGTTTTGACCTTTATCATTAATTTCTAATAAGAAACTATGCGGAATATCCTTTACATCTTCAATTCGTTGAGCTAAATCATTAACGGCTAATGTTTTTTTATAATTAATTGGTTTAATATGATAACGATCAGCAATTTCTTCATCATAAATAGCTTCTACGGTAATAATATCTCCATTTTTTAAGTTTTCATTAGGAGTTACCTCAAATTCAACATTATCCATAAAATATTGAATACGTTCATTAAAATTCTTTTGACTTAAACTAGCTTTAGCTTTCGCGTTACCTGATTCACCACTATATTCAACTACTAAATACTCACATATATCAACTTGATTAACGCGAATAAATAAACAATAAGAAATAAGTGATAAACCAACAATAATAATCAACATTGCCATTATTGTTATAATCTTATCTTTAAACCATATCTTATTCATGTATATCAGCCCTTTCTATACAAGCTTTCATTACATGTGGTTCTACTAACATTGAAATATCTTCCCCATACTTTAAAAACTCTTTCACAATACTACTTGAAATATGGGCATATTGCGCTTTCGTATATAATAAGATTGTTTCAATCTTATCATCTAAGATTTGATTTACACTAGCAATATTTAATTCATATTCATAATCTTTTACACTTCTAACCCCACGAATAATTGCTTTCGCATTAACTTTATGTGCAAAATCAATAGTTGTACAATTATCAGATGCAACTAAAACATTATCTAAATCCTTAACACTTTCATCAAGTAAGGCTAAACGTGTTTCTAAAGGTATAAAGCTATGCTTTTGTGAATTTTCTAAAATAACCACATATACTTTATCAAATAACTTAGCAGCGCGTTTAATTACATCTAAATGTCCTAATGTAATTGGGTCAAAACTACCTGGAAAGATTGCCACACTCATTCAATTCATCCCTTTCATAATAAGTAATCTTTGTAATACCATAAATAGCTTCTTTAACTTTAATTAAATCAGCATAATTATCTAAAAAACTATCTTCTTTTAAACTTTCACAAACTACTACCCCATTATCACTTAGTAAATTATTAGTACTAATGAAATTTAAAATAAAATCAATTTCTTGTTTTAAATAAGGTGGATCTAAATATATTAAATCAAATTTTAAATCTAAACTAGCTACATGTTTTAAAGCTTGTTTAAAATCCATTTTTAAAATAACACATTCATCTTTTAATCCTAAAGTTTTCGCATTCTTTTTAATTGTGGTAATAGCTTTATAATTGGAATCACACATATAACTTTTAGCCATTCCTCGTGAAATAGCTTCAAAACTAATATTACCACTACCAGCAAATAAATCCAACATACAACCACCATCAAAATATGGTCCAATTCGCGAAAAAATAGCTCCTTTTACTTTATCTAAAGTTGGTCGAGTTGAATTTCCTTCAACTGAATCAATAACTCTTGAACCAAATTTACCTGCTACAATACGCATTAATTTAATCCTCCTGTATAATATTTTAATATTTGAACAACATATAAGTGTAGCACTAGCTACACTTATAGTTTCTCCTCTTCCCTTTTCAAGAGCCTATTTTGGGCTCTTTTTACTTGCTTGCTTACGAATATTTTTAATACAACCTTGAGCAATACCTAGTGCACACATAATTGAAATAATACTAGTACCTCCACTAGATACCATTAATAATGGAACCCCGGTTAATGGAATTAAACTACCAATTCCCCCAACATTTAAAATAATATGGATCATCAAATACATGATTACTCCTACAAAAACAAACTTATATCCTTCTGATTTTGCTTTAAGGAAATAAGAAAACAAATTGATAATAATAAAACCATAACAAATAATCAAAAAGATTAAACCTAAATAACTAGTTTCTTCTAAAATAATAGCTAGAATAAAGTCACTATCAGCTTGGGTTAACCATCCATATTTTTGAATTGAATTACCAAAACTAAAATGATGGTTGGCAATAGCTGTTAAACCTTGATTTAACTGATATCCACCCGTTGTTTCATCAATAAAAGGATTTAAGTTATTTACAAATCGATTAATTACATATTGTTCTTTAAAAATAGTCGTTAATAATTTTGAACCTATTGGTGTCATAATAATGATAAAACCAATTGCAGCAATAATTGTTACACCCAACATTATTTTTTGTAATAATTTTAACTTTGGATGTGATGGAACAAACATTGAAAAAAAGATAATTGCGGCAAAAATGATGGCTGAACCTTTATCCTTATGTAGAATAAATACGACAAAAAAACATACAACTAGATAACCTAAAGCAATAAAAAGAGTTGGAATATTGAAAGTTCGTTTATTAAATTCAAATTTTACACTAGGTAAAGTATCATAATGTGAAGCTTTTTCAACTTCATAGGCCATTAAACAAATACCAAAAACTTTCGCAAATTCAATTGGTTGAATTGACATTGAAAAACTTCCAATCGAAAAATGAATCCATGCATGAGACCCATATACAGCTGGGAAAAAGATTGTAATAATCAAACTTATGAATACAATGATTGCTAAAGGAACTTCAATCTTACCAAATTTACGCAAAGCAAAAGTATTAGACATAAAACAATAAACTATATAACCAATTAGAATATAAACCAATTGTTTAATTCCAACTTTAAACATTCCACTTGCAGTTTGATATGTACCTGCATATGCACTAATAACCATCACCGTACCAAAAAGAAGCAAAAACATCATTGGAACAAATATTTTTTTACTAAATTTTGGATGTGGTAAAAAGAACTTTTTAAAAATTAATTTAAATAAACTATCTTCCACACAATCACTTCCTTTACTCTTTTAATTATACTATAAACCCTATCTTTTTTTAAGAATTATTTATAAAACTCTTCCATTATTTATAAAAAAAAGTTAAAATAAGATAGAG
>CAZQJH010000158.1:0-2905 GCA_964593515.1 uncultured Erysipelotrichaceae bacterium
TTGTAAATCAGTACTTTTATATAAGTAATTTAATATTAATTGGGCATTTGCATCTTTCTTAATATCAATTACTACTCTTAATCCATTACGGTCACTTTCATCACGAACATCTAAAATTCCATCTATTTTTTTATTTAAACGAATCTCGTCGATTTTTTTAACCATATTTGATTTAATAACTTCATAAGGAATTTCATGAACAATAATTTGTTGTAAGGTCTTAGTTTGTTCAATACTTACTTTACTTCGAACAATAATTCTTCCTTTACCATTAGTAAAGGCTTCTTTAATTCCATCAATACCTTGAATAATTCCTCCCGTTGGAAAATCAGGTCCTTTAACATATTGCATTAATTCTTCTAAAGAACAATCGGGATGCATAATACGATGCATAGCTGCATCACAACATTCACCTAAGTTATGCGGTGGAATATTAGTAGCATAACCAGCTGCAATACCAGTAATCCCATTAACTAAAAGATTAGGATAACGAGTTGGTAATACACATGGTTCCATCGCTGTATCATCAAAGTTAGGAGACCATGCAACAGTATTTTTATCAATATCTTTTAATAAATATTCAGATATTTTACCTAATCGTGCTTCAGTATAACGCATGGCAGCTGCAGGATCATCATCGATAGATCCATTATTACCTTGCATATCAATTTGTGGTGTTCTAATCTTCCACTCTTGTGACATACGAACCATTGCATCATATACTGAACTATCTCCATGTGGATGATAGTTACCAATAACTAAACCGACTGTTTTAGCTGATTTACGATAAGGTTTATCCCAAGTATTACCATCTTCAAACATCGCATATAAGATACGTCTTTGAACCGGTTTTAATCCATCACGTGCATCAGGTAAAGCACGATCTTGAATAATATATTTAGAATAACGGGCAAAACGATCAGACATAATATCTTCTAAAGGTGAAGTTATAATATTATGATTTTCAATTACTTTTTCTTTTTTAGCCATAATTATCCCTACCCTTCAAAATCATCTTCTAGGGTGAATGAAACATTCTCTTCAATCCATTCACGTCTTAAATTAGCTTTATCACCCATTAAAACACTAACACGCTTTTCAGCTGCCATGGCATCATCAATTGAAACTTGAACTAAAGTTCTTGTTTCTGGACACATTGTTGTATCCCATAATTGATCAGCATTCATTTCCCCTAACCCTTTATAACGTTGTAAGGTGTAACCTTTAGGGAAAGTTTTCTTAACTTTTTCTAATTCTTCATTGGTCCATGCATAAGCAATTTCTTTACCTTTTTGTAATTTATATAATGGTGGCATTGCAATATAAACCATTCCAGCTTCAATTAAAGGACGCATATAACGATAAAAGAAAGTTAATAATAAAATTTGAATATGTGCTCCATCATCATCAGCATCGGTCATAATAATAACTTTATGATAATTACTATCTTCAGCCACAAAATTAGCTCCAACACCAGCTCCTAAAGCATGAATAATCGTATTTAATTCTTCATTCTTTTCAATACTAGCACTACTAGCTTTTTCGGTATTTAATACTTTACCACGTAATGGTAGAATAGCTTGATATTTACTATCTCGTCCTTGTTTAGCACTTCCACCTGCTGAATCACCTTCGACTAGATATAATTCTTTTTTACGCGCATCTTTCGATTGAGCACTAGCTAATTTACCCGATAAAACTTTTTCACTTTTACCTTTATTTTTACGTGCATCATCTCTTACTTCTTGTGCTTTTTTACGTACTTGACTTGCTTTATACATCTTACGTGCTAAAGTCATCGCCACTTCTTTATTTTCTTCTAAATAGAATGATAATTTTTCACTAATTAAATTTTCAACTGCCCCTTTAGCTTGTGGTGTTCCTAATTTACCTTTAGTTTGTCCTTCAAATTGTAATAAATTTTCAGGAATACTTAAAGAAATAACTAATGATAAACCTTCACGTACATCACTACCTTCAAAGTTTTTATCTTTTTCTTTTAAGATACCATTCTTACGAGCATATTCATTAAATATTTTGGTAAATGCATTTTTAGCTCCTGTTTCATGCGTACCACCATCTTTAGTGCGAACAATATTAACAAAGGAATAAATATTTTCTTGATAAGTATCTGAATATTGAAAAGCACATGCTACTTTAATATCATTTACTTCTCCTTCAAATTTAACAACTGGATGAAATACTTCTTTATCAACTAATAAATCATCTAAAAAAGCACTTAATCCATCTTCATAATGGAATACCTTTTCTTTAACTTCTTTTTCACGTTCATCACGAACAACTAAAGTTATTTCTGGTAATAAGAAGGCATCTTCTTGTGCTCGCTCACAAATTTGCGAAAAAGAAAAATGAGTTGTGGAGAAAATAGCAGGATCAGGTTTAAAACGCGTTTTACTTCCTGTCTTAGTACTTTTACCAACAACTTCTAATTTAGAAGTTTTACTTCCACCTTCACTAAAAAGCATGCGATAAACTTTATTATCACGCGAAACACTAACTTCCATCCATTCACACAACGCATTAACAACACTAGCTCCTACCCCGTGTAAACCTCCGGAAGTTTTATATCCTCCACCTTCACCAAATTTACCACCGGCATGTAAAACAGTATGAATAACTTCTAAAGTTGATACTCCACTTGCATGTTTATCAACTGGCATTCCACGCCCTTCATCTTCAACACAAATAACATTATCTTTTTCAATTGTAATTTTAATTAAATGACCATGACCATTTAAGGCTTCATCAATTGAGTTATCAACAATTTCCCATACTAAATGATGTAAACCACGTCCATCAGTTGAACCAATATACATCCCTGGACGTTTACGAACTGCTTCTAAACCCTCTAATATCTGAATACTATTTCCATCATATGTCGTAT
>CAZQJH010000159.1:0-2883 GCA_964593515.1 uncultured Erysipelotrichaceae bacterium
ACCAAAACCTCAATCAATTTCTACTAGTAAAGGTATTGATTATTTTCCTCGTAATAAGAAAAAAGCTATTAACGCTTTAATACATGCAAATTATCAATGTGAATATAACAACAACCACATCTCCTTCATAAGAAAAATTGATGATTTACCATACATGGAAGCTCATCATCTAATTCCAATGTCACAACAAAATAATTTTAATGTATCGATTGATGTTGAAGAAAATATTGTTTCTTTATGTAGCAATTGCCACAATGAAATTCACTATGGAAAAGATGCTGAGAAACTAATTATAACTTTATATAATCAACGCAAAGAACTGTTAAAAAGAAAAGGTATTGAACTTAATCTTAGCACATTATTATCTTATTACGATCTAAATTAATCATTTTAGTTTAAAGTATACCTATAAACAAACATTAAACTAAAAACAATCAATTACTAAAAAACAACGCCTTTTAAAAGACGTTGTTTTTTATCTTTATTCTAAACATGTCTTACATAAAGAATATCCTTGTTTTAATAATTCATCTAGTTCTTCATTACTTACTTGATAATTTTGTTCATTTATTTTTTCCACATGTGAACATTCAATTTTATGAACTTTCATAGTATTAGTATTTAAAACATATTTATATTCATGTTCTACATAATCCTTTTGACCCTCTAAATAACTATCACCTGTTGCATAATCAATTACAACTTGTGGTTGTATATTAAAACAATATACATTAAAACAGATTCCTTCACCATCATCTTCAATTGAATAAGCTTCCATTTTAACGCCATCAGCTACTAAATTGTCATCTTTAAAAACTGGAGTAACTCGATAAGCTACATGATTATTAGTTTCTTTTATATAGTCAGCTACCATATTTTCAAATGGTAACATTCCTTGTGTATTTAAATATCTTGTTCCCGTAATTAAATTATACTCATTAGCATTTTCCCCAGTTAATTGAAAACCAATTAAATGACAACGATTGTATAAAGACTTACCGTCAACACAATCATATTGTATACTATGCCATCCTGTTGGTTTAACTGAACTTATATTACCACGTGATTCAGTTGGCATCAATTCTTGACCAATACTAGCAGTTGCTACACTACAACGTCCTAATTCATCTAATTGGCCATAACTTTCATAAGCTTTAGTAGTTAATTCATCTTCACTAAATTCAGGTTGATTTTGATTAAGAACTACATAAGGTTTACCATCATAAACTGGAAGACCATCTTTAAAAACAACTTCACTACGATTATTATCCACAAAGGTAGCAATACTATCATCAACACAACCACTACATAAACATATCCATACTAACAATAATAATTTTAATAAATGTCTTACTTTGTTCACTAATATCTCCCCTTTTTGTCTTAATAATTATACCATAAAGCATATTTTTATCCACCTAATGCTATCCAATTAATTATGTGAAAGAATAAACTAATAAGTAATTGTTATGTTAGAAATATAAGCTTAAAGGTCTATTTAAAACAT
Source organism: uncultured Erysipelotrichaceae bacterium (assembly GCA_964593515.1). Lineage (GTDB taxonomy): Bacteria > Bacillota_I > Bacilli_A > Erysipelotrichales > Erysipelotrichaceae > JAXJYR01. The sequence continues at coordinate 1,508 of CAZQJH010000159.1, forward strand.
AAAAACATAAAATATAACATAATGATAGATATGATAAAAGGAGATAGTTTTAATGCCACAATTCTCATTTAACCAAAATTATTATGTTGCTGCTTATGAAAGACTTTCGAAAGAAGATGATCGTAAAGAAGAAAGTTCATCTATTGAAAGTCAGAAAATGATAATTGAATCATTTGCGAAATTTAATAACCTAAAGATTATAAAACATTATAGTGATGATGGTTTTAGTGGTTCTAATTTTAATCGTCCAGGATTTGAAGAACTAAAAAGAGATATCGAAGATGGTATGATCAATTGTGTTATTGTTAAGGATTTATCTAGACTTGGTCGTGAATTATATCTAACAGGTCAATACATTGAAGAATATTTCTTATCAAAGAATGTGCGTTTTATTGCTATTAATGATGGATATGATTCAGAAATTGGCGATTCAATGTTAGGGATACGCTTAAGTGTTAATGATATGTATTTACGTGATACATCTAAAAAGATTCGCTCTTCTTTAGATGAAAAAAGAAGACGAGGTGAATATATTGCCACTTATGCTGCTTATGGATATATGAAAAATCCACATAATCCAAAACAGCTTATTAAAGATCCTAATGTTGCTTGGGTTGTAGAGAAAATATTTACTTGGGCAGCAAGTGGTCAAGGAACAACTACCATCGCTCATCGACTTAATGAAATGAATATTCCCATACCTGCTATTTATAAAAAAATAAAGGTTAAACATATGAATAGTGATCTTAATAAAGGAAATGGCATATGGCGTCCTCAGACTATAAAAATGATTTTAGAAAATGAAATCTATTCAGGTCATATGGTTCAAGGAAGATGGAAAAAACCTAGCTATAATCTTAAAGGATGTATTGAAGTTAAAGATAAAAATAAATGGTTTATAGTTAAAAATACGCATGAAGCAATCATTGATGAAGATATCTTTAATATCGTACAAAAGCAATTACAAGCTAATATGCGTTATCGTGCTAATAAAAATAATAAACGTCATCTATTACAGGGTCTTCTATATTGTAAAGAATGTGGTAATAAAATTGGTATTCAAATAAAGAAAAAAGCTAAAGGTAATGTACGTAATATTCAATGTTATACCTATAGTAAATATGGACGTTATGGGAAATGTTCTTCTCATTATGCTAATTATGATGAACTTGAAGCTAAGCTCTTATCTTTTATGTATCAACTTAATAAAACTTATTTTAAAGGATATAATTTTCAACCTTTATTATCAAAGTGTGAACAAATAATCAATGAAGATCTATTTAAGTTAAATAATGAAATTAAATCAATTGAAAAACAGTTAGCCCAAGAAAATAAACTCTTTAAACAATTATATCTAGATAAAGTCAATAATATAT
>CAZQJH010000160.1:0-2845 GCA_964593515.1 uncultured Erysipelotrichaceae bacterium
TTCTGTAACTGCTTTTCATAGTCCTCCTGCTTGGTGTACATGAAATTCTTGAAAACAAAATTCTGCAAGAAATTACTCGGCACATTAGAATCCAATGGACGAGGGTCTACAGAGAATTTCTGTGTAGACACATTTCCGCTTTCTATCAACTGATCCATCAGTGCATAAACCGGTGTTAACGCCTTTAATCCAAAAGAAGTTACTAAATGATTATATTTACTCGTAACAGGTACCATGGAATCTGCACCAAACAGCTCTCCATAACGCACCAGTGTTTTCATAATCTTTGACAATACCTCTCCCTTTTCACCGTCCAAGATTGCCTGCTGCTCCTTTGTTAATTTCATATCGGATACCCTCCTTATCAAATTGTAACCATTCAGCCATGCGAATTCTGTTTTATCTTATGACTGAACTATTACATCAAATCTTCATTGCTACTTCATAAGCCCGCCAGATAACGCTTCTTAAATTGCCTACCTTTAAACAATCACCGACCAGATATACATTCTTACCTGCCGGTGCAAGCGGATTGGAAATATAACCTGCAGAACTGATTACACTGTCACACGCAATCTTTACTTCCTTACCATTCTTATCCTTGCAGACAATTCCCTTGTCCTTTACTGCCTGCAATGCTGTCTCCAGATAAACCGGAATATTATGTAATGCAAACCACTCACGCAGATAAGAGCTGTTTGCCAGACAAACACCTGTCTGTGCAATCAAATCGTCCTTCATTTCTACAATAACAGGCTTTTTACCCTGTAATGCCAGCTCATATGCAATTTCACAGCCTGTCAGACCGCCGCCGATGACAGCTACTGTTTCACCGACCTTTGCACCATTCAGATAATCACATGCCTCCAGCATCTTTTCATGTCCCGGAACATTTTTCAGCACACGTGCAGTGGAACCGGTTGCCACAATAACAGGCATACCGTTAAACTGTGCCGTATCTTTGATTTCCTCACGTAAATGCACTTCAATACCAAGGTCTTTCATCTGTTTTCTATACCATGCGAGCAAATCACGCAATTTTCCCTTGTAGCTTTCTGCACTTGCAGGAATAAATGTACCGCCAAGCTTATCAGATTTCTCATGAATAATCGGATTGTGACCACGAAGTTTTAATACACGAGCCGCTTCCATACCACCGATACCGCCGCCGATAATATGCACCGTCTTAGAATTTTGTGTTTTAACAATCTTATGCTTATTCCACTGCATCGTCTCCGCATTGACTGCACAGCGAGCCAAATGCAGGGAATCAGACAGCTCCTGATCGTTTGGCACACCTTTATAATGACACATATTAAAGCAGCCATTGTGACAATAAATACACGGACGAATATCTTCCTCCCTGCTCTGCATCAGCTTCGTTACCCACTGCTGGTCTGCAAGGAACGGACGTGCAAATCCTGCACCGTCAATTCTTCCGTCAGCAATCGCATCTGCTGCTGTTCTCGGATTTAAACGACCTGCACATACAACAGGAATATCTACAAATTTACGAATATGTGCTACATCTTCTAAATTGCAATCTTCCGGCATATAAATCGGCGGGTGAGCCCAGTACCACGCATCGTAAGTACCATTGTCACAATTAAGCATATCGTATCCTGCTTCCTGCAAATACTTTGCAGCCTTCTCAGACTCCGCCATATCACGACCGACTTCCACATAATCTTCTTCCGGCAATGCCCCCTTTCGAAATCCCTTTGTCTTAGACTCTACGCTGTAACGCAAAGATACCGGAAAATCATCACCACACTTCTTTTTAATCTCTTTTACGATTTCTACCGCAAAACGATAACGGTTTTCAAAAGAACCGCCATATTCATCTGTACGCTTATTTACATACTTTAAAGTAAACTGGTCCAACAAATACCCTTCATGCACTGCATGAATTTCCACACCGTCTACGCCTGCATCTTTTAACAGCTTTGCAGTCTTACCAAATGCCGTGATAAATTCCCTGATTTCAGCCACTGTCATTTCTCTGGACGGTACTTTATCTGACCAACGGTTCGGCGACGGACTCGGTGCTGCCGTAATCTTATCCAAATCCATAATTGGTTTTGCTACAGTACGAAGCACCTTATTCGTATAAAGCATCTCCATCATGGAACTGATTGTAAAAGAACGTCCAAATCCTGCTGTCAACTGTACAAACAGTTTCGCTCCCGTTTTATGAAACTCCGGTAACCAAGCCGCCAAATCCTTGTACATTTTTTCATTTTTGTACAGCCACTGACCAAACATCGGATTGTATACTGCCTGACACCCTGGAAGCACCAAACCGACATTATTTTTTGCTACCTCCATAATAAATTTTGCCCCCTCTTTATCAAAGTGATTATTTTCCATCCACCCTAATAAATTTGTGCCGCCCATAGATGTCAAAACAATGCGGTTTTTAATCTCGCAATTACCAATCTTCCATGGTGTAAATAATGGTTCGAGTCTTTTTTCCATATATATTCCTCCATCTCCCATCTCATTTTAAAGTCTGTTACAAAACTATCACGAAATATTTTCTATATCGACTATACGCTCGTTATAGCCAAACCATATCAACTATCCTCAGTATACAACGAAATTATATAACTAACAAGCCAATAGTCTTACAAAAAACAGAAAATCAAAAACGTTTTCTGTCTATTCCAAATAATATTTATCCCATGTGTCATAAAATCCATTACTTTTGTTATATGCATACTATATAGCAAAACTGTATAACAAAAAAACAGCATAACCACTGTAAAACCAGTGATTATACTGTCCAACAAATGAGCCACCGGGGACTCGAACCCCGGACAACTTGATTAAAAGTCAAGTGCTC
>CAZQJH010000161.1:0-2705 GCA_964593515.1 uncultured Erysipelotrichaceae bacterium
AGTTTGATTAGCTTTACCATTAGTTGGATATAAAACAAAGACATTAGAACCTTGTACATAAGTAATTAAATATTGTTTTCCACTTTCTACTTCACTAACAACTTCATAACCAGCAATTAAATCATCAATTTCAACTGTATCTTTTTTAGCCCATAAAGTTAATAAATGTCCATCAGTATCACTTCCATTAGTATTTGCATTAAAGTTCATTTGCGTTGGATAGAACATTACATAACGAGTATCATTATTTTTACCAATTTTAAATTTATTATTACTATCCACAACTTTCATACTAGTTTTAGTTGTATTAAAGAAAGCATCGGCATTACTATCATTAGTTAAATATAATCCTTTAGTATCGTTATAAATAAAGAATGAACCTTCATTTTCTTCATCACTAGTAAAAGTATATAATGCATCTTCTAAAGCAATATTAGCATTTGGGGTTGTTGAAAAGGCTGCAATTGTATTAGTATCACTAATATGATCATATAAAGCAGCATTAGTATTAACTTCACTACTTACTTTCACAATATCACTTGGTTGTGTAGTAATATCAATGTTATCTTTATAGATTTCATGATATACATCGCCAATATATAAGTTTAAATCACGGTTAATTCCTAATACATTTTTAATATTGAATTCATCATAACGCATAGTACCATTACTATTTTCCCATAACATTCCAATATTTCCATTAGCTAATTCATCCATACATGAATACCAGAAGTCACCTTCATTTACATGATAAGTATATTCTAAATTCATTTTGTTATTTGCTTCCATCGTAAATACAAAGATACGACCCTTTACTCGATTCCATGAACCAGGTCCTTCAGGCATTGCTACTAAAACAACATCTTTATCATCAATCTTAGTATCTTTTAATAAGGTAGCTGTTACATTACAGTTAGAAGATACCCCAATTCCCATATCAACTGGTGTTTGTGGAGTATATTTTACTTTTTCATCTTCAACACTTCTTACCCAGTCAACATAGCATACATGCATTGTATTACTACGATAGAACATTCTTAATGTACCATCACTTAATTCTACTAATTCATTTTCACTTGAGGTAACACTTACATCTTCACTTCGTGTCCATGTTTTTCCATTATCACTAGAATAAATAATACTAGCATTTTCACCATTATAAGTATCATACATTCCCACTACGATATCGTTAGTTGATGTTAATAAACCTTTACCTGGTGAAACTAATAAAGCTGTTTCTTTATCATCTTCACGTTTAATTTGCGTATTTAAAATTTCTGGATCAGACCAATTTAAACCATCTTGTGATTTAACCGCCCAAATATATCCTGTATTATAAACATGTAATTTAGATCCTTTATAGAAACAGTTTTGTTGAATTGTTTGATCACTATCCACTTGTGTTTGGATTAAATCTTTAACTACATATTCATTATTTTCATGATAGTAGATATTGTAGTAAGCATCAACCCAATAATCTGATTCACTATGATCACTACGTTTTAAGACTGGTGCATAACCATCAGTATTAAAATCTCCTACATAGTATTCATAATCTGTTTCATTATCTTTTGGATTAATACTTGTTTTATCATAATTACTTGTTAGCGCTAAGCGCTTAGTTGTTACACCATCTTTAGTTACTTCAATAAATCCTGTACCACTTTGAGGATAAGTAGCTCCTGTAGTAATACCAGTTGGATTCATATCCGCCATTACCCAAATAGTACCTGTAGCATCTTGAACAACTACTGGATCAATTGCTACCGTAGATAATGTTTTATCAGTAAAACGATTTGAATCAGGGAAATAAATTGGGAATGAATATTGCCATGTTTTCCCATTATCGTAACTTACTGAAGCAATAGTATCTAATCCTCCCCAGTCATTAGTTCCACCCCAACGAGCATCACTTACTGCTACTAAGAATTCTTTACCATCCTTATCTTTAGCACTAATTATTCCCGGAATTCTAAATGTAGAACTTTGTGCTGTTCCACTTGCAAATGGTTGTCCATTTGTTTTTGTTTCATCACTAGCATTAATTACACCAGCTTTTAAAATTTCTTTGCTTTCAGTAGTTGAAGTTACTCTTATAATTTCATCAGCATATAAATTTACTACACTAAAATTATTGAAAGCAAGCGTCAAGGATAAAATTGACATTAATAATTTCTTCATTATACCACCCTTTCATACCATCCTTTGCGATAATATTATACGCTACAACCGCTTTCATTTACAAGGTCAACCAGTACATAATCATTCGACAAATTACAACAAAATATATAAAAATAGACCAATCAATATCAATTGATCAGTCTATTTAAGTTTTAAAGATTAATTAAGTGCTTCGTTAATAATTGCCTGCACTTCCTCAACACTTCGATTCATACATGCAGCAATATCTTTGATTGAAAGATTTAGATTATGTAAGTTTATGATTGCTTGTTTATTTTGTGCTTCATTACGTTTTCTTTCCGCAATAATTCCTTCGTTACGTCCTTCGTTAAGTCCTTCGTTACGTCCATCTTCAAAAGAAGTTCTTATTAATCCAAGTGAAGCATTACACATATCATTCACACCCTTTCTTCCTTCTTCATTAAATAGTATACCATATTTGTCATCTAAAATAGCTATTTTTTCTTTGGAATTCAACTTACTTCTAAAGACTAAATCTAATAAGTAATATAAATCATAATACT
>CAZQJH010000162.1:0-2648 GCA_964593515.1 uncultured Erysipelotrichaceae bacterium
GTATATTTATTTATAATATAGAAGATAAGTAAAGGACAGTGATAACATGTATCAAAGAGTTTTATTAAAATTAAGTGGAGAAGCTTTATCTTCACCTGGTAATGCTTTTGATCCTAAAGTATTAAAAGCATTAGCTAAAGAAATTAAAGAAATTTATGAAATGAAAGTTGATTTAGCTATTGTTGTGGGTGGAGGAAACTTCATTCGTGGTAAAATGGCTGAAAATCTTGGAATTGAACGTATCCAAGGTGATCATATGGGAATGCTTGCAACAGTTATTAATGCATTAGCTGTTCAAAGTGCTTTAGAACAAGAAGGAGTACCTACTCGTGTTCAAACTGCTATTGAAATGCAAAAAGTTGCTGAACCTTATATTGCCCGTCGTGCTATTCGTCATATGGAAAAAGGACGTGTAGTTATTTTTGGAGCTGGTACTGGAAACCCTTATTTCTCAACTGATACAACTGCAGCATTAAGAGCTAGTGAAATTAATGCCGATGTTATTTTAATGGCTAAAAATGGTGTAGATGGGGTATATAGTGCGGATCCTAAATTAGATCCAAATGCAAAAAAATTTGATTCATTAACTTTTATGGATTTAATTCAAAAAGGTTTAGAAGTAATGGATCAAACTGCTACAACAATGTGTATGCAAAATAATATTGACTTAGTTGTATTTAATATGAATGAGTCTGGTAATATTTTAAAAGCCGTAAAAGGTGAAGAAATCGGTACGGTAATTAGTAAGGGAGAATAAGAAAATGTTAGATAGTGCAAAAGTTAAAATGAATAAAGCGATTGATAACTTACAATCACAATTAAAAACAATTCGTACAGGTATGGCTAATGCTGCTTTATTAGACCATGTACAATTTGAATACTATGGAATGATGACACCTATTAACCAAGTTGCTAGTATTAAAGTTGTTGAAGGACGTCAATTAGTTGTTAAACCTTATGATAAAGGTGCTTTACATGATATTGAACGTGCTATTGCGATGAGTGATACTGGATTAGTTCCACAAAATGATGGAGAACAAATTCGATTAAATGTTCCTGCATTAACTGAAGAACGTCGTAAAGAATACAAAAAAACAGCTGAAAAAATGGGTGAAGAAGCTAAAATTGCTATTCGTAATATCCGTCGTGATGTAAATGATCACATTAAAAAAGATAAAGAATTAACTGAAGATGATGTTAAACGTATGCAAGAAAAAGTACAAAAATTAACTGATGAATCAGTTAAAACAGTTGATTCTTTAGTAAGCGAAAAATCAGCTGAAATCATGAAGGTTTAATATGAGTAATGTAATTTATTTTAAATCAGCTAGTGGTGAAGATTTACCTTTTGAATTATTAGATGTAGTTCCTTTTGAAGGTAAAGAATATGCTGTATTATTACCAGAAAAAGAATATGAAGAAGATGAAGAAATGATTGTTCATGTCTTTGAAATTATTCCTGGTAATGAAGATGATGAAGATGAAACTTATCTTGGAGTTGAAGATGAAGATTTATTAAATCAAATCTTTGAAGTTTTTACCGAAAGAAATCAAGATAATTTTGAAGGATAAAAGTCTCTTTATAGAGACTTTTTGTTTTTGTATGTGAAAGCGTTGATAAGCATATACTATTATGTATTATTTATGTTATAATTATAGAGATAAGGAGGAAGTATTATGTCTAATTTACTACCTGAACATATTGCTATTATTATGGATGGAAATGGCCGATGGGCTAAAAAAAGAGGATTACCAAGAACGGCAGGACATAAAAAAGGTGCCGAAACGATAAGAGAAATTGCTATTGCTTGTAACAAAAGAGGAATTAAAGCTTTAACTTGTTATGCTTTTTCAACGGAGAATTGGAAACGTCCTGATGAAGAAGTTAATTACTTATGTAAGTTACCAAAATTATTTTTTGATGCTTATATGAAAGAATTAATGGAAAATAATATTAAAACATCATTTATTGGGGAAATTGAAGCTTTTCCACAAGAAACTCGCGATATTATTAATCGAGCTGTAGAAAAAACTAAAGATAATACTGGTTTAGAATTAGTTTTTGCCCTTAATTATGGAGGACAACGTGAAATTGTTTTAGCGGCCCAAAAGTATGCTCAAGATTGTTTAGATGGTCGTGATAACGATTTAACTTGTGAAGAGTTTGAAAAATATCTATTTACTAAAGATTTACCTGCAATTGATTTAATGATAAGAACTAGTGGGGAAGTTCGATTATCTAACTTTTTATTATATCAATTAGCTTATGCTGAATTTATCTTTACGGATGTAGCTTGGCCAGATTTTGATGATCAAGCATTACAGGCTTGTTTAGATGAATATGCATCTCGTAACCGCCGTTATGGAGGTGTTTAGATGAAAACTAGAACTATAACTGCTATCTTAATTTTATTAGCAGTTATTCCAGCTTTATATTTTGGGGGTACATTATTAAATTGCTTGATTGCTTTAATTATTTCTTTGGGAGGATGGGAATGGTTGAAGTTAACCAAAAAACATGAACAAATACCAACATGGCTTAAAATAGGAGCGATTGTGATTACTTTAATTATGGCTTATTTACCATCAAATATTACTTTTGCTAGTTTAGCTGTGGTTATTATTATTTATTTATCATTAAGTGTTAT
>CAZQJH010000163.1:0-2620 GCA_964593515.1 uncultured Erysipelotrichaceae bacterium
TCCCAGATAAGTTTCTTAAGGATAGCAGATGTGAAGAGAAAAGTCAACTGGATTCGGAGGGGATAGAGGATGATAGATAGAAGTAAGAATTTTAGTAATGTAAAAAGGCAATGCAAAAAAAATTCAACATTGCCTTTTAGTATTAAATAAATTAATTTTCAACTGTTTTAGTTAGATTTTGTAACACCATAAATATCTGTTACTGTTTTTTCTTTGAGAGTAATTGTACATGTAGCATTATCTTCTAGTCCATAAAATGTTTTGAAATTATTCCAAACTTTGTTTGTCGCACCATCTTTTAAGTTATCACCTGTAACTGTTACAGTTTTATCATTAATAGCTACATCAAAATATGTCGAAGCAGCAATTTTATCATAACCTTCCATTGCTAAAGCTGATGCCATTGCTGTTTCTACTGCTTCAATTTTTTGTTGATCTGCTGCTTCATTTGCTTTTTTAATATATCCAGAATATGCTGGTACAGCTACACCTGCAAGAATTGCTAAGATTGCCATTACGACAACTAATTCGATTAAAGTAAATCCACTATTTTTTTTCATGATTATTATTTCCTTTCATTTTCGATGCATAAAGCATCACTTTTGTATTATTTTAAAATTATTTTGTAATCTAGTTACCTGGTTCAATTGTAACAGTGATGTTACCTAAAGTATTTGTTTCTGTAATACCTTCACCAGAAATTGTTCCAACAAAAGTTCCTGTTGTTGCAGTTCCTTTTACATCTTGATCTGTATAATCAGAGATGTTTTTTGCAGCTGAATCTAAGTTGATTGTTTCATTTACAAAAGTGATTGTTTCACCATTTTTTGCATTGCTATATGCTGCTGTAGCTTTAATTGCTGCATCGGAACTGTTTGTAACGTTAATTGTTACTTTATCTTCAGAATCCCATTCTTTAGATGTTGGTTCAGAATCTGTTTTTTCATATTTGAGTTGGCTTGGATTCCATTTGTAAACAGTGTCTTGCACTACTTTGTATGTTACTCCCATATCTGACCAATCAATTTTAACACTGTATACGGCATCCCCTTTACGTGTCTCTCCTGTTTTTGAATATGTAGCTTTTACTGATTGGCTTGCAGAATTGCTTCCTGCTGTTACGCTTGTAATAGTGTTTGTTTCCGCTGCAAAGCTTACTGTTCCCATTGCACATACTAAGCCTAATGCTGCTAATGTTCTCATTGTTTTTTTCATAATAAAATCTCTCCTTTTTGATTATTTATTTCAGTGGGGCTCCCCCCCTAAACTGACATTGATTATTGAACGGTAATTTCTACTGGGATTTTTGTATCTACAGTAGCTCGTTCTCCAGTGGCATTATCGAAAAAGTATAATTTTAAGTATCCTTCATAAACACCATTCGATAATTGCAAATAATCTTCCATTTGCAATTCTTCCAACATATATCCCGGATGAATTGCACCAGATTCTGCAACCAAATATTGTGATTCTCCACGGTCAATGATAATTTGGACTACGATCGAATGTGTTGAATCTGATGGATTTTCATAATGCAGTGTGACCACACCTGTATTGGAATCAACTGTAACTTGATCTGAAAATACTAAATTCATAGAACCACCACCTTCTGAAACGCTTGGTGTTTCGACAGGCTCTTCGTTCGGAATCGTTGTTGCATTTATATCTTCTTCAACTTTGTTATAATCAGGCTCGAGGACCGTTGTTTCTTTATTTTTATTCACGCAACGATATAGCAATAGCACTGCGAGAATTGCAATCAATAGAAGCAAAATGATTTTTAATAGCTTGTTCTTAGATTGTTTTGTCATAATGTTTACTCCTTATTCAGTGTTATTGTAATCGTGCCAAGTGTAAGCTCTGAACCATTTTCCTGAGTCTGTGGCGTATCTGCCATATCCGATGGTGCATGCGTAAGGGTTACTTCTTCAGTGCCTCTTGCTGCGATAGAAAGTTTATTATTCGTTAAGCCTGTCCAAGTTGGTGTCGTACTAATTTTTGAATCATAATCAAATGTTGCACTGAAGCCGCCTGAGGATTGGGAATTATCAAGTGTAATTGACATAACTGATTTTGTATCATTCCAACTGCCTGTTGCCTTTGATTTGTAATAAAACAAATTAAGTGGATTCCAAGTGTAGGTTTCCTCGGTTACTGTATACTTCGCGAATTCGGTTTGATTCCATGTAATCCTTACAGAATAAGTAACTTTCTTTTTGAAATTAATTGAAATGGTTGTATCTTGACTAATATCTGTTAAGCTATAAACTCCGTTTTCGTCGTCCTTTAACTCTGTTTCGCCAACTTTGACATTCACTAATTCATAATCTTGTGGTGTTTCCACTTTAAATTTAAATACGCCTTTTGCTGCCGTGCTATTAGCGATATATCCCACTGTTTGTTCACTGCTAACATCAACATTTTCTAAGGTTGGAGCGCTTACTCCTGTTACTTTCGCAGCAACTGGTTCCCCTGCTTCATCCTTTGCAACTGCCTTGATTACATATTGATACCAGTAGTTATCGGCAAGACCTTTGTAGGTACTGTTGTATGCCATACTGTTTGTGTAATCTGTGTTAGAAGTTGCGATACCCGCAAGTGGGGCTTGGAGTGGGGTGAC
>CAZQJH010000164.1:0-2566 GCA_964593515.1 uncultured Erysipelotrichaceae bacterium
TAGCTCATTAAGCTTTTTCTCACCATTTTTGAGACTCAAACTCCAAAAACAGGTTGTATTTTATTCTTTATCAATTATTTTTAAGATAAAAATGAATAAATTGCATTATATAAAAACGCTTACATTATAGAAGATATATCCTCTTTTAGATTTATTGCAATTGCTTTTACTAAGCGTTGCATTTTCTTTTCAAAATTGGTGGAATTATCAATGATATAATGTTGAGGATGTTTAGACCATGCTTTAATTAAACGCTCATCTAATATAGCTGCTTCTTCGATTGTTTCACTACGAGCTTCATTATTTTGAATTGTATAATATTCACTAGCTCCATTAGCTACACTAACTAAATGAAAAACTCCATCATAATCAGCTAACAATTCAGCTTCACTAACTTGCATAATAGCTAAGGCTTTGTTGAAGGCAGCTTCACTCATATAAGCTTTATTATCTAAAGTACCTCGATCACAAACAATTAAAATCTTATCAGCTTCCATTGTTTCGGCTGCTAATTTTATTATTTTTTCTTTTTCAATTTGATAACGTAGTTGACATAGTTGATATTGATCACTAGTTCCACAAGTCCATGGGGCAATCCCTCCACTAATTAATTCACTAGCACTTTCATGAATAAATAAGACTCGATAACCTAATAAAGAAAAACTTTCTTTAATATACTTCATTGCACTTGATTTTCCTCCACAAGGACCACCACTAATCACAATCTTTTTAATTATCACCTTTATCCTCCTTTAAGCTAATTAATTTCGTTTGTTGATCAACAAAACAAAAGGCTTCTTTAGCTTTAAATTTAATTATACAATACTGTGGATCATTAATACCTAATTTATAAAAACGTTTAAAGAACGGTTTATAAAAACGTTGTTTGCTTTCCATATCGCATAAAACTTCCATTTCCCCTTTTAATTCAACTCCACTATATTGTTTTTTAGCTTCATAAAAATAAACACAAGCTTTAGCATTATTACGATAATGTTTTACTTTACGTGATGCTTCATAAGTTGCGAAATACAACTCGTTTCCTTCAATATGAACTGGTTGAATTAAAGCTCTCGTAGCTGGATATCCCATCTCATCTACTGATGAGATGATCGCAAGCTTTTGTTTACGAATATAATCAAAGATTAAGGCTTGCGCATCAGGTTTACGATTTTGTAAACCTGAGGCTAATGCTTGTTTAATTTGGGTTTCATAATCATCAATATGATAAGTTTTACCATCTTTCACAAAGACATTACCGGTTTGACCAAAAATAAATTCCACATCATATTTAAGACATTGATCATATAACTTTTTTACCCACTCATAATATAAAGGACGATTTCCACCATAGTTTTCCCCACCAGCTAAAACTGTTTCAATTTCTTTTGTTTCTAAATATTTAGCTAAATCAACTTCACCAATAAAAGGTTTAATACTCACCCATTTATGTTTAGCTTTTAATTTCAATAAGATTGGTAAACGCAAATCAACACAGCGTTGATTTTCACATGATACCGCAAGATGTACATGATCCCATCCCTCATTCCAATCATCTGGTAAACAAGCTTCAATACGTTCTACTCGTTTAGTTAATAAAGAAAAAGTAACATCTTTACGTTGTCTAATAATATCCCAAGCTTCCTTTCGCCATTCATCAGCTTCTTCTAAAAAGAAATCTGAAGACATACAAACACGCACAAAACTTCCTGGTTTTAACTTATAATTACCTAAACGATCTTTTTTAAGGGGTAAATCAAAATTAGTTTTATTCTTATGAATATCACTACCATCTTGCTTTCTAGTTTCATCTAAATAAAACATAAAACAATTAGCACAACCTTCACTATATTTATGACATCCATGCCATGGATTCCAAGTTGGATCATTGCGATTCATAATATCACTTCCTTTTTATACATTCTAACACAAAATGCTGAATCTTTTTATATTAATCATTCTTTTATGATATGGGTGCTCGCTCTTATTTCTGAAAATTTCAGAAGATTTAGTTTTAGATAAATTGGTTGATATATCTAAATTAGATAAAAGTAATAAAGATGAATATGAAGCTATTTATTACTATATTAAACAACATACAACAAAAGGTGCTATCGTCCTTTAAATAAAGGACATAAGCACCTTTTTTACTTTTCTAACTGTCAAATTATTATGTAGAACTTATTAAGACTTACCTGTTCCTCCACAGCTTGTGCAGGTTCCAACTGTATATGCATCATGTCCACTTAGCCAAGCTTCTAAATCACTGCTACCATAATAATACCTAACATATCCCGTACCATTACAAACAATGCACTTTCCACCTGATTCAGTAGATGAGCTATAGCCATTATTGCCCCACAAATCAGGTTCATTATCCAGACTTGTATTTGAATCATAGCCAAAAAGATTCATATTTTGTGCTGTGGTTGTTGTTTCAGATGATTTTATGCAAATAGCTGGTCGTACACCAATATCGGTATAAGCATCCCAGTCATATGGTACCGTACCAGCACTACGAACATTTCCATTAGCCTCAACTGGCACGACACCCTTACCATTTGAA